>NZ_JBEYSJ010000008.1:107287-327802 GCF_040704195.1 Amycolatopsis sp. NPDC047767
TCCGCGAGTGTGGCGCTGTTCTGTTGCGACGTCTCGGGTCGTCTTGCGCGGCGCAGTGTTTGCGTGGGGTCGGCCGCTCGCCGCGGTGCGTGGTGCCGCGTGGTGATGATCGCGCGCCGTACAGCGGTTTTGCGTGGTGGCGTGGTGCCGCGAGCGTGGCGCTGTTCTGCTGCGAAGCTGCGGGTCCTCTTGCGCGGCGGAGTGTTTGTGTGGGTTCGGCCGTCTGCCGTGATGCGTGGTGCCGCGTGGTGATGATCGCGCGGCGAACAGCGGCTTGGCGTGGTGGCGTGGTCCCGCGAGCGTGGCGAGGTCCTCCTGCAAAGCCTCGGGTCGTCTTGCGCGGCGCAGTGCCTGCGCGGGGTCGGCCGCTTGCCGCGGCGACTGGCGCTGTGTGGTGATCGCGCAAAGCGAACAACGGCTTTCGGTGGCGCCGTCGTTCCGCGAACGTGGTGTGGTGGTCGATCGTTCCGTAATCGTCCACTGTGGACTCGATGTTAATTGCGTTGACCGGACCATCGGCCGCGAGTCATGATTTTCCCATCAGCGCGACAGAAGCAGCCGAGAGGGGGAAGACCGTGTGGATGACCGAGATCGATCGCGCAGCCGCGGTCTTCCCCGTGCTCTGACCTGGCACTGAACCGCGGCGCCGAACCCGGACAACGAACCGGCCCGGGCGCGCGCTGACCGCACACCGACAGCGGCACCGAAGCGCGAAACCGTGCCCGGAATCCACCACCTCACCTTCTCGATCTTTTCCCGATAAGTCTCCGCGCGCCCGCCCTCCCGCTACCTTGGGTGGTCGCTGTGCGGAGCCGCCGAGTGCGTGCGTCGTCCCGGGGGAGGGGCGGCGTGCGCGCTCGCGCGTCACCGAAAGCGCCGCCGCGGGCGAAAGCGTTGCACAATGGGGGCATGGACACCGAGGTCGCCGATCCGCTGGCCGGGTTCGCCGGGTTCGCGGCGGCTCTGCGTGAGGCGGGCGTCGCGTGCGATGCGCGGCGCGTGCAGGCGTATCTGGCCGCCGTCGCGGAGGTGGACATCGCGGAGCCCACGCAGCTGTACTGGGCCGGCCGGCTCACGTTGTGTTCCGATCCCGACGACCTGCCGCGCTACGAGGAAGCCTTCGCGCGCTGGTTCGAGGGCGACGAGACCCGCCGCGGCACCCAATCCGTCCCCGCGCAGAAGCGTGCCCGCATCGCGCCGCTGACGTCCGACAGCGGTGGCAGCGGCGAAGGCGAGGAAGAGCCCGACACCCTGAAGGTCGCCGCGAGTGACCACGAAGTGCTGCGCCACCGTGATCTCGCCGAGCTCACCAAAACCGAGCGTGAGCACCTGCGCGAGCTCCTGGCCACGCTCAAACCGGTTCCGCCGCAACGCCGCGCGGCACGCCGCCACCCCGCCCACCGCGGCCGGCTGGACCCCGCGCGCACGCTGCGCGCCATGCTCGCCGACGGCGGCGAACCCGTGCGCCTCGTCCGCAGCCGCCGCGGCACCCGCCCGCGGAAGACGGTGCTGCTCATCGACGTCTCGGGTTCGATGAGCCCCTATGCCGACGCGTTGCTGCGCTTCGCCCACGTGCTCACCAGGTCCGCACCGTCGAGCGTCGAGGTCTTCACACTCGGCACGCGCATGACGCGGGTGTCGCGCCAGCTGCGGCAGCGCGACCCGGAGCAGGCCATGCTCGCGGCCGGCAACGCGGTGCCCGATTTCGCCGGCGGCACGCGCCTCGGCGAGACGCTGCGGGTGTTCCTCGACCGCTGGGGCCAGCGCGGAATCGCGCGCCGCTCCGTGGTCACCGTGTTCTCCGACGGCTGGGAACGCGGCGACGTCGCGCTGCTGTCCGAGCAACTCGGCAGACTGCGCCGGCTCGCGCACGCCGTATTCTGGGTGAATCCGCACGCAGGGCGGGAGGGGTACGCTCCGGTTCAGTCCGGCATCGTGGCCGCCCTGCCCCACATCGACCGGTTGCTGGCCGGGCACAGCCTGGCGACTTTGGAACGACTGCTCGGGGAGATTGCCGATGCGTGACGTACTGGACGACGTGTACCGCCGCTGGCTGGCGGGCGAGACGGTGGGCCTGGGCACGGTGGTGGCCACGTTCTCGTCGGCGCCGCGGTCACCGGGCGCGTCGATGGTGGTGGCGCCGGACGGCACCGTCGCCGGCAGCGTGTCCGGCGGGTGCGTCGAGGGCGCGGTCTACGAGCTGGCCCAGGAAGTGGTCACCGACCGCAAGCCCGTGCTGCAGCGCTACGGCGTGACCGACGACGACGCCTTCGCCGTGGGCCTGACCTGCGGCGGGATCATCGACATCTACGTGGAGCACCTCGACCGCGAGTCGATGCCGGAGCTGGACCAGGTCGTGGCCTCGGTGCGCAGCGGCGAGCCCGTCGCCATCGTGACGATCGTCGAGCACGAGACGCCCGGCCTGGTCGGCGAGCGCATGATCGTGTGGCCCGACCGCGTCGAGGGCTCGCTCGGCTCTTCGCGCATGGACGACGCCGTGGCCGACGACGCGCGCGGCCTCCTGGCCAGCGGTCGCACCGGCACCCTGCGCTACGGGCCGGACGGCCAGCGCCGCGGCGAAGGCATGGCCGTGTTCGTGAACTCGTTCGAACCGCCGCCGCGGCTGCTCGTGTTCGGCGCCATCGACTTCGCCGCCGCCATGGCGCGCATGGGCGCCTACCTCGGCTACCAGGTCACGGTGTGCGACGCGCGGCCCGTGTTCGCCACCAGCAGCCGGTTCCCCGACGCGCACGAGGTCGTGGTCGACTGGCCCCACCGCTACCTCGCCGCCGAGGCCGAGGCCGGCCGCATCGACAGCCGCACCGCGATCGCCGTGCTCACGCACGACCCGAAGTTCGACGTGCCGCTGCTGGAGATCGCGCTGCGCCTCGACGTCGGCTACGTCGGCGCCATGGGCTCCCGCAAGACCCACGACGACCGCTTCGCCCGCCTTCGCGAAGCCGGCATCACGGAAGCCGAGCTGGAACGGCTTTCGTCGCCGATCGGCCTCGACCTGGGCGCGCGCACGCCCGAGGAAACCGCGGTGTCGATCGCGGCGGAGATCATTTCGCTGCGCTGGAGCGGAACCGGACGACGATTGGCCGCTTTGTCCGGCCGGATCCACAACTGAGTGTTTTTCAGAAAGTCCCGCACGCCACGGTGTGCGGGACTTTTTGATGAGTCCGCATCTGCGGAGGAAACACACGGGATAAACCGCACTTGCGGAATTTGATTCACTGTAGACCCGACAATGCGGTGAAAAACCCGCTCATCCTCGAGCGACTGCGGCGAGCAGTGGGGGACTGACCGGAAATCCCCACGCCCAGGCGGAAGTCGACCATGGTGTGACCGTCCACCTGAGACTCGGGTGAGTTTTGCCGCCGGGTGGAAAAATCACCCGGACGGAGGTCCGCATCTGCGGAAGGGCCCTGCACATAAGCATGCAGATGCGGGAGTACGGCCCGGATGTACGACATCCGGACTTGTCCGCGCGCGTAAGGAGTAGCAGGCTCCCATGTGAGGCCGATCACGATCGACCTTGGCCGTTCCCGAACCGGCCCGCCGGCCCCACCCGGGTCAGGCGGGCATTTGCTCTTGGAGGCCTTTGATGCGCATCACCGTCACCGTCGACGGCACGAAGTACACCGATGAGGTGGAGCCCCGCACACTTCTCGTCCATTACCTGCGGGAACGCGTCGGGAAAGTGGGCACAGTCGTCGGCTGCGACACGAGCAACTGCGGCGCGTGCACCGTCCACCTCGACGGCCACAGCGTGAAGTCCTGCTCAGTGCTCGCGGTCCAGGCCGACGGCAGCGAGGTCACCACCGTCGAAGGACTCGCCCGCGACGGGCGGCTCCACCCGGTGCAACAGGCGTTCCACGACAACCACGCCCTGCAGTGCGGGTTCTGCACGCCGGGCATGATCATGCAGTCCATCGACCTGCTGGCCGACAACCCCGATCCAGACGAACAGGCCGTCCGTGAAGGACTCGAAGGCAACCTGTGCCGCTGCACGGGTTACCAGAACATCGTGCGCGCCGTGCGCGACGCCGCGAAGCACATGAGCCCGGGCGCCGGACCCGAGGCCGAACAGATCAAGCACGTCGGTGTGGGTGGTGAGTGATGACTGCCACGATCGAACCCGAAGTCGGGAAGTCCCGTCGCCGCAAGGAGGACGAGCGGCTCATCACCGGCCGCACCCGCTGGACCGACAACATCGCGCTCCCGGGCATGCTGCACCTCGCCGTGCTGCGCAGCCCCATGGCGCACGCGAAGATCACCTCCCTCGACACTTCGGCGGCCAAGGATTCGCCGGGTGTCATCGCCGTCTACACCGCCAAGGACCTGGATCCGGACGGTTCGATCGGCATGCCGTGCGCGTGGCCGATCACGCCGGACATGAAGGCGCCGCGCCGGCCCGTGCTGGCCGATGGCCAGGTGAACTTCGCCGGTGAGGGCATCGCCGTGGTCGTGGCGCGCAGCTCCAGCGAAGCCCACGACGCGCTCGAAGGCATCGAGGTCGAGTACGACGAGCTGCCCGTGGTGCTCGACATGGAGGCCGCGCTCGCCGAGGGCGCGCAGCTCGTGCACGAGGACCTGGGCACCAACAAGAACGCGTTCTGGGCGTTCGACTCGGCCGAGGCGGGTACCGGCGGCAATGTCGAGGACGCCATCGCCTCGTCCGAGATCGTGGTCAAGCGCCGCTTCCGCCAGCAGCGGCTCATTCCCGCGTTCATGGAGCCGCGGGCGTGTGTCGTCGATCCGACGGGCGCGCAGCTGACGATGTGGTCGGCCACGCAGGTCCCGCACATCCTGCGGGTGATGACGGCGCTGACACTGGGGCTCCCGGAGCACAAGGTGCGCGTGATCGCGCCTGACGTCGGCGGCGGCTTCGGCGGCAAGATCGCCGTGCTGCCCGAAGAGATGATGGCCGTCCTGGTGGCGCAGAAGCTCGGGAAACCGGTGAAGTGGAACGAGTCGCGCTCCGAGTCGATCCTCACCGCCCACCACGGCCGCGATCAGATCCAGGACATCACGATCTCCGCGAACGCCGACGGCACGGTCACCGGCCTGAAGGTCGAGCTGATCGCGAACCTGGGTGCCTACAACGGGCTCGTCGGCCCGGGTGTGCCGATCCTGGGCGCGTTCATGTTCAACGCGATCTACAAGTTCCCCGCCTACCACTTCGCTTGCACCAACGTGTTCACCACGACCACGCTCACCGACGCCTACCGCGGCGCCGGCCGGCCGGAGGCGACCTACGCCATCGAGCGGATCATGGACGAGCTCGCAGACGAGCTCGGCATGGACCCGATGGAGCTGCGCGAGAAGAACTGGATCAAGCACGAGGAGTTCCCGTTCACCACGGTGGCCGGGCTGACCTACGACTCGGGCAACTACGAGGCCGCCACCGCGAAGGCCAAGGAGCTCTTCGACTACGACGGCCTGCGGCGCGAGCAGCAGCGGCGGCGCGAATCGGGTGACCCGGTGCAGCTCGGCATCGGCATCTCCACGTTCACGGAGATGTGCGGCCTGGCGCCGTCGCGGGTGCTCGGCTCGCTGGACTACGGGGCGGGCGGCTGGGAGTACGCGCAGCTGCGGGTGCTGCCCACGGGAAAGATCGAGGTGACCACCGGAGCCTCGGCCCACGGCCAGGGGCACGAGACGGCGTGGAGCCAGATCGTGGCCGACCAGCTGGGTGTGCCGTTCGAGGACATCGAGGTGCTGCACGGCGACACGCAGTCGTCCCACAAGGGCATGGACACCTACGGCTCGCGGTCTCTCGTCGTCGGGGGCATCGCCGTCGTGAAGGCGGCCGAGAAGGTCGTGGCGAAGGCGATGCCGATCGCCGCGCACATGCTCGAATGCGCCGAGGACGACCTGGAGTTCGGAGGTGGCAAGTTCACGGTCAAGGGCACAGATCAGTCGACGACGATCCAGGATGTCGCCTTGGCCGTGTTCGCGGCCCACGACCTGCCCGACGGAATCGAGCCCTCGCTCGACTCCGACGCGACGTTCGACCCGGAGAACTTCTCCTTCCCGCACGGCACGCACCTGTGTGCCGCCGAGGTGGACACGGAGACGGGCCGGATCAAGCTGCGCTCGTACGTGTGCGTGGACGACGTCGGCGTGGTCGTGAACCCGCTGATCGTCGACGGCCAGGTGCACGGCGGGCTCGCGCAGGGCATCGCGCAGGCGCTGTTCGAGGAGGCCGTGCACGACGAGAGCGGCACGCTCACCACGGGCACGTTCGCCGACTACCTGCTGCCCTCGTCGGCGGACCTGCCGTCGTTCACCACGGCGCGCACCGAAACGCCGTCGACGACGAACCCGCTCGGCGCCAAGGGCGTCGGCGAGGCGGGCACGATCGCCTCGACACCGGCGGTGGTCAACGCGGTGGTCGACGCCGTGCGCCACTTCGGCGTGAACGACATCGAAATGCCGCTGACGCCGATGCGCGTGTGGCACGCCATCCAGCACGGAACCACGGGAGCCGGGGGAGCCGGCTCGGAGGCCGGCGGCGGCCTCGGTTCGATCGACGCTTCCGGAGGTGCCCAGTGATCCCGGCCCCGTTCGAGTACGTGGCTCCGTCCAGTGTGGACGAAGCGGTGCAGGCGCTCGCCGCCGCGGGCGAGGACGCCAAGGTGCTGGCGGGCGGGCAGAGCCTGCTGCCGGTGCTGCGGATGCGGCTCGCCGCGCCGACCACCCTGGTGGACCTGCGCAACATCGCGGAGATGCGCGGTGTCCGCGAAGACGGCGACGCCATCGTGATCGGCGCGATGACCACGCACTACGACGTGCAGCGCGATGCCCTCGTCGCCGAGCACGCGGCGCTGGCCAAGGAGGCGACCGACAAGGTGGCCGACCCGCAGGTGCGCCACCGCGGCACGTTCGGCGGCTCGCTCGCGCACGCCGATCCGGCGGGTGACCTGCCGGCTGTGGCGGTGGCGCTCGACGGCTCGCTGGTGATCGCCGGACCGAACGGCCGGCGCACGGTGGGCGCGGGAGAGTTCTTCCAGGACTTCTTCACCACTGTGCTGGCGCCCGACGAGCTGCTCGTGGAGGTTCGCCTGCCCAAGCACACGGGCTGGAGCGCGCACTACGAGAAGTTCAACCGCGTCGCGCAGGCGTGGTCGATCGTCGCGGTCGCGGCCACCGTCCGCACCGAGGGCGGCGTGATCGAGGAGGCCCGGGTGGCGCTCACGAACATGGGCTCGACGCCGGTGCGGGCCGTCGCGGTGGAGCAAGCGCTGGTGGGCGCCTCGGCGAACGCCGACGTGATCCGCGCGGCCGCCGCGCACGCCGCCGACGGCACGAGCCCGGCCGCCGACGGCAACTCCGACGTCGAGTACCGGCAGCACCTCGCGCGGGTGCTCACGGGCCGTGCCCTCACGGCCGCGGTCGGAGGCTGATTGTCGACGAGGCCCACCTTTCGGCCGTCACGGTCGTAAGGTGGGCCTCATCGGTTCTTGGCTTTTGGTTCTGCGGTTCGAAGGAGAGGAGGTCGGCCCGTGCGGCTCGACCACGAATTCACCGTCCCCGCGCCTCTCGAGGAGGTGTGGCAGGCCGTCATCGACCCCGAGCGCGTCGCCCCGTGCATGCCGGGGGCCGCGCTCACCAAGGTGGAGGGCGACTCCTTCACGGGTACGGTGAAGGTCAAGCTGGGCCCGATCTCCTTGCTGTACAAGGGATCCGGCGAGTTCCTCGAAAAGGACGAAGCGGCCCGCAAGGTCGTCATCAAGGCCTCCGGCAAGGACGCCCGCGGCGGCGGCACCGCGGCCGCGACCGTCACGGTCACCCTGCGCGCGACCGACGACGGCGGCACCCACGGCGACGTGGCCAGCGACATCGCCATCACGGGCCGCCCGGCGCAGTTCGGCCGCGGCCTGATCTCGGAGGTGGGCGGCAAGCTGCTGGACACCTTCGCGGGCAACCTGGCCGACTCACTGCGAGCGGACTCCGGCGCCGGCGCCACGCCCGGCCCAGCCGCCGCATCCGCCGGCTCGGGCTCGGTATCGACCACCCAGGCGGCGACCGCCCCGGCCGCCGAGGCGACCGCCAAGAGCGACCTCGCCGAACAGTCCGCCGCCGACAGCGCCGAAGCCGGCTCAGCGGCCAAGCCCCAGCTCCGCAGCGTCCCCTCCGGCGGCTCGACCGGCGAAACCGAAGCCATCGACCTCCTGGACTACGCGGGCCAGTCCGTGGCCAAACGCCTCATCCCGGTCGCCGCGGGCGCCGCGGTGCTGTTCGCGGTGTTCATGATCATCCGGGCCTTGCGCCGCCGCTGACCCACTCCCGCCGGCGGGTCCGCGGGTTGCCACCCGCGCCCGCCGGCAAGCTCCTCCCGGACGGCGGGCCTCACCCGGTGCTTCGCTCGAGCTGCCCCGCGCCCCCGCCGGACGACAAAACCGCCGCCCTCCCAAGGGGGCGCGCCCATGTCCATTTTATCGGCCCAACCCGACAAAACCTGGCGAAAGCGGCACGGAGCGCCTGGTTGTCCACAACTCGGCTCGGCTGTGGACAACCTGGGTGGCGGCTCGCGGAACCCGGCGGAACAGGCGGCCGCGAGCCCGGCGGATCGGCGGAGCGAGCACCCGCCCACAGCACCGGGCAAAGCGGTTGGACAAGCAGTCGGTGTAGGAACCGGCCAAGCACGTGATCGCGAATCCGGCCGAGCGTTTGGTGGAACGCGTGGCTAAGCGGCGGACGGACCGCGGGGCCGGGTGGCTGGTGACAGAACACCTGGCCGCGCGCGTGGCGGCGAATCCGGCCGAGTAGCCAACCCGGCCAAGAGGTTGGACAAGCAGTCGGTGCAGAAACCGGCCAAGCAGGTGACCGCGAATCCGGCCGAGCGTTTGATGGAACGCCTGGCCGAGCGGCAGGCGGTCCGGGTGGCTGGTCACGGAATACCTGGCCGCGCACGCGGTCGCGAACCCCCGGTCAAGCAGCCAACCCGGCCAAGCAACCTGTCCGACCTGGCAACCCAGCCGAGCACCCGCCCGAGCCAGCCAACCCAGCCCACCAAACACCCCACCCAGGCTCCCGGCCACACCCTCACCCGAACCGGAATTTGCCCACCCGCTCTACCCCAGTCATGACCGCGGGGCAGAGGGGCTCCGGGATTTCCCCCGGTCCGGCGACGGCGGAGGGTTGACCGGCTACCCTGGGCCACCTCGTCGGCCGAAGGGGCGTCACGATGCTGGGAGCGGGACCCCGCGGCGTGCGGGGTGCGCTGGCGGCGTGGCGGGAGTGGGACGGCCTGCCGTCGCGGTGGGGGATGTGGGTGGTGGCGCGGCGGAGGTGGATCGCGTACGCCGTGGTGTGCGAGGTGGCCGCCGTGGTGGCCGTGGCGGTCGGGTTCGCGACGAACTTCGGCGGCGCGGTGCAGTTCGGGTGGTTCGCGACGCTCGTCGTGCTCGGGATCGCGCAGGCGGAGATGTCGCGGCGGATCGAGCGGCTGCGGCGGTGGATGAGCGGCCAGACGCACATCAACGTCACCTCCGTCTGGTACCTCGCGGGCGCGTTCCTGCTGCCGCCGGCGTGGGTGGCGCTGCTGGCGCTCGTCCTCTACCTGCACCTGTGGTTGCGAGTCTGGCGAAGCGTCCGCACGCGGCCTGCGCACCGGTTCCTCGCCAGCACGGCGTGGGCGATGCTCAGCTGCTTCGCGGCGTCCTCAGTGCTGACCATCGACCACCTCAACGACGCGCACCTCGACACGTGGCACGGTGTGCTCGCCCTCGTCGCGGCTGCCGCGGTGTTCGAGCTGGTCAACATGGCGCTGGTCGCCGTCGGCATCTACCTCTATACGGGCAGCCGCCAGGCCGCGGACCTCATCGGCACGTGGGAGGACAACGCCTTCGAGATCGCCACGCTGTGCCTCGGCGGCCTCGCCGCGCTCGCGCTCGTGGCGCAGCCCGTGCTCGTCGTCTTCGTGGTGGCGCCGCTGCTTCTGCTGCACCGCTACCTGCTTCTGAAACAGCAACTGCAGGTCGCCGCTGTCACGGACGAGAAGACCGGGCTGCTCAACACCGCCGGCTGGCACGACCTCGCCACGCGCGAGTTCACCCGCGCCCGCCGACGGGGCCCCGGCAGTGAGTTCGCCGTGCTGATGATCGACCTCGACCACTTCAAGCGCATCAACGACACCTACGGCCACCTCACCGGCGACGAGGTCCTGGCCGCCGTCGCCGTGGCGATCGCGGAGGCCGTGCGCCAGAGCGACACCGTCGGGCGCTTCGGCGGCGAGGAGTTCGTGGTGCTGCTGCCGGCCACCGGCGGCACGCCCGTGCTCGCCATCGCCGAGCGCGTGCGGGTCGCGGTGGGGGAGCTGAGCGTGGTGGTCGGCGGGACGGTGCAGGTCAGCGGCCTGTCGGTGTCCATCGGCGTCGCCGGCTACCCCGACGCGGGCGACACGCTCGACCAGGTGCTGCGCTCCGCCGACGCCGCCCTCTACCGAGCCAAGGACGCCGGGCGCAACCGCGTCGCCGTGTGAGTCACCGCTCGAAATACGCGTTCCCCGCGGTTGTTGAACGTTGTATGAGTGCGGATCACGAGACGGACGTCGTGGTGATCGGGGCGGGACAGGCGGGGCTGTCGGCGGCGTACCACCTGCGGCGTTCGGGTCTCGCCAACGAGACCGGCTTCGTGGTCCTCGACCACGGCAAACGCCCCGGCGGCGCGTGGCAGTACCGCTGGCCCTCGCTGGTCGTCGGCAAGGTCAACGGCATCCACGACCTCCCCGGCATGGCGTTCGGCACGCCCGACCCGGCCCGGCCCGCCAGTGAGGTCGTGTCCGAGTACTTCGGCCGCTTCGAGAAGACGTTCGACCTGCCCGTGCACCGCCCGGTCGACGTCACGGCGATCCGCGAGGACGGCGAACGCCTGCTGGTCGAGACCCCCGCCGAGACGTGGGCCGCACGCGCCGTGATCAGCGCGACCGGCACGTGGGACCGCCCCTTCTGGCCCCACTACCCGGGCCAGGAGCGCTTCGCCGGCCGCCAGTTGCACACCGCCGACTACCCCGGCGCCGAGGCGTTCCGCGGGCGCCGCGTGGTCGTGGTCGGCGGCGGAATCTCGGCGGTCCAGCTGCTGATGGAGATCGGGCCCGTCGCGAGGTCGACGACCTGGGTCACCCGCCGCCCGCCGGTGTGGCGCGACGAGGAGTTCAGCGAGGAGTGGGGCCGCCAGGCCGTCGCGAAGGTGGAGCGGCGCGTGCGCGAGGGGCTGCCGCCGCAGAGCGTCGTGAGCGTCACCGACCTCGCCGTGACGCCCGAGGTGCGGGCCGCGGAAGCCGCCGGGTACCTCGACCGCAAGCCGATGTTCGACCACCTCGTGCCCGAGGGCGTCGTCTGGGCCGACGGCACGTTCGAACCCGCGGACACCATTCTCTGGGCCACCGGCTTCCGCGCCTCGATCGACCACCTGGCGCCCCTGCACCTGCGTGCGCCCGGCGGCGGCATCCGCATGGACGGCACACGCGTGGTCGCCGAGCCGCGCCTACACCTCGTGGGCTACGGGCCCTCGGCCAGCACCGTCGGCGCCAACCGCGCCGGACGCGCCGCCGTGCAGGAGATCCGCCGGTACCTCGGCCTCTGAGCTCGACAACTCGACAACTCGATACGACGTAAAGTATCGTCGGCACCAATCGCTTACAATGTAAAGAGATGGGGCCGACATGGTCACGCTGCCCGGCGGAACCACGATCGACGTCGAGGTGCACGGCGACGGACCGGCGTTGCTGCTGCCCGTGAACCCACGCCCGCTGGAAGGCGAGCAGGCCGAGTCCGTGCGTCAGTGGGGCGGCGACCCCGCGCTGGGTCGCTCGCTCATCGACGGCCTCGCCGGCTTCCGCGTGATCGCCTTCGACTACGAAGGCCACACCCTCGCCCACCCGCGCCCGGAAACCCTTACACCGGAAGAAATCTCGGCCGACCTGCTGGCGATCGCATCCGCCGTGGACGCCGAACGCTTCGCCTACTACGGCTACTCCTGGCTCGCCCTCGCCGGCCTTCAGCTGGCCCTGCGCACCGACCGCCTCACCGCGCTGGTGATGGGTGGCTACCCGCCGCTCGACGGCCCGTACGACGCGATGCTCGCCGTCACCCGGGCGACGCACGCGATGCCCCGCACTGAAGGCGGCGACGCGACGCCGGGCGACTGGGACTCCGTCGGCTTCACGATGTCCACGGCGCAGACCCGCCAGTTCGTCACGCTTTATGAAGCCCTGCAAGGCTTCGACGACCACGCCGTCCACCTGACGTGTCCCCGCCTGTGCTTCGCGGGCGCCGAGGACCGCATCGAATACGGCGAACGCTGGGGTGGCGTCACGGTTGACATCGCGGGTCCGCTCGTGAGAAACCGCGCGGCCCTCGAGCGGGACGGCTGGAAGGTGGAACTCCTCGACGGTCTCGACCACATGACCGCCATGCAGGCCAAGGCGGTGCTCCCGATGATCTCGGCCATCAGGCCGCGCTGAGTCTCGCTCGGCCGGAGTCCTCGCCCGGCACCAGGACGATCCGGCCGACCGGCTCACGACGTTCCATCCGCTCGTGTGCGGTGACGGCCTCGGCGAACGGGAGCACGTCGATCTCGGTCTCACCGAGGCCGGCGGCGACCGCCGCCAGTGCCGCCTCCAATGCCGGCCGGACGACCTGCGGGTGGGCGGGCAGGTAGGCGCCCGCGTTGAAGCCGGCGACCGTGGTGCCCGTCAGCCACAGCTGGTTGGTGTCGACCTGGTGACTCCAGTCGCCGCCGGCGTTGCCCGCCACGATCAGCCTGCCGCCCGCCTTGAGCAGAGCCAGGCTGTGTGTCCGGACGTCGCCGCCGACCGGGTCGACGATGACGTCGAACTTCTCCTCGCCCAGCGCGCCGGACAGATCGGCGGAGTCGACGATGGTGTCGTAGGGCAGCTTGGTCACGGCGGCCGCGGCGAGCTTGCCGCGGCGGACGGTGCCCACGACGCGGGCGGCACCGAGGCGGCGCGCGATGCCGGGGAACGCCGCGGAGAACCCGCCCAGCGCACCCTGGACCAGGACGCTCTCTCCCTCGGCGAGGTGAGCGACTCGGGTGAGCGCCACGTGGGCCATCGCCGCGTTCGGCACGACCGCGACCGCGACCGCGGGGTCGATGCCGTAGCGCTGCGTCGAGGCCACGAGCGCGGTGTCCGCGACGGAGATCGACGCGTACCCGCCCGCACCGGTCGCCGACATCGAGACAACCGGTTCCCCGATGGCGAACCCGGTGACCCCCTCGCCCAGTTCGCGGACCGTCCCGGCGACCTCCAGGCCGGGGACGAACGGGGGCCGCGGCAGGCCCGGCCGGTCGCCGAACAGCCCTTGGCGCATGAACACGTCGATCAGCCCCACTGCGGCGTGGCTGACGTCGATGGTGATCTGGCCCGGCCCGGGCACCGGATCCGGCAACTCGGCGACCGACAGGACGCTCGGCTCGCCGAACGCGGTGATCTGCACTGCTCGCACGGAAAGGTCCTCTTTCGTTCAAGGAAGACTCATAACGCACCTCGTGATGCGCTATGCCGACCGTAGCACCGCGCACGGCGTTAGCGCACCCCATGATGCGCTAAAATTGATCCATGCGTGAACGAGCCCGATCGGCCGAAGACAAGGCGCAGCGGGCCGAGGACCTGCTCGGCGCTGCCGAATCAGTCGCTCTCGAACTCGGCGGGGTGCGGTTCGTCACCATCGCCGCGGTCACCGAACGGGCCGGCCTGCACCGGACCGGGGTGCGGCGCTACTACGCGAACAAGGAGGAACTGCTGCTGGAGCTGGCCGAACGTGGCTGGGGACAGTGGCGCGACGCCGTCGCCGCTGCCGTCCTCGACCGAACCGGGCTGGGGCCGGACCGGGTCGCGGCCGTCCTCGCGGACACCCTCTCGCCGCTGTCGGTGTTCTGCGACCTGCTCGGTCACGTCGCCATGCACCTCGAAGGCGACGTCGACATCGAACGGGCTCGTGCCTACAAGACCAACGCCTTCGCCGCCGCTGCCGGGATCGTCACCGCGTTGGAGCGGGCGAGCACCATGACCGCCGATCAGCTCCGGAACCTCATCACCACCGCGATCTCTCTCGCGGCCGCCCTGTGGCAGGCCTCGCACCCGACCCCGACGCTGGCGACGCTCTACGAGCAGGAACCGGACTGGGGGCATGTCGCGCTCGACTTCGAACCTCGGCTCGGCCTGCTCCTGCGCGCGACGGCCGCGGGGCTGGCGTAGATCAAGAAATTAGACAGCCAAGGCTGATCAGTATAGGCTGTCTATCGTGAACGAACAGACCTCTCCCGACGCCGTGGCCCAGCGGCTGCGGATCGTCTTCGGCCGGCTGCGGCGCCGGTTGCAGGACGCGTCGTCCGTGCGTGGCCTGAGTGCGCCGCAGGCGTCGGCGCTGGCTCGGCTGGCGATTTCCGAACCGTCGTCGGCCAGCCAGCTGGCCGGCGCGGAGCGGGTCCGGCCGCAGTCGATGGCCAAGACGGTCGCGGCCCTGCACGAGCAAGGCCTGATCCGGCGCGAGGCCGACGCCGAAGACGCCCGCCGCCAGCTGCTCTTCCTGACCGACGAGGGCCGCGCGGTCGCCCAGGGGGCCCGCGCGAGCCGGGAAGAGTGGCTGGCCAAGGCGTTCGAGCAGCGCTTCACCGAGGCCGAGCGCCGGGTGCTGGACCAGGCGCTGACCTTGCTGGAGCGCGTGGTCGAAGAATGAGCGCACCCGTGAAGCCGCGCCAGCGCTTCGGCGCGGAAGACGGGTTCAACCGCAAGCTCATCGCGCCTCTCGTCTCGGGTGCGATCCTGAACCCGATCAACTCCACGATCGTCTCCGTCGCGCTGGTGCCGATCGGCGCCGCGTTCGGCGCGCCGCCCTCGCAGACGGCGTGGCTGATCTCCGCGCTCTACCTCGCGACGGCGGTCGGCCAGCCCGTGGTCGGGCGTCTCATCGACGTCTACGGCCCACGCCGGCTGTTCCTCCCCGCGACGGCCCTGGTCGGGGTCGCGGGCGTGATCGGCGCCCTGGCCCCGAACCTGGCGGTGCTGATCGTCGCCCGCGTGATCCTCGGCTTCGGCACCTGCGCCGGCTACCCCGCGGCGATGCGGCTGATCCGCGACGAAGGCCGCCGCACCGGCAAGGACAGCCCTGCCGGCGTGCTCACCATCCTCGCGATCGCCACGCAGACCATCGCCGTGATCGGCCCGCCGCTGGGCGGGCTCCTGATCGGCCTCGGCGGCTGGCGCACCACGCTGGCGGTCAACATCCCCATCGCGATCGTGGCGTTCGTGCTCGGCCGGCTGCGGTTCCCGCGCGACGAACGCGCCCCGGGCAAGCTGAACCTCGACGTCCCCGGCATGGCCCTGTTCGCGACGACGCTGGTCGCGCTCCTGCTGTTCCTCATGAACCCGCACGTCGGCTCGTGGTACCTGCTCGTGATCACCGCTCTCGCCGCCTCGGCCTTCACGGTGCACGAGCTGCGCCACCCCAAGCCGTTCATCGACCTGCGGGTGCTCGGCGGCAACGTCCCGCTGCTGCTCACCTACGGCCGCGCCCTGCTCGCGTACGTCGTGTCCTACAGCTTCATCTACGGCTTCACCCAGTGGCTCGAGGACGGCCGCGGCCTGTCGGCGAGCACCACCGGCCTGGTCACGCTGCCGATGTTCGCCACCGGCATCGTCGTCTCGGCGATCACCGGACGCCGGCAGGGCTTGCGCGGCAAGCTGGTCGTCGCGTCGGTCGCCCAGCTCGTCGCGTGCGTGCTCTTGCTGACGCTGGTGCCGGCCAGTCCGTTGTGGACGATCGTCGGCATCGTGCTGATCTTCGGCATCCCGCAGGGGCTCAACAGCCTCGCGCTGCAGAACGCCGTGTACCGGCAGGCGAATCCGGAGAACGTGGGCGCGTCGGCGGGTCTGCTGCGCACCTTCGGCTACCTCGGCGCCATCGTGTCCTCCGCCGCCCAAGGCGGATTCTTCGGCCAACGGGCCGACACCGGCGGCCTCCATCACCTGGCGTGGTTCCTGGTGATCGCGAGCGTCGTCTTCCTGCTCGTCAACGTCCTCGACCGGACGCTGGCGCGATCCACCCATCCCGAAAGGCACCCGGAAATGACCGAACAGCTCGACCCGGCCCGCACCGCCCTGCTCGTCATGGACTACCAGGCCGGCATCGTGAGCCGCGTCGCCGACGACCAGGCGCTGGTCGATCGCGTCGACACCGCCATCGCCGACGTCCGCGCCCACGGCGGGCACGTCGGCTGGGTCCGCGTCGGTTTCGACGACGCCGAGTTCGACGCCATCCCGGCCACCAGCGTGTTCGCCCGCATGGTTTCGCCCGAAACCCGTGCGGTGATGCACGCCGACGCCCCGGCCACCCAGATCGACGAGCGGCTCAGCCCGCAGCCGCAGGACGTCTCGGTGCGCAAGGTCCGCGTCGGCGCGTTCACCACCACCGACCTCGACACGCAGCTGCGCGGCCGCGACGTCGACACGCTCGTGCTCGCCGGCATCAGCACCAGCGGCGTGGTGCTCAGCACCGTGCGCGAGGCGATGGACCGCGACTACCGCATCCTCGTGCTCGACGACGCCAGCGCCGACCCTGAGCCCGGCACCCACGAGTTCCTCACCGGCCAGATCTTCCCGAAGTTCGCCACGGTGCTCGATGTCGACGCGTTGGCGAAGCTCTGGGCCTAGCGGCTCAGCGGCTCAGGTAGCGGACCTGCCCGGGCTTCGCGGCGTCGAAGTCCGGGCGGCCCGCCAGGTGCACGGGCACGCCGACCTCCCACCACGCGCCGGCTTCCGTCCAGGCCGCGGGCAGCGTGCGCACCACGACCACCGCGGGCCGGCGCTCGGCGACGGCGGCCGCGCGCGCCTTGGCATACGCGTCGCGCAGATCGTCGACCGACGAGGCCTCGAAAACGAGGCAGCCCAGCGATTCCGCGTGGCGCGCGAAGTCCACGCGCGGCGGCTCGGCGTGGGAGGTGCGGCAGTCGGCGTAGAAGTTGTTGAACGGCTTGCCGCCCTGGCCCTGCTGCAGGCGCGCGATCACGGCGTACCCGTCGTTGTCGCAGACCACCGCGACGAGCGGGTGGCCCGCGAACGCGGCGGAAAACAGGTCGGAGTTGAGCATCAGGTACGAGCCGTCGCCGAGCATGGTCGTCACGAGACCGCCGTCGTGGGCGATCGCGGCGCCCCACGCGCCGGAGAGCTCGTAACCCATGCACGAGAAGCCGTACTCCACGTCCATGCTCACCTCGCCCGAGCCGCGCCAGCCGCCGATCAGCTCACCGGGCAGCCCGCCGGACGCGGTCATCACGTAGTCGCGGGGCTCGGACAGGTCGTTGACCACGCCGACGACCTGCGCGTAGCTGGGGATCTCCGAGGCGGCAGAACGCAAGGAGTCGATGTGCTGGTCCCACTTGACGCGTTCCTCGGCGGCCTGGGAAGTCCACTGTGGATCGACGCGCCAGCTTTCCAGCTGTCCCCCCAGATCGTCGAGCCCGGCGTAGGCGTCGCCGATGACGGCCAGCGCGCCGTGTTTCACCGCGTCGAACCCGGCCGCGTTGAGCGTGACCAGCCGCATCTCCGGTGAGAACACCGTCCACGACGCCGTGGTGAAGTCCTGCAGCCGGGTACCGACGGCGAACACGACATCGGCCGAAGCGGCCACGGCGTTCGCCGAAGACGACCCGGTGATGCCCAGCGGCCCCGCGTACAGCGGGTGGGTGTGCGCCACCAGCGTCCGCCCGGCCGTGGTTTCCGTGACGGGAATCCCGTGCCGCTCGGCGAACTCCAGCGCACGGCGGCCCGCTCCCGAGTAGCGCACGCCGCCACCCAGCACCAGCAGCGGACGCCGGGCCGCGCGCAGCACGCCCGCCGCCTCGGTCACCGCGCGCCGGTCCGGGCGCGGGCGTGGCAGCCGGTGCGTCACAGGCTCGAACAGCGAAGGCGGGAAGTCGAAGGTCTCGGCCTGGACGTCCTGCGGCAGCGCGAGCGTCACCGGCCCGCAGTCGGCCGGGTCGGTGAGCACCCGCGCGACCTGCGGCAACGTCGCGAGCAGCTGCTCCGGACGCGTGATCCGGTCGAAGTAGCGGCTCACGGCGCGGAACGCGTCGTTCACGGTCGCCGTGCCGTCGTGGAAGGGCTCGATCTGCTGCAGCACCGGGTCGGGCGCGCGGCTGACGAACGTGTCGCCCGGCAGCAGCAGCACCGGCAGCCGGTTGGCGTGCGCGACGCCCGCGGCCGTCACCATGTTGAGCGCGCCCGGGCCGATCGACGAGGTCACGACACCGACCTGGCGCCGTTGCGTCGCCTTCGCGTAGCCGACGGCCGCGAGCGCCATGCCCTGCTCGGTGTGCCCGCGCCACACGGGGATCCCGTCGCGGTGCTCTTCCAGCGCCGTGCCGAGGCCGAGGACGTTGCCGTGGCCGAAGATCGCGAAGACGCCGGGGAACAGCGGTACCTCGCGCCCGTCGAGCGTCTCGGACCGTTGCGCCAGCAGCCAGCGCACCAACGCCTGCGCCGTCGTCAGCTTCATCGCGCGCGTCCCTCGTAATCGGTGACCGGACAGCGCGGGTCCGGCTCCTGCGTGGCCCACGTGTCGCGGACCCAGCCGTGCGCGGGGTCGTCGCAGAACGCCATCGAACGTTCTTCCGCGGGCCCGGCCAGCACGTTCAAGTAGTACATCGGGTAACCCGGCGCCGCGACGCACGGGCCGTGGTAGCCGCGCGGGATGAGGAACACGTCCCCGTCGCGCACGGCCACGTCTTCATCCAGCGAACCGTCGGCCGTGTAGGTGCGGTGCAGGCCGAAGCCCTCGCGCGAGGGCGTGACGCCGTCGCGCCCGGCGATGCGGAAGTAGTAGATCTCCTCGTTCACGACCTCGCACTCGCCGGCCTCGTCGTGCTTGTGCGGCGGGTACGAGGACCAGTTGCCGTCGGGGGTGATGAGCTCGCACGCGTTGAGCTTGTCCGCGTGGTCCCACACGCCGGGCACGCCGAAGTTGGTGACCTGGCGCGTTGCCTGGCCCGAGCCGCGGACCTCCACCGGCACGTCCTCGGCCGCGCCGTACCTCGGCTCCAGCCGGTTTTCGCAGCGGGCCATCGGCATCGCCACCTCGGCGCCGGTGGGCGAGGTCAGTACCACCTCGGCGTCGCGGGGCACGTAGACGAAGTCCGTGACGCGCGAGAACACCGAATCGCGGCCTTCGAGCTCGAATTCCTCGTCGTCGACCCGCACGCTGAGCGAGCCGGACAGCGGCAGCACGAAGGCCTCGAACTCGCCGGTCTCGATCATCCGGGGCAGCCGGCGGCCGACCTTGAGCACCCGCAGGCCGGTGTGGTTCCACCCGGCCCCTTCGGGCGTCAGGAGAATCGGGTCGGAGTCGTCGGTCAGTGTCCCGTGTGGACGGTGCAGTGCGCTCACTTCGCGGCCTCCAGGATCTTCGCGGCAGCTGCCACGGCGGACCCGACGTCGCCGTCGGGCGGGTAGAGCAGGGTACGGCCCACGACGAGGCCGCGCACCACGTCGTGGCGCAGCGTGCGGCCCCACGACGCCAGGTCGGCGGCGGGGTCGCCGGACGGCACCCCGCCGAGGATCACCACCGGCAGCGTCGTGGCGCCGAGCACGGCGGTGTCGTCGGTCGAGGGCAGCTTGAGCCAGGTGTGCGCCGACGTGACGCCGATGCCCGACGCCACCGTGACGGCCCGGGCCAGCGCCGCCGCGTCCTTCTGCAGCACGAGCCGGCCTTCGGCGCGGGCGTACGGCAGGGGCTCGACCATGGCCATGAGGCCGTAGGACGCGAGCTCCGTGACGGCGTCGGCGCAGGCCTGCAGCGTCGGGACGGTGCCGGGATCGTCGTCGACGAGCCGCAGCAGCATCTTGCCGCCGTCGAGCCGGCAGTCGACGAGCGACGCGGCGTGGTAGCCGGTGAAGCGGTCGTCGATCTCCCAGTCGGCGCCGGCCAGGCCGCCGCGGTTCATCGAGCCGATCACGACCTTGTCGTGCAACGCGTCGAGCAGCAGCAGCTCCTCGACGACGTCGGGGGTGGCGAGCAACCCGTCAACGGACGGGTTGGCCAGCGCCACGAGCAGCCGTTCGAGCAGCGACCGGCGGTCGGCCATCGCGAGGGGATCGCCGCCCACACCCAGCGCTCCGCGCGCCGGGTGGTCGGCGGCCACGAGGAACAGGGTTCCCTTGTCCGACAACAGGTTCTCGCGCCGCCGCCGCGACGCGTACGCCCGCCGCACCGCGCCCGGGTCGGTGGCCCGCACGCGCAGCAGCTCGCTCCAGCGTTCGTCGGACAGCATCAGTGTCACAACAGCTCCTCGATCTCCGCGGCGGTCGGCATCGCGTCGGCGCACGCGAGCCGCGCCGCGACCAGCGCGCCGGCCGCGTTCGCGTACTCCGCGAGGCGCACCGGTTCCCAGCCCGACAGCAGCCCGTGCACGAGGGCACCGCCGAAGCCGTCGCCCGCGCCGAGGCCGCACACCACCTCGACGCGCTGCGGCTTCACCGTCGCGCGGCCTTCCGGGGTCGCGACGAGCACGCCTTCCGCACCCTTCTTGATCACCGCGAGGCGCACGCCGCGCCCCAGCATCCGGTCGGCGGCCTCTTCCGGGTCCGCCGTGCCCACGGCCACCTCGACCTCCGCGCGGTTGCCGACGGCGACCGTCACGTGGTCGAGCATCCAGCCGATCTCCTCGCGCGCGGTCTCGACGTCCGGCCAGAACATCGGCCGGTAGTCGAGGTCGACGACGGTGTGCCGGCGCCGCCCGCGGGCTTCGAGGATCTTGCGCTGCGTCGTGCGCGCCGGCTCCGTGGACACGCCCGTGCCCGTGACCCACAGCAGCGGCACTTCGCGCACGACATCCCACGGCACGTCGGCGTCGGTCAGCGTGAGGTCGGGCGCGATGGGGGAGCGGTAGAACAGCAGCGGCGGGTCGGCCGGCGGGTTCAGCTCGCAGAACACGACCGGCGTCTGCAGCTCCGGCGACGTGCCCACGTGCTCGGGTGAGACACCGAAGCCCGTGAGCGCCTGGCGCACGTAGTCGCCGAACCCGTCGGGCCCCACCTTCGTGAGCACGGCGGTGCGGCGGCCGAGCCGCGCGGCGGCGACCGCGACGTTGGTCGCGGTGCCGCCGAGCGACTTGGCGAACGTGGCGACCTCGGCCAGCGGCACGCCGCTCTGCTCGGGGTAGAGGTCCACCCCGACCCGGCCGATGGTCAGCGCTTCGAGACTCACGTCTCCACCGCGCGCAGCTCGTGTTCCAGGGCCTCCAGCTCGGCACCACCCGCCATCTGCCGCGTGAGCTCCGCGATGTCGATCTCGGACTTCTTGTACGACCCGAGCGCGGCACCTCGCTTGAGCAGCAGGAACCGGTCGGCCACCGGGTAGGCGTGGTGCGGGTTGTGGGTGATCAGCACGACGCCGAGGCCGCGGTCGCGCGCCTGTGCCACGTACTTGAGCACCACACCGGCCTGCTTCACGCCGAGCGCCGCGGTGGGCTCGTCGAGGATCAGCACCTTCGCGCCGAAGTGCACGGCCCGCGCGATGGCCACGCACTGGCGTTCACCGCCGGAGAGGGTGCCCACGGGCTGCTCGACGTCGCGCAGGTCGATGCCCATGTTCGCGAGCGCCTTCTTGGTGGTCTCGCGGCCCTTCTTCCGGTCGAGCATGCGGAACGGCCCGACGCCTACCGTCGGCTCGGAGCCGAGGAAGAAGTTGCGCCACACGCTCATCAGCGGCACCACGGCGAGGTCCTGGTACACCGTGGCGATGCCGCGGTCCAGCGCCTCGCGCGGCGAGGTGAACCGCACGGGCTCGCCCTCGACCAGGAACTCGCCGCGGTCGTGCTGGTGCACGCCGGCGAGGATCTTGATCAGCGTGGACTTGCCGGCGCCGTTGTCGCCGAGCACGCAGGTGACCTCACCGGCGTTGACCACAGTGGACACATCCCGGAGCGCCACGACGCTGCCGTACATCTTGCCGACGTCCTTGACCTCGATCAGGGGAGCGTTCATCGCCGGACCCTTTCCGCGCGTCGCCGGAAGGCGTTGTTGACCAGGACCGCGGCCAGCAGCATGATCCCGAGGAACAGCATGAACCAGTCGCTGTCCCAGCCGGCGAACACGATGCCCTGGCGCGCCATGCCGAAGATGAGGGCGCCGATCGCGGCGCCCACGGCCGAGCCGTAGCCACCGGTGAGCAGGCAGCCGCCGATCACCGCGGCGATGATGTACTGGAACTCCAGCCCGATGCCCTGGTTGGCCTGCACGCTCGCGAACCGCAGGATGTTGATCGAGCCGACGAGCCACGCGGCCAGCGCCGTGCCCATGAACAGCAGGATCTTCGTGCGCACCACCGGCACGCCGACCGCGCGCGAGCTGGCCGCCGAGCCGCCGACGGCGAAGATCCAGTTGCCGAACCGCGTGCGCGACAGCAGCCACGCGGCGACCGCCGTGACGCCGATCCACCACACGATGGAGATCTGGAACGGCGTGCCCCCGATGTTCACCGTCGAGGCGAACACGAATCCGGCCGACGCGTAACCGTCGGTCGAGCGCATGCCCGAGACCTGCACGGTGCCGGTGACCAGCCGCGTCACGCCGAGGTTGAGGCCCTGCAACGCGAGGAACGTGCCGAGCGTGACGATGAAGCTCGGCAGGCCCGTTTTCATCACGAGCCAGCCGTTGAACGCGCCCACGACGAGCGCGAACACCAGCGAGGCCAGGAGGGCGAGCCACACGTTCCAGCCCACCTCGGTCGCGAGGATGGCGGTGACCAGCGAGGTCGACGCCGTCATCACACCGGCCGAGAGGTCGAACTCGCCGCCGATCATGAGCAGCGAGACGGCCACGGCCATGATGCCGAGCGTCGCCGCGTCGTCGAGCCAGGTCGCGGCGCCGCTGGCGCTGAAGAACTTTTCGGTGACGAGGGAGAAGAAGAGGAAGACGACAGCGGCGCCGAGCAGGGCGCCGATCTCCGGCCGGACCACCAGCCGGTCCATGAGCGTCGGCTTCACGAGCCGTTCGTCGAGCGTGGTGGTGGTCATCGGGTGCCCCTTTGCACGTACTGGCCGACCTTGTCCACAGTGGATTTGTCGACCAGGTCGGGGCCGGTGAGCACCGGCTTGCCGCCGCCGACGATGTTCGCGTTGTCGCGGTAGAGCTTGAGGAACATGACCGGGAGGTAACCCTGCTCGTACTGCTGCTGGTCGACGGCGAAGAGCACGTCACCCGACTTGATGGCGGCCACCACGTCGGAGTTCAGGTCGAACGTGCCGACCTGCGCCTGCGAGCCCACCGACTTGATCGCGCTCACGGCGCGGGCGGCGACCTGCGAGTTCAGGGTCAGCACCGCGTCGATCGACGGGTCGGTCTGCACGGCACCGCGGATGCGCGACTCGGCGTCGGTGGGGTTGGAGATGTCCACCTGCAGCGTCTGCACGTCGCCGCCGAAGCCGCTCTTCGCGCCGTCGCAGCGTTGCGCCTGGCCGACGTTGCCGGCCTCGTGGATCACGCAGAGCAGCTTCTTCTTGCCGAGGTCCTTGAACTTCTTCCCGGCTTCCTGGCCCGCGATGGACTCGTTCTGGCCGACGTGGGTGAGCGCGCCGTACGCCGCGCTCTTGTCCTCGCCGGAGTTGATGGTGATCACCGGGATCCCGGCGCGCACCGCCGCCTCGATCGAGGGCTGCAGGGCCTCGGGGTTGGCCATCGAGACGACCAGGCCCCCGATCTGCTGGGCGACGGCGTTGTCGATCAGCTTGGCCTGCGCGCCCGGGTCACCGTCGGAGGCGTACTCGACCTGCACACCCAGGTCCTTGCCCGCCTGCTCGGCGCCGTTCTTGACCACGTTCCAGAACGCGTCGCCCGCGGTGCCGTGGGTGATCACGGCGACCTTGAGCGGTCCGGACTCCACCGGCGCCGCGGCGGGGGCCGTGGCCTTCGGCTCGGCCGCGGGCCCGGTGCACGCCGAGAGCAGCAGGCCGGTGGCCAGCAGCCCCGCCACTACCCGGGCGGCCCTCGAGCGCGGTTTCGGCACCGTGTGCCTCGAAACCGTGCGCCTCAAGCGATGGGACATCGTCGTCTCTCCTCGCTTCGTCTTCCTCGTTGTCTTCTCAGCCGGCCAGGCGGCCGACGATCGCCCCGAGGCAGGCCAGGCTCGCCGCCACGTCCCGCTTCGGCAGGTCCACGGGGCTGCGCTCGTCGAGCGCCGTGTCCTGCTCCAGCACGTACCAGCCGTCGTAGCCCGCTTCGTGCACGAAGCGAACCATGGCTTCGATGTCCACGTCACCCTCACCCAGCGGGACGTACAGACCTTTGCCCACGGCCTGGGTGTACCCGACGGTGCCCTTGCGGACGGCTTCGGCCAGCTCACCGCGCACGTCCTTGAGGTGCAGGTGCCCGATCCGGTCCGGGTACCGCCGCGCCAGCTCGACGGGATCGGTGCCGCCGATCAGCAGGTGCCCGGTGTCGAGGCACAGCGGCAGGTCGGAGTCGGTGAGGAACCGTTCGACCTCGGCCTGCGTCTCGGCGTGGGTGCCGACGTGGGGGTGCAGCACGGTCTTGAGGCCGTGGCCGGCCGCGACGTCGCGGATGCGGCCGGCGGTGGTGATCAGGGTGGCCCACTCGGAGTCGGTGAGGGCGGGCCGTTCGTCGTAGCCGTCGAGGCCGGTCGCGGCGGCGAGCACGAGCACCTCGGCTCCGCACGCGGCGAAGAGCGCGGCGGAGTCCTCGGCTTCGGCGAGGGCGGCCTCCGGGTTCTCGTGCAGCACCACCGCGAGGAATCCGCCGATGAGGTTGAGACCGTGACCGCCGAGGAGCTTCTTCAGCTCGGCCGGGTCGCGCGGGAGGTACCCGGGCGGGCCGAGCTCGGTGGCGGTGATGCCGAGCTCCGCCATCTCCCCGAGCACGGTCGGCGCGTCGAGGACCCGGCCCCAGCCCGGCACTTCGCACACCCCCCAGGAGATCGGTGCGGCGGCGATGCGGATGGTGGCGGTCATGGGAACCCTCTCCGTGCGGTGACCCTTGGCGTTGGCCCGTTCGGTGCGCGTTGGAGCGCTCTATTGATTAGAGCGCTCTAAGCTTGTAGCGTCGGCCACACCCGAGTCAAGGGCCGGTTTCCGGCCGGTTCCGGCGGAGAGGCAAGCGAATCGTGAAGCCCACCATGGAGGACGTCGCCGCGCGGGCGGGGGTTTCCCGGGCACTCGTGTCCCTCGTGATGCGGGGCGCGCCCAATGTTTCGGCGCTGCGCCGCGAAGCCGTGCTGAAGGCGGCCGACGAGCTGGGCTACTCGCCGCACGTGATGGCCCGCTCGCTCGCGAGCCGCACGTCGACCGTGCTCGGCGTGATGGTGAACGACCTGCGCAACGCGTTTTTCGCCGACGTGGTCGAGGGTCTCGACGCGGCGGCGCAGGCGGCCGGGTTCGATCTCATCCTCAACACCGGTGGCCGCGTGCCCTCGCGGGAGAGCGCCGCGTTGCGCAGCTTGCTGTCCTTCCGGCCGGCAGGGCTGATCCTGCTGTCGCCGGTGGTGCCCGCGTCGGCGATCGAGGCGGCGGCGCGCCAATGCCCGGTGGTGCTCGTGTCGCGGACTTCGCGCGCGGCCGGGGTGGACACGGTGAACGACGACGGTGAGGCGGGGTCGGCGCTCGCCGTCGAACACCTCGTGGGCCTGGGGCATCGCCGGATCGCGCACCTCGACGGCGGGGGAGCGGCCGGTGCCGCAGCACGTCGCCGGGGGTTCCGGCGGGCGATGACGGCGCACGGGCTGGAGCCGATCGTGGTGCGCAGCGAGCACACGGACACCGCGGGCGAGAAGGCGGTGCTGGAGCTGCTGAGCACGTACGACCGGGCCGAGGTGCCGACCGCATTGGTGGCCGGTAACGACTTCAACGCCGTGGGCGCGATCTCCGCGCTGGAGGACAACGGGTTTCGCGTTCCCGGTGACGTGTCCGTGGTCGGCTACGACAACACGTCGCTGGCTTCGCTGCGGCACGTCTCACTGACCACTGTGGACCAGCCGCGCACCGAGATGGGCCGGCTGGCGTTCGAAGCGCTGCTGGAGCGCGTGCGCGGCGAGCGCACGACGCCGGTCCGGCACCTGTTGCACCCCTCGCTGGTGGTCCGCTCGACCACCGCCGTTCGCTAGGAGCTCTCTCGTGACCGAACTCGTCCGGCACTGGATCGACGGCGCCCGCACGGCCGGCGTCTCGACCCGTCGTGGCGAAGTCTTCCAGCCGGCCACCGGCGAGGTGGCGCGGCAGGTCGTGCTCGCCGATTCATCCGATGTGGACACTGCGGTGGCGTCGGCGCTGAAGGCTTCGCGAGACTGGGCCGAGAGCTCGCTGGCGCAGCGCACGAAGATCATGTTCGCGTTCCGCCAGCTGGTGGACGCCCATCGCGACGAGCTGGCCGCGCTGATCACCGCCGAGCACGGCAAAGTGCTCTCCGACGCGGCGGGTGAGGTGCAGCGCGGGCTGGAGGTCGTGGAGTTCGCGTGCGGCATCGCACAGGTCCTCAAGGGTGAGCACTCCGAGCAGGTTTCGCGCGGGATCGACGCGTATTCACTGCGTCAGCCGCTGGGCGTGGTCGCCGGGATCACGCCGTTCAACTTCCCGGTGATGGTGCCGATGTGGATGTTCCCGGTGGCGATCGCGTGCGGGAACACGTTCGTGCTCAAGCCTTCGGATCGCGATCCGTCGGCGTCGGTGCGGCTCGCGGAGCTGTTCTCCGAGGCCGGGTTGCCGCCGGGTGTGCTCAACGTGGTGCAGGGTGACGCCGAGGCGGTGAACTCGCTGCTGACGCATCCGGACGTCGCCGGCGTGTCCTTCGTGGGCTCGACGCCGATCGCGCGGCACGTGTACGAGACCGCGACGGCGGCGGGCAAACGCGTGCAGGCGCTGGGTGGCGCGAAGAACCACATGGTCGTGCTGCCGGATGCCGACGTCGACGGTGCCGCCGACGCCGCTGTGTCCGCCGGGTACGGCAGCGCGGGGGAGCGGTGCATGGCGATCTCGGTGGTCGTCGCCGTGGGGGACACGGCCGATGAGCTGGTCTCGGCCATCGCTTCCCGGACCCGTTCTCTTGTCACGGGACCTGGGGTCGACGCTTCGTCGCAGATGGGTCCGGTCGTCACCGCTGCCGCGCGGGACCGGATCGTGTCCTATGTGGACGCCGGTGAACAGGCGGGCGCTTCGGTGGTCGTCGACGGCCGTGGTCTCGCGGCGCGGGAAGACGGCTTCTGGGTCGGCCCGACGCTGCTCGACCACGTGACGCCGGACATGACCGTGTACACCGACGAGATCTTCGGCCCGGTGCTGTCGGTGGTGCGCGCGGAGACGTTCGAGGCGGCGCTTGAGCTGGTCAACGCCAACCCGTACGGCAACGGTACCGCCGTCTTCACCACCGACGGGCTGGCCGCGCGCGAGTTCGAGCGCCGGGTGACCGTCGGGATGGTCGGCATCAACGTGCCCATCCCCGTGCCGATGGCCTACTACTCCTTCGGCGGCTGGAAGGACTCGCTCTTCGGCGACACGCACGTGCACGGCGCCGAGGGCGTGCGCTTCTACACCCGCACGAAAGCCGTGACCTCACGCTGGCCGCGGCAGCCCCACGGCGTCGACCTCGGTTTTCCCACGCACTGATTCGTTCTCGACCACGAGCAGGAGGCTTCCACGATGAGGTTGGGACTGGCGGGCACCGGCCGGATCGGCACCGCCCACGCCGAAACGCTCAAGGGCTTCGACGAGGTCTCCTCGGTGGTCGTCGCCGACGTCGACACCGCACGAGCCCAGGCCGCGGCAGCGAAACTCGGCGTCGAGGCCGCTTCCGGGATCTCCGAGCTGTTCTCTTCCGGTTTGGACGCCCTCGTCGTCACCGCGGCCACCGACGCCCACCCCGGCCTGATCATGAAGGCCGTCGACGCGGGCCTGCCGGTGTTCTGCGAAAAGCCGGTGGCCGCCGACATCACCGGGACCCTGGCGGTCATCGACCACATCGCGGGCTCGCCGGTGCCCGTCCAGATCGGCTTCCAACGCCGCTTCGACGCCGGCTACCGGGCCGCGCGCGCTGCTGTGCTGGATGGCTCGCTCGGCTGGCTCCACACCGTCCGCGCCACCACCCTGGACCCGGAACCCCCGCCCGCTGCCTACGTCCCCCACTCCGGTGGTCTCTTCCGCGACTGCGGCGTGCACGACTTCGACATCGTCCGCTGGGTCACCGGCCGCGAGGTCGTCCAGGTCTTCGCACTGGGCGCCAACCGCGGCGAGCAGTTCTTCGTCGACGCCGGCGACGTCGACACCGCCGCGGTCCTCCTGACCCTCGACGACGGCACCCTCGCCACCGTTTCGCTGACCCGCTACAACGGCGCGGGCTACGACGTGCGCCTCGAAGCCCTCGGCTCGCGCTCAGGCGTCGTGGTGGGCCTCGACGACCGCGCACCACTGCACTCCGTGGAGCCCGGCGTGGCCCCTCTGCCGGGCCCCGCCTACCCCGGCTTCATGGAACGCTTCCGCCCGGCCTACGCCGCCGAGCTCGCGGCCTTCCTGGACGTCGCCGCCGGCCGGGCGCCCAGCCCCGCGGGCGTGGGCGACGCGCTGGAGGCGTTCTACATCGCGGAGGCTTGCGAACTGTCGCGGCGGGAAGGGCGTCCGGTGCAGGTGAGCGAGGTTCGGCGGTAGGTCACGCTTGCCGCAGGACCGCTCTGGACGGGTCAGTCCGCGGCAAGTCCGTCGCATCCGGGAGGCGGGCCACGGCTCGTCTTGCCGGGTCGGCCGGTCAGAGGTCGAGGCGGGCGTCCACGTCGGCGCCGTGCACGTCGAGGTCTGCGCCGGCGCCGGTGAGCAGGCGGCGGGCGGCGGCGTTGTCCACGGTGGTCGAGGCGATGAACCTCGCCGCGCCACCGTCGCGCGCGGCTTCGAGCAGCACTTCCGTCACGCGCTTGCCGATGCCGAGCCCGCGCACCGAGCGGCCCAGCCACACGCCGGCCTCGACCTCGACGGCCGTGGGCCCGTGCACGGGCTGCAGGCGCGCCGCACCGGCCGCGCGGCCGTCGACCTCGACGAGCCACGTGGTTTCGATCGCGGTGTCCGGGTCGAGGCAGCGGCGCCGGTGGAACGCGAGAAACGCCTCGCGCCGCTCGGGCGTCCAGCCCGGCGGGCCCTCCACCGGAGGCATCACCTCGAGGGGGTCGGCGTCGGCGACCGCGGCCTCGAGCAGCCGGTGCAGGGCCGGCTCGTCGAGGGGGGTCAGCACGATCTCGGATTCGGAGGCTCCGGTCACGCCGGAAAGCTTGGCACGAGGATCTTGGGCGCGCGACCTGGTAATACGGCTTACCAACGTTGCCGTCAACGAGCAACGTGACGACTGTCCAGTGTGGAAAGACTCCACGGCGTCGCGGGGCGTCGCTAGGGTGGTCGGCGTTCGATGTCTTGGATGAGAACAGGAGCGGCCTTCGATGGAATACGTCCGGCTGGGCTCGACCGGCCTGCAGGTCTCAAGGGTGATCCTCGGCTGCATGAGCTACGGCGTGCCGGATCGCGGCCGCCACGAGTGGTCCCTCGGTCTCGACGATTCGCGCCCGTTCTTCCGTGAGGCGGTGGAAGCGGGCATCACCACGTTCGACACCGCCAACACCTATTCCGACGGCTCCAGCGAAGAGATCACCGGCAAGCTCCTCGGCGAGTTCACCCGGCGCGACGAGATCGTGATCGCCACCAAGGTCTTCAACCGCATGGGCCCCGGCCCCAACGGCGCCGGCCTCTCGCGCGGCGCCATCATGACCCAGATCGACGCCAGCCTGCGCCGCCTCGGCACGGATTACGTGGACCTGTACCAGATCCACCGCTACGACGAGAACACCCCGATCGAGGAAACCATGGAGGCCCTGCACGACCTCGTGCGCGCCGGCAAGGTCCGCTACCTCGGCGCCTCGTCGATGTGGGCGTGGCAGTTCGCGCAGGCCCAGTACGTCGCCGACCTCGGCGGCTGGACCCGCTTCGTCTCCATGCAGGACCAGTACAACCTCATCCAGCGCGAGGAAGAGCGCGAGATGCACCCGTTCTGCTTCGACCAGGGCGTCGGCGTGCTGCCGTGGAGCCCGCTGGCCCGCGGGCGGCTGACGCGCGATTGGGACGAATCGACGAAGCGCAGCGAAAACGACCGGTTCGCGGAGAAGCTCTACTCGCAGGCGGAGGAAGCCGACCGCCGGGTTTCTTCCGCGGTGGCGGAGATCGCTGCCGATCGCGGTGTTTCCCGCGCGCAGGTCGCCTTGGCTTGGATGCTGCACAAGCCGGCCGTCACGGCGCCGATCTTCGGTGCGACGAAGCCCGGGCACGTCGCGGACGCCGTGGCGGCCGTGGAGCTGGGCCTGACGGAGAAGGAGATGGCGCGGCTGGAGGAGCACTACGTGCCGCACGTTCCGGCGGGCTTCTGAGCTCTGGCCGAACGGCATCGGCGTCAGATGACTGACGCCGATGCCGTTGATCCGCGGCGGCCTGGGCCCGGAAGAACGAGCGGGCGATCGTCGACCCCGGCGCGCCGCTGTTGCGCAAGAAGCGGGTGACGGCAGCCGGCATCGACGACGCCTCAGTCCAGCTGCAGTTCCGGCGAGTACATGTCGAACCAGTGGTACAGGTCCAGCGCCCGGTCCATCCCGACCCGCTGCGTCTGCTCGATCGACACCGGGTCCACTTCGGACACCTTCGTGAGCCACTCGCGGCTCACGAGCTGGAACACCGGGTTGTCGTGCTCCGCCAGGACTTCCTTCACCTGCTGCTGCAGCGCGGCGGGGTAGCCGGGGTCCTGGGTGGACGGATACGGGCTCTTCACGCGGTCGCGCACCGAGTCCGGCAGGACGTGCTTGGTCGCGTGGCGCAGGAGGCTCTTCTCGCGGCCGTCGAAGGTCTTGAGCGACCACGGCGTGTTGTAGACGTACTCCACGAGCCGGTGGTCGCAGAACGGCACGCGCACCTCCAGGCCCACGGCCATCGACGCGCGGTCCTTGCGGTCGAGCAGCATGCGCACGAAGCGGCTGAGGTGGAGGTTGCAGATGGTGCGCATGCGCGCCTCCTGCTCCGACTCGCCGTCGAGGTGCTCGACCTTGTCCACGGCGGTGCGGTACTGGTCGGCCACGTAGTCGCCGAGGCTCAGGTGCGTGGCGACGTCGGGGCGCAGCAACGCTTCGCGCTCCGTCATCAGGCCCGAGCGGAACGCCAGCCACGGGAACGTGTCGGCGTGCACCGACTCGTCGTGGAACCAGCGGTAGCCGCCGAACACCTCGTCGGCCGACTCGCCCGACAGGGCCACCGTTGACTCGCCGCGGATCGCCTTGAACAGCAGGTACAGCGACGTGTCCATGTCGCCGAGGCCGGCCGGGATGTCGCGCGCCCGCAGCACGGTGCGGCGCACCTCCGGGTCGGACAGCTCGCCCGGGTTGAGCACCACGTCCTGGTGCGCCGAGCCGACGAGCTTCGCGACGTCGCGGATGAACGGCGAGTCCGGGGTGTCGCGCATCTCGTCGGGCTTGAAGTTCTCCTCCTGGCCCGTGAAGTCGACCGAGAACGTGCGCAGCTGCTCACCCTGCTCGGCCAGGCGCGCGGCCGCGAGACCCGTGACGGCGCTGGAGTCGAGCCCGCCCGAGAGCAGCACGCAGCGCGGCACGTCGGCCACGAGCTGGCGGTTGACGATGTCGGTCATCAGCTCGCGCACGCGCGCGACGGTGGTCTCCTGGTCGTCGGTGTGCTGCTTCGCGTCGAGCTTCCAGTAGGTGCGGGTGCGGATGCCGTCCTTCGACACCGTGACGACGGTGCCCGGCTCGACCTCGGCCATGCCCTTCCACAGCGACCAGCCGGGGCGCTTGGTGAACGCCATCAGCTCGCGCAGCCCGTCGCTGTCGACCACGCGCTTCGCCAGCGGGTTGGCCAGGATCGCCTTGGGCTCCGAGCCGAACAGCACGCCATCGCGAGTCGGGTAGTAGTAGAACGGCTTGATCCCCATGCGGTCGCGGATCATCACGAGCTTCTGGTCGCGCTCGTCCCAGATCGCGAACGCGTACATGCCGTTCAGGTGGTCGACGACCTGGTCGCCCCACTGCAGGTACCCGTGGAGCACGACCTCGGTGTCGCTGTCGGTCTCCCACGTGTGCCCGAGCTTCGTGAGTTCTTCACGAAGTTCGGTGAAGTTGTAGGCCTCGCCGCTGTAGACCATGGAGATCTCGCCGTTGGGCGTGCGCACGCTCATGGGCTGGCGGCCGCCCGGCAGGTCGATGATCGCGAGCCTGCGGTGCCCGAGCGCGACGTTGCGGCGCACCCACGTGCCACGGTCGTCCGGGCCGCGGCACGCCATCGTCTCCGTCATCGCGTCGACGATCTCCTGCCGTTGCGACAGGTCAGAGTCGTAGGAAACCCAGCCGGCGATTCCGCACATCCGCGTGCCTCCGTGATTTTGCTTAGGTAATACAACTATTCGAAACACTGGTGTAACACAGCCGGGTGGGGCATGTCTGCCCGAATTGCACGCTCCGTCGTAGATCCACTACTTATTGTGGTGTGAGTCACTCACCAACTACTTGGCGTCACCGGTCAAGATCGACCGAACGCCACGAGGTACCAGGCGAACGGCGGTGGTGGGGGTCACCCGGCGTCAAGAACGCGTAAATGGCCCAGGAGGCCGCGTCAAGGAGGCGTCAGACCGTCTCCATCACGGAGCGCTACGACCGCACAGTTGCGGTCGTCCAACGGTCACCCGCCCCGGGTGACCTGTCTTGAGAGGTGCCTTGTGGCCGACTTGTTGTACGTCTTGCTGACGATCGGCGTGTTTGTGGTCCTAGCCCTGACGCTGCGCGGGATGGAGAAGCTGTGAGCGGCGCCGGCACCGTGGCCAACATCGTCGGCGGACTGCTGGCGCTGGGTCTGATCATCTACCTGTTCATCGCACTGGTGAGGCCGGAGAAGTTCTGATGAGTGATGTCGGCGCCGGCCTCGTGCAGGTCGGTCTACTGCTGGTCGCCCTCGCGGTGGTCTACAAGCCGCTCGGCGACTACATGGCCCGGGTCTTCTCGAGCGAGAAGCACTGGCGGGTCGAAAAGGTCTTCTACAAGGTCGTCCGCGTGAACCCGGACTCCGAACAGCACTGGAAGACGTACGCGTCCGGGGTGCTCGGGTTCTCGTTCGCGTCGGTCATCCTGCTGTACCTGCTGCAACGCCTGCAGGCGGTGCTGCCGTGGAACTTCGGCCGCGGCCCCGTGTCGCCCTCGGTCGCGTTCAACACGGCGGCGAGCTTCGTGGCGAACACGAACTGGCAGTCCTACGTCCCCGAGACGACGATGGGCCACTTCGTCCAGATGGCCGGCCTCACCGTGCAGAACTTCGTGTCGGCGGCCGTCGGCCTCGCCGTCGCGATCGCGGTGACGCGCGGGTTCATCCGCTCGAAGACCAACCGTCTCGGCAACTTCTGGGTGGACCTGGTCCGCGGCTCGATCCGCGTGCTGCTGCCGATGGCGTTCGTCTTCGCCATCGTGCTCATCGGGCTCGGCGTGGTGCAGAGCCTGCACTCCGGCGTCGCGGTGACGAACCCCGACGGCAGCCAGAGCACCATCGCGCTGGCGCCCGCCGCGAGCCAGGAGACGATCAAGGAGCTCGGCACCAACGGCGGCGGGATCCTCAACGCGAACTCCGCGCACCCGTTCGAGAACCCGAACGCGTGGACCAACCTGATCGAGATGTTCCTGATCCTCGTGATCCCGGTCAGCCTCACCCGCACCTTCGGCAAGCTCGTCGGCAACAAGAAGCAGGGCTACGTCCTGCTGTCGGTCATGGGCGCGATCTGGGGCGCGATGCTGGCCTTGATCTGGAGCTCCGAGTCCCTCACCAACAGCCCCGCCGCGCTGGCCGCGGGCGCCAACATGGAGGGCAAGGAACAACGCTTCGGGCTGAGTCTCACGTCGATCTTCGCCGATACGACAACGGGTACGTCCACCGGCGCGATCAACGGCGCCCACGACAGCCTCTCGGGTCTCGGCGGTGGCGGCACGTTGCTGAACATGCTCTTCGGCGAGATCTCGCCGGGCGGCGTCGGCACGGGCCTCTACGGCATCCTCGTGATGGCCGTGATCGCGATGTTCCTCGCGGGCCTGATGGTCGGGCGCACTCCGGAGTACCTGGGCAAGAAGCTCGGCAAGCGTGAGGTCACGGCCGCCGCGATCTCGATGCTCGCGATGCCGACCCTGGTGCTCGTCGGCGCCGGGATCTCGCTGGCCCTGCCGTCCACGCAGAGCGCGCTCGGCAACCCGGGGGCGCATGGCCTGTCGGAGATCCTCTACGGGTACGCGTCGACCGCCAACAACAACGGCAGCGCGTTCGGCGGCCTGACCGCCACGAGCGACTGGTTCCAGTCGTCGTTCGGCGTCGCGATGCTGCTCGGCCGGTTCATCCCGATCATCGCCGTGCTCTGCCTGGCCGGTTCGCTCGCCCAGCAGAAGAAGGTCCCCGAGACCGCGGGCACCTTGCCCACCACCGGACCGCTGTTCGGCACGATGCTCGCCGGCACCATCGTGCTCGTCGCGGCTCTCACTTTCGTCCCGGCGCTCGCGCTCGGGCCCATCGCGGAGGCGTTGGCATGACCGTCACCGAAACCCCTCGAAGTCCCCTCGAGGACCAGCAGCACCACGCGGAGAACGCGGGCCGGGTCGGGGCCGGCGCGTTCAACGCGCGTCAGCTCTGGCTCTCGATGCCCGAGGCGCTGCGCAAGCTCAACCCGAAGCACCAGCTGAAGAACCCCGTAATGTTCGTGGTGTGGGTCGGTTCGGTCCTCACCACGGTGTTCGCGATCGTCGACCCGAGCGTGTTCGCGATCCTGGTCGCGATCTGGCTGTGGCTCACGGTGCTGTTCGCGAACCTGGCCGAGGCAGTCGCCGAAGGGCGAGGCAAGGCGCAGGCCGAGTCGCTGCGCAAGTCCAAGAAGGAAACGATCGCGCGCCGGCTCACCGAGGACGGTTCCGAGGAGAGCGTGCCCGGTGTCGACCTGCGGGTCGGCGACCTGGTGGTCGTCGAGGCCGGCCAGATCATCCCCGGTGACGGTGACGTCGTCGAAGGCATCGCGACCGTCGACGAGTCGGCCATCACGGGCGAGTCGGCCCCGGTCATCCGCGAATCGGGCGGCGACCGCTCGGCCGTGACGGGTGGCACCACGGTGCTGTCCGACCGGATCGTCGTGAAGATCACGACCAAGCCCGGTGAGTCCTTCGTGGACCGCATGATCGCGTTGGTGGAAGGCGCTTCCCGGCAGAAGACGCCCAACGAGATCGCGCTGACGATCCTGCTCTCCACACTCACGATCATCTTCGTGCTCGCCGTGGTGGCGCTGCAGCCGATGGCCGGGTACTCGGGCGCCGAGCAGTCGGTGATCGTGCTGACCGCCCTGCTGGTCTGTCTCATCCCGACCACGATCGGCGCGCTGCTGAGCGCCATCGGCATCGCGGGCATGGACCGGCTGGTGCAGCGCAACGTGCTGGCCACCTCCGGACGCGCGGTGGAAGCCGCGGGCGACGTCTCGACGCTGCTGCTCGACAAGACGGGCACGATCACCTTCGGCAACCGCAAGGCGACCGAGCTGATCCCCGTCGGCGGATCCACCATGGACGACCTGGCCCGCGCGGCCCGGCTGTCCAGCCTCGCCGACGGCACGCCCGAGGGCCGCAGCATCATCGAGCTGATCGCGGCGAACCACGGCCTGCCCGAGAAGGCCGGCGACGACGAGAAGCTCGCCGAGTTCGTGCCCTTCACGGCGCAGACGCGGATGAGCGGTGTCGACCTCGGCGACCGCGAGGTCCGCAAGGGCGCCACCTCGGCCGTGCGCCAGTGGGTGCGCGAGCGCGGCGGCGAGATGCCGGACGAGACCGAGCGGATCGTCGACGAGATCAGCCAGCAGGGCGGCACGCCGCTGGTGGTCGCGGAGTCGGCCGGCGGGCGGGCGTTCGTGCGCGGCGTGATCCGGCTGTCCGACGTGGTCAAGCCGGGCATGAAGGAGCGCTTCCAGGAACTGCGCTCGATGGGCATCAAGACGGTGATGATCACGGGTGACAACCCGCTCACCGCCAAGGCCATCGCCGAGGACGCGGGCGTCGACGACTACCTCGCCGAGGCCAAGCCCGAGGACAAGATGGCGCTCATCAAGAAGGAGCAGGAGGGCGGGCGGCTCGTCGCGATGACGGGTGACGGCACGAACGACGCTCCCGCGCTGGCGCAGTCGGACGTCGGTGTCGCGATGAACACGGGCACGTCGGCCGCGAAAGAGGCCGGCAACATGGTCGACCTCGACTCGAACCCGACCAAGCTCATCGAGATCGTGGAGATCGGCAAGCAGCTGCTCATCACGCGCGGTGCGCTCACCACGTTCAGCGTCGCCAACGACCTCGCGAAGTACTTCGCCATCCTGCCCGCGATGTTCACGAGCATCTTCGCCCAGCTGGGCGCGCTGAACATCATGCACCTGGCGACCCCGCAGTCGGCCATCCTCTCGGCCGTCATCTTCAACGCGCTGATCATCGTGTTCCTGATCCCGCTCGCCCTGCGCGGCGTGCGCTACAAGCCCTCGTCGGCTTCCGCGCTGCTGCGCCGGAACCTGCTCATCTACGGCCTCGGCGGCATCGTGAGCCCGTTCCTCGGGATCTGGATCATCGACCTGATCGTGCGGCACATCCCTGGAATCGGGTGAATCAGATGAACACACTGGTCAAGCAGACCTGGGCGGGTCTGCGCGTTCTGATCGCACTGACGATCATCCTCGGCATCGTCTATCCGCTGGCCGTCTGGACGATCGGCCGGATCCCCGGTCTGCAGGGCAACGCCGAGGGATCGGTCGTCACGCAGAACGGGCAGGCCGTCGGGTCGTCCCTCATCGGCATCGACCCGGTGCCGGCCGACCCCGCGCACGACCCCTGGTTCCACAACCGGCCGTCGGCCGGCTCGAAGGACGCGCTCGGCCCCGGCGACCCGTCCGCCTCGGGCGCGTCGAACAAGGGCCCGTTCAACGAGGACCTCGTGAAGACCATCACCGAACGCAAGGACGCCATCGCGAAGCGGGAGAACGTCGCCCCGGCCCAGGTGCCGGCCGACGCCGTGACCGCTTCCGGTTCCGGCCTGGACCCGTCGATCAGCGTCGCCTACGCCGATCTGCAGATCCCGCGCGTCGCGATGAACACGGGGCTGAGCGAGGACAAGGTGCGCCAGCTGGTCGAGGCGAACACCTCCGGTGCCGGCATCGGTGTGCCGGGCGTGAACGTGCTGCTGCTCAACTTGGCCGTGCATTCCGCCGCGCCGGGAGCACACTGACAACGTGAGCACACCGAGTACGACCCCGAAGCCGCGCCGAGGAGAACTGCGGATCTACCTCGGCGCGGCTCCGGGCGTGGGCAAGACCTTCGCGATGCTGGGCGAGGCGCGCCGCCGGCTGGAACGCGGCACCGACGTCGTGGTGGGCCTCGTGGAGACCCACGGCCGGCAGAAGACCGCCGACCTGCTCGACGGCCTCGAGATCGTGCCGCGGCGCACGGTCAGCCACCGCGGGCACGAGTTCGCCGAGATGGACCTCGAAGCGATCCTGAAGCGCGCGCCCGAGGTCGTCGTCATCGACGAGCTGGCGCACACCAACGTGCCCGGCGCGCGCAACGACAAGCGCTGGCAGGACGTCGAGGAACTGCTCGAGTCGGGGATCGACGTGCTGTCCACGGTCAACGTGCAGCACCTGCAGAGCCTCAACGACGTCGTCGAGCGCATCACCGGCGTCACGCAGCAGGAGACCGTGCCCGACGAGGTCGTGCGCAAGGCCGAGCAGCTGGAGCTCGTGGACATCACGCCGGAGGCCCTGCGGCGCCGGCTCGCGCACGGCAACGTCTACCCGGCCGAGCGCATCGACGCCGCGCTGGGCAACTACTTCCGCCCCGGCAACCTCACCGCGCTGCGCGAGCTGGCGCTGCTGTGGGTCGCCGACCAGGTCGACGTCGCTCTGCAGCGCTACCGCGCCGAGCAGAAGATCACCGACACGTGGGAGGCGCGCGAACGCGTCGTCGTGTCCATCACCGGCGGACCCGAGAGCGAGACGCTCATCCGGCGCGCGAGCCGCATCGCCACGCGCGCGGGCGCGGAGCTGCAGGTGGTGCACATCCTGCGCGGCGACGGTCTGTCCGGCCTCAGCCCCACGGCCATGGCGCGCAGCCGCACGCTGGCCGAGGAGGTCGGGGCCACGTTCCACGCGGTCGTCGGCGACGACGTGCCCACCGCGTTGCTGGACTTCGCACGCGGGGTCAACGCCACGCAGCTCGTGATCGGCACGTCGCGCCGGTCGCGCGTGGCGCGGCTGTTCGACGAGGGCATCGGCGCGGCCGTGGTGCAGCAGTCCGGCTCGATCGACGTGCACATGGTCACGCACTCCTACGCCGGCGGCCGGCTGCGGGCGCGGCTCGGCGCGAGCCCGCTGGCGCCGTCGCGGCTCGTGCTGGGCTGGCTGCTGAGCCTGGCGCTGCCGATCCTCGCGACCGGGCTGGGCGTGCTGCTGCGCGACACTGTCGAGTTCTCCACCGATGTGATCCTCTACGTGCTCGCGACGGTGATCGTCGCGCTCGTCGGCGGCCTCGGCCCGGCGGTGGTCGCGGCCGTGTTCGGCGCGGGCCTGCTCAACTTCTTCTTCACGCCACCGCTTTACACGCTCAACGTGCACAGTCCGCAGAACGTGGTCACGCTCGTGGCGATGATCGTGGTCGCCGTGCTGGTGGCCCTCGTCGTCGCCTCGGCGGCCCGGCGCGGCAGCCAGGCCGCGCGGGCGCGCACGGAAGCGGCGCTGCTGGCGTCGTACGCACGAACGGTGCTGACCAACCCGAACCCGATCGAGCGGTTGCTGGAGAAGGTGCGGGAGAACTTCGGCCTGACGTCGGTGACGTTGCTGGAGAAGAAGAACGGCGCGTGGCACAAGGTCGCGATCGCCGGGCAGTTCCCGTGCGCCGACCCGGACGAAGCCGATGTGGACATCGCGGTGACCGCCGACGTCCACCTGACCCTGCGCGGCCGGGCGCTGCCCGCGGCCAACCGGCGGGTGCTGGAAGCCGTGGCGGGGCAGGCGCTGCTCGCCCTGCGCCAGCAGCGGATGGCCGCGGCCGCGGCGGAGGCCGAGCGCAAGGCCGAGGCGACGGAGCTGCGAACCACGCTGCTCTCGGCTGTCGGCCACGACCTGCGCACGCCGTTGACGTCCATCAAGGCGGCGATCGGCAGCCTGCGCGCGCCCGACCTGTCCCTGTCCGAGGAGGACACGGGCGAGCTGCTGGAGGCCATCGAGCTCTCGGCCGACCGGCTCGCCGGGCTCATCGACAACCTGCTCGATTCCTCCCGCCTGGCCACCGGCGCGGTCACGCCGCACCTGCGGCCGGTGGGCTACGACGAGGTGGTGGCCCACGCACTGTCCAACGTGGACAATTCGCGCGACGTGAAGGTGGGCGTGGACATGAGCCTGCCTTCGGTGCTGGCCGACCCCGGCTTGCTCGAACGGGTGATCGCCAACGTCCTCGACAACGCCCTGCGCCACGGCGGCGGCGTGGTGTCGGCGCGGGCGAGCGCGCACTCCGAGTACGTGGAGCTGCGGATCGTGGACCACGGCCGCGGTCTGCGGAAAGGCACGGCGGACTCGGCGTTCGCGCCGTTCCAGCGGCTCGGCGGCGACCGCGACTCGACCCCCGGCGTGGGGTTGGGGCTGTCGGTCGCGAAGGGCTTCATCGAGGCCATGGGCGGCAGCATCCGGGCCGAGGACACGCCGGGCGGCGGTCTCACCGTGGTGATCTCGTTGCCCGCCTACACCGGGCAGAATCCGGACAAGGACCTCCTCAAGATCGACGAGGCCGCCGGCTCAGTCGCCGACGAGGCGGTGGAGGGAGTGGGCACGTGAGTCCCGACAAGGCGGCCACCGTGCTGGTGGTCGACGACGAACCGCAGATCGTGCGCGCGCTGCGGATCAACCTCAACGCCCGCGGGTACAAGGTGATCACGGCGCACGACGGCACCGCGGCGCTCAAGGCCGTGGCCGAGACGAAACCCGACGTGGTGGTGCTCGACCTCGGGCTGCCCGACCTCGACGGCACCGAGGTGATCGCCGGCCTGCGCGGCTGGACCACGGTGCCGATCATCGTGCTCTCCGCGCGCGGCGACTCCGCCGACAAGGTCCAGGCGCTCGACGCGGGCGCCGACGACTACGTGACCAAACCGTTCGGCATGGACGAGCTGCTCGCCCGGCTGCGGGCTGCCGTGCGACGCTCCACTGTGGCCGGCTCCGACGGCGCGGAAGCCGTGGTGGACACCGGTTCCTTCACGATCGACCTGGCGGCGAAGAAGGTCCGCCGCGACGGGCGCGAGGTGCACCTGACCAAGACCGAGTGGGGCGTGCTGGAGCTGCTGGTGCGCAACCGCGGCCGGCTGGTGGCGCAGAAGCAGCTGCTGCACGAGGTGTGGGGACCGTCGTACGAGACGGAGTCGCACTACCTGCGCGTGTACCTGGCACAGCTGCGGCGCAAGCTCGAGCCGGAGCCCTCCCGCCCGCGGCACCTGCTGACGGAACCCGGGATGGGCTACCGCTTCGAGGTCTGAACACGACGATGGCCGCCCCGCGGGGCGGCCATCGTCGTGTTGTCAGCTGGTGGGGCCGGTCGGGTCGGTCGTGCGAACGTCCGTGGAGGACGAGACCGGCGGCGAGCTCGGCGGCTCACCGCTGCTGCTCGAACCGCCGCCACCGCTGCTGCTGGACGGCGGGTTGGACGGATCGGTGGGTGTGGTCGGGTCGCTCGGCTTCGTCGGCGACGTCGGAGTGGTCGGCGTCGACGGCGGCGGGTCGCTGCGCGGCGTCGTTGTCGGGCTCACTGTGTTGCCGCCGGTGGGGTGCTGCCCCGGGTTGCCAGGCTGACCTGGCGGGTTGTTCGGCGGCGGGATGACCACCGTGGTGGTCGGCACGCCGTCGGAGCCCGTGGAGACCACGGTCGTCGGGGTCGAGGGGACCGAGGTCGGGTCGCCCGGGGTCGGCTCGCCGGTCACGGTCATCGGGGCGCCCGGCACGGCGTTGCCCGGCACGACCTGCGAGCTGCCCGGCAGGGTGCCCTGGCCGCCGCCGGGGACGGTGGTGGACGTGGCGGTGGTGCTGCCCGGGCCGGCCAGTTCGGCGACCGCGGCGAAGGCCGTGGCGACCACGAGCCCGCTGACGCCGAGGATGGCGTAGCCGGCCCGGTTCATCAGGCCGCTCGCGGCCTTCGGTGGTGCGACGGAGATGCGTGAGCTCGGATCCGGCCCGTCGGGACGGGACATGCAGGCTCCTTACATGCGGTTCATCGCTGTACAGGTCGGGGCAGTCAGGACGACGCCGTCCCTCGGCGTCGCCGGTGCCCCTGGCTTTCGGGCACCACATCCCGACGTCGGAAGTCGTGGCGCGGTTCGGTCCGGCTCCCCGGAGTGGTTCGGGGGATCGGGGTGCCGGACGCGGACCCCGGCCGGGAGATTATCACCGCCTGTGACCCATTCGCGCAGGTACGGGGCCTGCCCCGTCACTGTCCGCAGCGGGTGGCGTGGGGCAGGATGGACGCGTGAGTGAGGAAGAAACACACATCCGGCTTTCGGCGTGGGTCCACGGGCGAGTGCAGGGGGTCGGTTTCCGCTGGTGGACCCGGAGCCGTGCGCTGGAACTCGGCCTGGTCGGCTTCGCGCGCAACTTGCCCGACGGGCGTGTCGAGGTGGTAGCGGAGGGTGGTCGAGACCACTGTGAGCGGTTGTTGGCCACCCTGAAGTCGGGAGAATCACCCGGAAGTGTGGATCACGTCGTCGAGCGCTGGAGCCCGGCGAAGGGCGGTCTGACGGGGTTCGTCGAGCGCTGACCGGCAGCGCCGGGGGCATTGCGCCGCCCGGGTGACCGCTGTGACGGGTGGGACACAAGGGGTTGCCGGTGCGCTGCGTTCTGTGCTAGGCGCGCCGGGAGAAGGCGGCCTCCCGCGATCACGGCGGGTGCCCAGGTAGCCTTGGCGGACTGTAGAGCCAGTACTCGCGGCCGGAAGGGTCAGCACCACGTGCACCTGAAAAGCTTGACGCTGAAGGGTTTCAAGTCCTTCGCCTCGGCCACCACGCTGCGGTTCGAACCCGGGATCACGTGCGTGGTCGGGCCCAACGGTTCGGGCAAGTCCAACGTTCTCGACGCGCTGCGCTGGGTCATGGGCACCCAGGGCGCGAAGGACCTGCGCGGCGGCAAGATGGAAGACGTCATCTTCGCCGGCACCGCGGGCCGCGCCCCGCTGGGCCGCGCCGAGGTCACGCTCACCATCGACAACGCCGACGGCGCGCTGCCGATCGAGTACACCGAGGTCTCCATCACGCGCCGTATGTTCCGCGACGGCGCGAGCGAGTACGAGATCAACGGTGACCGCTGCCGCCTGATGGACGTGCAGGAACTGCTGTCGGACTCCGGTATCGGCCGCGAGATGCACGTCATCGTCGGGCAGGGGCAGCTGTCGGCGATCCTCGAGTCGAAGCCCGAAGAGCGCCGCGCCTTCATCGAGGAGGCCGCGGGCGTCCTCAAGCACCGCAAGCGCAAGGAACAGACCCTGCGCAAGCTCGCCAACATGCAGGGCAACCTCGACCGCCTCGGCGACCTCACCACCGAGCTGCGCCGCCAGCTCAAGCCGCTGGGCAAGCAGGCCGAGATCGCGCGCAAGGCCCAGTCGGTGCAGTCCGAGCTGCGCGACTCCCGCCTGCGCCTGCTGGCCGACGACCTCGTGACCCAGCGCGACGCCATCGCCCGCGAAGAGGCCGACGAGCGCACCGCCCGCCAGCGCCGCACCGAGGTGGAGCAGGCCCTGGAGGTCGTGGCCGCCGAGGAGACGGAGCTGGAGGCCTCGCTCGCCGAGGACGCGCCGAAGCTGCAGACCGCGCAGGAGACCTGGTACAAGCTCTCCGCGCTGGCCGAGCGCCTGCGCGGCACCGTGCGCCTGGCCGTGGAGCGCCAGCGCCACCTGTCCTCCGACGTCTCGGCCCCGACGGGCGGACGTGACCCGGAGGAGCTGCTGGCCGAGGCCGAGCAGGTTGCCGAGCGCGAGCAGGAGCTCAACGAGGCCGTGATGGAGGCCCGTGAGCTGCTCGCCGAGACCGTGCTGCGGCGCGAGGACCTCGAACAGCGCGTGCAGGCCGCCGAACGCGCTCACTGGGCCGCGGTGCGCGCCATCGCCGACCGCCGCGAGGGCATGGCGAAGCTGACCGGCCAGGTCGAGGCGTTGCGCAGCAAGAACGGCGCCACCGCCGACGAGATCGACCGCCTGTCGGTGTCTCTGCAGGAGTCCGCCGAGCGGGCGGAGATCGCGGCCGACGAGCTCGAAGAGGCCAAGGCCGAGGGTGGGGTCGAGGAGTCCGACGACGCCGACCTGATGCAGCGCCACGACCGCGCGGTCGAGGCCAACAACGCCGCCAAGGCGCGCGTCGAAGAGCTGGTGAAGGCCGAGCGCTCCGCCGAACGCGAAATCGCGTCGGAGCGGGCGCGCGTCGAAGCGCTGTCGATGGGCCTCAAGCGCAAGGACGGCGCCGGCGCGCTGCTGGGCGCGTCGCACGAGCTGCCGGGCCTGCTGGGTTCGGTCGCCGCGCTGCTCACGGTGGAGCCGGGCCACGAGGTGGCGCTGGCCGCCGCGCTCGGGCCGGTGGCCGACGCCGTGGCCGTGGCCGGCGGCGAGCAGGCGCTGACCGCGCTGAAGTACTTGAAGGACACCGATTCCGGCCGCGCCGGCATCGTCCTCGGCGGCTCCGGCTTCAATGCGTCCACTGTGGACACATCGTCGTGGCCGATGCTGCCGTACGGCGCCCGCTGGGCCCGCGAGGTCGTGACCGCGCCCGACCAGCTGCGCCCCGCGGTGGAGCAGGCGCTGGACAAGCTGGCTCTCGTCGACGGCCTCGACGCCGCGCGTCAGCTGGTGGCGAGCCACCCGGACGTGCGGGCGGTGACGCGCGAGGGCGACGTCTTCGGCGCCCGCTGGGTCGCCGGTGGCTCAGCTGCACGCGAGAGCGTGATCGAGGTCCAGGCGGCCGTCGACGAGGCGGGCGAGCGGCTGCGCACGGCCGAGCGCGCGCTGGAACGGCACACCGCCGAGCTGGAAGGCGCCCGCGCCGAGCAGCAGGCCCGGCGCGAAGAGGTCGGCCAGGCCAAGGACGCCCTCGGCGACGCGAAGGTCCGCAAGGCGCGTTCGTCGGAGCGGCTGAACCGGATGCAGCAGGCCGCGCGCTCGGCGCAGGCCGAGGTCGAGCGGCTCGCCGGGCAGCGCGCGAAGGTCGAGCAGAGCCGCGAGCAGGCGCTCGCGCAGCTGGCCGAGCTGGAGGAACGGCTCGCCGCCGTCGCCGAGCAGCCGGTGGAGGACGACCCCGACACGGCCGAGCGCGACGAGGCCGTGGAACAGCTGACCGTGGTCCGCCAGGAGGAGATGGAGGCGCGGCTGGCGCAGCGCACCTCCGAGGAGCGGGCGCGCAGCATCGCCGGGCGCGCCGAGTCGCTGCGCCGCGCGGCCCGTGCCGAGCAAGAGGCCCGGGAACGCGCGGCCAAGGCCCGCGAGGCGCGCGAGCGGGGCGCCGCGATCGCCAACGCCGTGGTCAACGCCGGTGAGCTCGCGCTGGAACGCATCGAGCACTCCGTGCAGCGCGCGGCCGCCGAACGCGACGAAGCCCAGGCGCAGCGCCAGACCCGCGAGACCGCGCTCACCGCGGTGCGTGCCAAGGTCCGCGAGCTGTCCGGCGAGCTCGAGAAGCTGACCGACGCCGTGCACCGCGACGAGGTGCTGCGGGCCGAGCAGCGGCTGCGGCTGGAGACGCTCGAGGCCAAGATCGCCGAGGACTTCGGCATCGGCCTCACCGACCTCGTCCAGGAGTACGGCCCCGACGTGCCGGTGCCGCCGAGCGCCGGCGAGATGGCCGAGTACGAGGCGGCGAAGGAACGCGGCGAGGACGTGACCATGCCGCCGCCCATGCCGTACGACCGCGACACGCAAGCCCGCCGCGCCAAGCGCGCGGAGAAGGACCTGACGCTGCTGGGCAAGGTCAACCCGCTGGCGCTGGAGGAGTTCGCGGCGCTGGAGGAGCGCTACAAGTTCCTCTCGACCCAGCTCGAGGACCTCAAGGACACGCGCAAGGACCTCGAAGCCGTGATCCGGCAGGTCGACGAGAAGATCCTCGAGGTCTTCGCCTCGGCCTACGCCGACGTGGCGCGCGAGTTCGAAACCGTGTTCAGCGTGCTGTTCCCCGGCGGCGAGGGCCGCATGGTCCTCACCGAGCCCAACGACCTGCTCGCCACCGGCGTCGACGTCGAGGCGCGCCCGCCGGGCAAGAAGGTGAAGCGGCTGTCGCTGCTCTCGGGCGGCGAGAAGTCGCTGGTGGCCGTGGGCATGCTCGTGGCCATCTTCCGCGCCCGCCCTTCACCCTTCTACGTGATGGACGAGGTCGAGGCGGCGCTCGACGACACCAACATGCGCCGGCTGATCGGGTTGCTGGAGCAGCTGCGCGACTCGTCGCAGCTGATCATCATCACCCACCAGAAGCCGACCATGGAGATCGCCGACGCGCTCTACGGCGTGAGCATGCAGGGTGATGGCATCACGAAGGTGATCTCGCAGCGCCTGCGTGCCGAAGACGAGGAGCCGGTGCCCGCGGGCTGACTCCGGACGTGCGAAAAGGGGCTTTCCCGGGTGACCGGGGGAGCCCCTTTTCCGTTGTTGCTTTCAGTTCGCGGTCCAGAAGGCGTACTCGGCCGAGTACGGCGTGGAGGTCTGCTGACCCGTGGTGCACGCGCCCTTCGGGGCGAGGCCGCCCTTGGTGGCCAGCCGTTGCACGTAGGTGACGGTGCCGAACACGCCCTTGCCGGTGTCCTGGTCGGACTTGAGCAGGAGCTCGGGGATCGCGTCGGTGTGCTGCACCGCCTTGCCGGGCACGGCGGTGGCGGCGACCGTGCTACCGTCCACAGTGGACGTCCACACCGGTCCCTTGCTGTGCAGGGCCACGGCCTTGCCGTTGTCGGACATGATGGCCGCGGGCTGGATCAGGGTCCACGCGCCGTCGGTGCAGCCGTAGATCTGCACGCCCTCGCCGTGGAAGGTGGCCACGCGCTTGTTGCCCGGCGGCACCTGCACCTGCGCGGGGGCTGCGATCACCTCGGGGGTGCCGTCCTGGGTCCCGGCCTGGTCCTGCGCCTGCGTTCCGGCCTGGGCGCCGGCCGCCGCCTTCGCCGGCGCGCCCGGATCGGCCGCCGCGGCCCCGGAGGCTGACGAACACGCCGTCGCACCGCCCAGGAGGATCATCGAACCTGCCGCCAGTGCCAGAGAAATCCGCTTCATCGTCCCCGCCTGATCCGGGCCCGCCGTCCGGTGGCGGGCGCTCGTCAGATGCACGAGCGCCCACCCCGGGACGGTTCACCCGATGGGGGAAAATTCTCGCCGGGGTGATCAACCGCCGGTCAGACGGTGACTTCTTCCTGCGGCGCGTCGACTTCCGCGGCGTGCGGGTCGGCGTCGCGGTGGCGCAGCGCGAGCAGCCCGCCGACGACCATCGTGATCACCACGCCGACGAACGTGTACCAGTAGGTGGCCATCGGCACGAGTGTCTTCGTGGCCGCGCCGAACTGGATGTGCACGGCCGTGGTGGTCTTGTCGAACTTGACGAACAGGATCAGGAACGCCATGCCCACCACCGAGCACGCGAACGCGACCACCGCGTCGGCCTGGCGCGCCTTCTTCACGATCAGGCCGAGGAAGAACGAGCCCAGCAGCGCGCCGTAGGTGTAGCCGACGATGCCGAGGCCCTGCTGGATCACCGGGTCCTTCGAGTTGGTGAACAGCGACGCGAAGATCGCGAACACGACCGCCCAGATCAACGTCCACATGCGACCGTGGCGCAGCAGCTTCGAGTCCTCCACCGACCGGTTCGTGAAGCGCTGGTAGAGGTCGGCGATGGTCGAGGTGGACAGTGCGTTGAGCGCCGAGGCCAGCGCGCCCATCGTGGACGCGAGGATGCCGGCGATGAGCAGGCCGGCCAGGCCTACGGGCAGGTCGTTGACGATGAAGTTGGAGAACACGTCGTCGCCGGACATCTTCCCGGCCGCGACCGCCGTGGCCGTCGCGCCCGTCTTGCCGCCGGTGTACACCCACAGCATCGCGCCCACGACCAGGAACAACGCGAACTGCACGAACACCACGAACGACGAGCCGATCAGCGCGCGCTGGCCGTCGCGCAGGCTCTTGGTCGACAGCAGCCGCCCGACGATCAGCTGGTCCGCGCCGTGCGAGGCCATCGACAGGAACGCGCCGCCGACCACGGCGCCGATGAACGCGTACGGGCTGGTGATGATGTTGGACGTGAAGTCGGTGAGCTGGAACCGGCCCTGGCTCGCGGCGATCGAGGTCCAGCCGTCGGGCAGCTTCGTCGAGAGGAACACGACCGCGCCGATGGCGCCGAGGACGTAGAGCGACCACTGGATCACGTCGACCCAGATCACCGACTTGATGCCGCCGACGAACGCGTAGATGAGCGTGAGCGCCGTGAGCAGCACCACGATGTGCCAGTACGACGTGTGGATGCCGTAGTGGTCGAGGATCGCCTTGATCGGGATGGCACCGGCGAACAGCCGCAGGCCCTCGGCGAGCAGGCGCGTGACCACGAACGTGACCGACGCCGTGCCCTGCAGCCCGCGCCCGAAGCGGCGGCCGAGGAACTCGTACGCGCTCACGTAGTTGCCGCGGAAGTAGCGGGGCAGCAGCACGAACGCGGCGACGATGCGGCCGAGGATGTAGCCGAACGCCACCTCGAGGAAGAGGAACTCGCTGCCGAAGACCAGGCCCGGGGTCGAGATCACGGTGAGCGTGGACGTCTCGGTGGCCACGACCGAGAGCGTGACGGCCCACCAGGGCATGCTTCGTTCGCCGACGAAGTAGTCGTTCGCGGACTTCTGTCTGCGGCCGACCAGCACGCCGATGATCGGCATCGCCGCCAGGTACACGATGACGATCACCAGATCGACTGGGTTCATGGGGTTTCTCCTACCGTCGTGCGCCAACTTCCGTGACCCGCAAGCGGTCCACGGTGCCCCCCAGTGGGGCCGGAAGGTTCAGGGGGTCCGCTCCGGGCGTGATCGCGCCGAGCAGCCGGGGCCCGCGCGCGCCCGTCGCCGACGGCAGCGTGGCCGGCACTCCGCACCAGGTCAGCCAGCCGAGCAACGCCGTCAGGTACGCCTCTTTGCCCGCGCCGGGCAGGCCGAGGTCGTCGCTCGTGCGCAGGGCGACGCCGGGCAGGTCGGCCGCCAGCGCCGCCATCACGGCGGGGTTGCGCATGCCGCCGCCGGAGACGACGAGCGTCGCCGCGTGGTGGCGCCGGCATTCGGCGGCGACGGTCGCGGCGGTGAGCTCGGTGAGCGTCGCCAGGAGGTCTTCGGGCGTGAGCGGCGGCAGACCGGCGAGGGCGGCGTCGAGGTAGGCGCCGTGGAAGTGCTCCTTGCCGGTGGACTTCGGCGGTGCGGCGGCGAAGTACGGGTCGGCGAGCAGCCGGTCGAGCAGGTCTTGGCGGACGGTGCCGGCGAGCGCGAGCTTCCCGTCGACGTCGGCGTGCTGCTCACCGCCGGTCACGCGGGTGGCGGCGAGGTCGAGCAACGCGTTGGCGGGACCGGTGTCGTACGCGAGCACGGCGTCGCTCTCCCCGACCACCGTGATGTTGGCGATGCCGCCGAGGTTGAGCGCGGCCACGGGGTTGCCCGTCTCTTCGGCGAGGCCGCGCAGCCACAACGCGTCGAGCGTGCTGGCCAGCGGTGCGCCCTGACCGCCCGCGGTGATGTCGCGGATGCGCAGGTCGGCGACGACGGGCGTGCCGGTGCGTTCGGCGATCCACGCCGGCTGGCCCAGCTGCAGCGTGCCGAGCGCCACGCCGTTCTCCACCCAGTGGTAGACGGTCTGGCCGAGCGACGCGATCACGTCCACGGGCCCGTACTCGGCGATGCCCCGCGCGGCGGCTTCGGCGAAGGCCTGGCCGACGCGGGTGTCGAGGACGGTGAGCGCTTCGGCACTGCTCGGGTTGGGCGGCAGGGCGTTCAGCACTGCCCCGCGGGTTTCCGGCGTGAACGGCACGTCGAGCTCGCCGAGCGGGGTGAGGACCACGGTGCCGTCTTCGGCGTGCAGCTCGGCGACGGCGACGTCGATGCCGTCGACCGAAGTCCCCGAGAGGAGGCCGAGAACGCGGAAGCCGTGGGTTTTCATCCGGAGTGGTTTAGCCGGGGTGAAGCAGCGACGCAAGCCACGCCGTGAAGTCTTGGCCGAATCGGAACTCTGCGTGTGATCCGTTGGCCTGAAGGGGGTAGCGCGGTGGGGTGTCCGGGGGAGCCGGGGAGCGGATGACAGGATGGGTGCGTGTCGAGCACCTGGTTCTGGATCGTCATCGTCGCCGTCGTCGTCCTGGTCGCCGTGCTGGTGTCCGGGCTGCTCATCGCACGTCGGCGGCGGATCAGCCTCGAACAGACGCGCAAGGTCGAGGAGAAGCCGAAGGGCGGCGGGTACACCGCGTCCGGCGGCATCACCTTCGCGCCCGGAGGCGAGGCTGAGGCCGTCGCTGCGCCGGAACCGGTGCCGGCCGAGCACCCCGTCGAGGACCGCCCGGAGGTCGACGGCCAGCCCGCCGTGGGCGACGACGCCGCCGTGCCGCGCGACTCCGACCAGCGCACGATGCGCGACGTCAAGCTGCCCGAGCCCGAGGCGGAAGCTCCCGCGGCCGTCGAGGGCACCGTCGAACCGATCGAGCCGGTGCTCCCGATCGAGGAGATCGACCCTGCGACCGGCCGCCTGGAGCGCCTGCGCGGGCGGCTGTCGAAGTCGCGCTCGATGTTCGGCCAGAGCCTGCTGGGCCTGCTCGGTGCCGGTGACCTCGACGAGGACTCCTGGCAGGACGTCGAGGACTCGCTGCTCGTCGCCGACCTCGGCGCGGCCACCACGACCCAGATCGTCGAGCGCCTGCGGGACGAGCTGTCGCGTCGCGCGGTGCGCACGCCCGCCGAAGCGCGCGAAGTGCTGCGCGAGGTCCTGACCGCTTCGCTGTCCACGGACGGCATCCGCGCCGTGCGCGCACTGCCGCACGAGGTCGACGGCCAGAAGCAGCCCGCCGTGGTGCTCGTCGCCGGCGTGAACGGCACCGGCAAGACCACCACCACCGGCAAGCTCGCGCGTGTGCTCGTCTCGCAGGGCTCCACCGTGGTGCTCGGCGCGGCCGACACGTTCCGCGCCGCGGCCGCCGACCAGCTCCAGACCTGGGGCGACCGCGTCGGCGCGTCCGTCGTGCGCGGCAAGGAAGGCGCCGACCCCGCGGCCGTCGCGTTCGACGCGGTGAAGCGCGGCATCGACGAAGGTGCTGACGCGGTCCTCGTCGACACCGCCGGCCGCCTCCACACCAAGACCGGCCTCATGGACGAGCTCGGCAAGGTCAAGCGCGTCGTCGAGAAGCAGGCGAAGGTCGACGAGGTCCTGCTGGTGCTCGACGCCACCACGGGCCAGAACGGCCTCGCCCAGGCCCGCGTGTTCTCCGAGGTCATCGACGTCACGGGCATCGTCCTCACCAAGCTCGACGGCACGGCGAAGGGCGGCATCGTCTTCCAGGTCCAGAAGGAGCTCGGGGTGCCGGTGAAGCTCGTCGGCCTCGGCGAGGGCCCGGACGACCTGGCGCCGTTCGAGCCCGGCGCGTTCGTGGACGCCCTGCTCGGCTGAGACACGATTCGCTCGTTGAGGTGATCAACGGGCGAAGAGCGCAGAACCCCCGCCGGTCTCTGTCACGGTGATCACGTCGTGACAGCCGGACGAGGGGTTCGCGGGGATGACGGGCGGGTTCGACGCCGTAACGGAGGAGCTCGAACGCGCCGCCGACACCATCGGTGACGTGGTCGGAGGCGCCGCGGGCCTGCTGTGGCAGGGGCCGAGCGGCGACTACGGGCACCCCGGTGTGCAGGCGGGCTGGGGCAGCTTCATCGAGGACATCAAGTCCGTCGTCGACGCGCTCGAGGGCAAAGCCCAGGGCCACGGCGAGGACCTGCGCACCGCGGCGGTGCGTTACGCGGGCGCCGACGACACGGCGACCGACGCGATCGTGAAAACCGCGGCGAAGGCGTTCGGCGGGCACGGCGGACCGTCCGACGGTGGCATCTTCGGCCCGCTCGGCGAGATTCTGCACCGGTCCGCGGGCCCGGCCGAAGGCGAGAAGCTCGGTCCCGCGTGGACGGGCGGCGGGACCGGCCGCATCAGCGGGTCGATCGAAGAACTCCCGCCGGACGTGATGAGCCCCGAGCGTTCCCGGGAGCTGTTCCCCGGTCCGAAGTCCGAGGTGGAGGGCCCTGACCCCGCCACTGAGGCGGACCGCGAAGGGCCGGTCTTCTGATGGCCGCCGAGCTGGGGGAGACGACCGACCCGAAGGACCTCGTCCCCGGGGAGCCGCGGTTCATCTCGGGTGACCTGAAGGACCTCGTCCGCAACATCCAGAAAATGGCCGCGATCTCCGACGGCCTCTCCGGCGTCGACGCGAAGCAGTGGACCGGCGAGGCGAGTGACCGCTTCCGCGAGACCTTCGGCCAGGAACCGAAGAAGTGGTTCGACACCATCGGGGTCCTGGGCGGCGGCGCCAACGCGCTGGCCGACTACGGCGACGCACTCACGCGCAGCCAGTCCGAGGCCCAGCGGGCGATCGAGCTGTACACGCAGGGGCAGGCGGCCACGCGGGCCGCGTCGGCGCAGTGGACCGTCCAGGCCTACCGAGCCCTCACCTCCGGTGCGCAGGTTCCGCCTTTCGCTGACCCGGGCCAGTCCGCGACGCAGGAGGCCGAGCGGATCCTGCGGGCCGCCCGGGCCGCGCTCGAGGAGGCCGGCGGTGAGACGGCGAAGAAGCTCGGCTTCAAGAAGCAGGACGACGGCAGCTATTCGAAGGATCTCAAGAAATTCGGTGCCGACCGGCGCCAAAAGTGGGATCCGGACAAGAAGCAGTGGGTCGACACCGACGAAGACGAGAAGGGCTGGGCCGCGGGCAAAGGCGGCAAGGGGCGCAGCTTCGAAGCCGAGTGGGGTTCGCAGTCTGACGGGATGCTCACCGACAAACTCGGCGGCCTTCTCGAAAAGTTCGGCATCGACACGTCGGAGAGCACCGTGTCGGCCTCGGCGAGCGTCGACCTGGTCGACGGTTCGCTGGACGGCAAGTTCGGCGACGGAACGTTCGGCGGCAGCGGCAAGATCGAGGGCGCGGCCCTCGGAGCCGGCGCCGAGGCCCACGCAGGGGCGTCCGCGCTGGGCCTGACCGCGGGCGCGTCGGCCGAGGCGTATTTGGCCAAGGGCAGCGCGGAAGGCGAAATTCACTACGGCGACCACGTTGCGGTGAAGGGCGACGCCTCGGCGGAAGTCGGGGCCAAGGCATCCGCCCAGGGCTCCCTCGGCTGGTCCGGGATGCAGGGCAGCGTCGAGGGGTTCGTGGGCGGCCGGATCGAGGGCAACGCGAGCGCCGAGGTCGCCGGTGTCACCGCCGGTGCGCACGGCGAAGCGTGGGCCGGGATCGGCGCCGAGGCGAGCGGCCAGTTCGGCATGGGCGACGACGGGAAGTTCCACGTCGGCGCTTCGGTCGGCGTGGCCCTGGGTATCGGTGGCAAGGTCGGGTTCGACCTGAGCATCGACCCGGGTGAGGTCGTCGACACCGTGCAGGACGTGGCCGGTGACGTCGGCGAGGTCGCGTCCGACGTCGGGCACGGCATCGCGAACGCGGCCGGCGCCGTCGGCGACTTCCTCGGCTTCTGACCACCAGAACCAGCAGATTCGGAGCAGACACAGTGGCAGGCACCCTCCCCGTCCCGATCGAGTTCTCGCTGCCGGACGGCTGGCGATCGGTTCCGCCCGACCAGGTCGGCACCCCGGACGCCGCGTTTGTCGCGCTGAATCCCGCGTCGGCACGCGAAGGGTTCACCGCGAACATCACGATCACCGGCGAGCTGCGCGAGGACGACGTCGCGCTCACGGCGGTCGGCGACGAGGCCGTGGAGAAGCTGCGCGCGGCCGGCGCCCAGGGCGTGCAGCTCGGGCGGCGCAACGAGGTCGGCTCGGCTGAGAACCCCGGGCTCACGCAGGCGGTGAAGCTGACCGTCGGGCTCAAGGGCAAGCAGGTGGATCTCGTGCAGTTCCAGGTGTTCCTGCCGATGCGCGACCAGCAGGACCCGCAGCGGCGGGCCGTGCTGCACGTGGTGCTGTCGGCGTTGCTGGAGAACCAGTTCGAGCACGTGATCGACGACTTCCAGAAGTTCCTCACCACCGTCAAACCGGAGCAGGCGGCATGAACGACACCGCGCGGCAGCTGCTGGCCCGCATCGAGGCGATCGACGCGGCCGCGACCGACAACCGCCTCCGGGCCGAGGCGTACCAACGGGTCGCCGACGAGCTCAAAGACGCCATGGGCAGCGCCACGTCGCCGGATGGCGTGGTCACCGTGGTCGCCGGTCCCGGCGGCGCGATCGCCTCGGTCACCTTCAGCGAACGCGCCCGCGAGACCGATCCCGCTGTGCTGTCTTCCGACGTCCTGCGCGCGATCGGCGAAGCGCAGGCCGCGGCCGCGCGGATGCAGGCCGACGTCGTCCGTCGCGGCCTCGGCAGCACGGAGTTCCTCGACCGCGTGCTCGACTCCGACGAACAGCTCTTCGGCGCTCCTCGCCCGACCTCGGTGGCACCGCCGCCGCGCCCGCCGGTTCGCGAAGTGCCGCCGGAGGACGAGTTCGACGACTTCTCCGTGTACGACCAGGAATCGACCCGGTGAGCGTCGCTCTGATCCTCGTGATCGTCGTCGGCGGCACGCCCTTGGTCGCGGCCGCGGTGGCGTGGTCCGTCGTGGACGAGCTGTTCTCTCCAGCCGGTGTGTTCGCCCGGCCGCCCGAAGCGTTCGAGGCGCGCGAGATCGTGAGCGGGACGCACCGCGGGCGCCCATTCGAGTTCACCTTTCCCCGTTCCGTCTGGACCTAGAGGAGGCAAACAGTGTTGCGTCGGGTGGTTGTCGCCGTGTGCGGAATCGCGTTGGTGGCCGGGTGTTCCGCGCACGTGGAGGTGCAGCGGCGGGTGGCGAAGGCCGATCTGGAGAAGGGGATCGCCGACGCGCTGCAGAGCTCGTTCGGGCGGCGGCCGGACTCGATCACCTGCCCCGGCCCGATCGACGCGAAGGTCGGGCAGCAGATGCGCTGCGAACTGGCCGACGGGTCCACGAAGTACGGCCTCACGGCGACCATCCACACCGTGAACGGCAGCGACGTCCGCTACTCGGTGAAGGTCGACGACCACGCCGTCGGCAATTGAGATGACACACCGGCCCGCGCGGGCGCACACTCCAGCCATGGATTGACGCCCGCGTGGACCGCCCGTTTCCCCTCGTCACCCGAACATCCCCAGACGAGAGGAGACCCAGTCATGATCATCGAAGGCCCGCGCGTCCGCCTGCGCCCGCTCACGCGGGACGACCGGCAGCGCGCCCAGGAAATCCTGTCCACGCCCGAAGTCGCGCGGTGGTGGGGCGAAACCGTGCACGAGGTCGAAAGGCTCCTCGAGGAGGAAGCCGGCTTCTCCAGCTACGCCATCGAGCTCGACGGCGAGGTCGTCGGCCTCATCCAGAGCTGCGAGGAGCTCGACCCGCAGTACCGCCACGCCGGCATCGACATCGCCGTCGCCCCGAGCCACCACGGTCGCGGCCTCGGCCCGGAGGCCATCCGCGTGCTCGCCGCGCACCTGTTCGCCCAGGGCCACCACCGCCTGACGATCGACCCGGCCGCCGCCAACGCCAAGGCCGTGCACGTGTACACCAAGCTCGGCTTCCGGCCCGTCGGCCTGCTGCGCCAGTACGAACGCGGCCCCGACGGCACTTTCCACGACGGCCTGCTGATGGACCTGCTGAAAGGTGAGCTCAGGTAACCGGCAGCTGCTGCGAAAGCCGGTCGGCGATCTTCTGCACCACGGGCGCGATGCTCGCCACCGCGTCCGCGGTCAGCCGGCCGGACGGGCCGGACACGGACACCGCCGCGGGTACCGGCATGCCGGGGACCGCGACGGCGATGCACCGGACGCCGAGCTCCTGCTCGGCCTCGTCCAGTGCGTAGCCCTGGGCAGCGATGCGCGTGAGCTCGGTGGCGAGCGAAGAAGGGTCGGTGAAGGTGTGTTCGGTGTACGCGGGCATGCCGGTGCGCGCCAGGAGCGCCGCGACGTCGTCGGCGGGCAGCTGCGCGAGCATCGCCTTGCCGACTCCGGTGCCGTGGGGCAGCAGGCGCCGGCCGACCTCGGTGAACATGCGCATGGAGTGCTTGGAGGGCACCTGGGCCACGTACACGACCTCGTCGCGTTCCAGCACGGCGAGGTTGGCCGTCTCGCCGACCTCCTCGACGAGCTCGACCAGCAGCGGCCGCGCCCACGAGCCGAACTGCATGCTGGCGTTCTCGCCGAGGCGGATGAGCCGCGCGCCGAGGGCGTAGCGGCGGTTGGTGTTCTGCCGGACGTACCCGAGGTCCACCAGCGTCCGGATCAGCCGGTGAATGGTCGGCATGGGCAGCCCGGACAGGGTCGCGAGCTCCGACAGGCTGGCCTCCCCACCCGTGTCCGCGAGGTGCTCCAGCAGCTCGAACGCACGCTGCAGGGACTGGACGCCGCCGTCCCGTCCGCCTTTTTCAGCCGCCACCGGTGGTCCTCCTCACAGGTCCTCTTCTTCCGAGCGTTTGAGCTTCCGCTATGCAGAAACTATAGTCCGTCAGGTAAAAACCGTAGGGACGTTATCCAAAGAACGACTCGGGGTGTTTCGCATGTCTGAAGTCCAGGTCCTCGGCGGCTCGGTGGAGCGCGGCGACGAGATCCTGACGCCGGAAGCCCTCGCCTTCCTGGCGGGGCTCCACGACGCCTTCGCGGCGCGCCGGGACGAGCTGCTCGTGGCCCGCGGCAAGCGCCGCGAAGAGGCCCGCACGACCGGCCGGCTCGACTTCCTGCCGGAGACCAAGGAGATCCGCGAAGGCGACTGGAAGGTCGCCGAGGCGCCGCCGGCGTTGCGCGACCGCCGCGTGGAGATCACCGGTCCCACCGACCGCAAGATGACCATCAACGCCCTCAACTCCGGCGCCAAGGTGTGGCTCGCCGACTTCGAGGACGCCAACACGCCGCACTGGGCCAACGTCGTGTCCGGCCAGGTCAACCTGTCCGACGCCATCCGCGAGACCATCACGCTGGAGAGCGGCGGCAAGAGCTACGCGCTCAAGCCCGACGTCGAGCACGCCACCATCGTGGTCCGCCCGCGTGGCTGGCACCTCGACGAGCGCAACCTCACCTTCGGCGGCCGCCAGGGCGTCGGCGCGCTGGTCGACTTCGGCCTGTACTTCTTCCACAACGCGGCCGAGCTGCTCAAGCGCGGCAAGGGCCCGTACTTCTACCTGCCGAAGATGGAGAGCCACCTCGAGGCGCGGCTGTGGAACGACGTGTTCACCCACGCCGAGAAGGCCCTCGGCATCGAGCACGGCACCGTCCGCGCCACCGTGCTGATCGAGACGATCCCGGCCGCGTTCGAGATGGAGGAGATCCTGTACGAGCTGCGCGAGCACGCGTCGGGCCTCAACGCGGGCCGCTGGGACTACCTGTTCAGCGTGATCAAGTACTTCCGCGACGCCGGTGAGAAGTTCGTGCTGCCGGACCGCAACTCGGTGTCCATGACCGCGCCGTTCATGCGTGCGTACACCGAGCTGCTCGTGCACACCTGCCACAGCCGCGGCGCGTTCGCGATCGGCGGCATGGCGGCGTTCATCCCGAGCAAGGACCCGAAGGTCAACGAGGGCGCGTACGAGAAGGTCCACGCCGACAAGGCCCGCGAGGCGGCCGACGGCTTCGACGGTTCCTGGGTCGCGCACCCCGGCATGGTCGCCCTCTGCAAGGAGGAGTTCGACAAGGTCCTCGGCGACAAGCCGAACCAGCTCGACCGCACCCGCGACGAGGTCAGCGTCACGGCCGACCAGCTCCTCGACGTCGCCTCGACGCCGGGCAGCGCCACCGCGGCCGGCCTGCGCGCCGCCGTCGAGGTCGGCATCCGCTACATCGCCTCCTGGCTGAGCGGCAACGGCGCGGCGGCCATCCACAACCTCATGGAGGACGCGGCCACGGCGGAGATCTCCCGTTCGCAGGTGTGGCAGTGGGTCAAGAACGGCACCACGCTCGACACCGGCGACAAGGTCACCGCCGAGCTCGTGCGCGGCGTGCTGGCCGAGGTCCGCGGCGAGCTGTCGGCCGAGGTCAAGGAAGACGTGCTCACCCCGGCCGTCGAGCTGTTCGAGCAGGTCGCGCTGGCCGACGAGTTCCCGGACTTCCTCACTCTCCCGGCCTACGAGCACATCAAGTAATGGCGGACGGCCGGCTCACCGAGGACGTCTACACCGCCGCCGACGCACGCCTGGCCGAGGCCGACGCGCGCGTCGCGGCGCTGTACCCCGGTGAGCCGCCGGGCCGCCGGCCCGTGCACACCGTGTACGTGCCGGCGTCCCAGTACCGCACCCGCCTGGTCGCCGACTGGGGCAAGCAGGCCATGCGCGTGTTCGTCGAGCACGGCGACGTGCTGGGTCTTGACGCGGACGTCGCCGAGCGCGTGCGCACGAAGCTGCTCACCGAGCCCATCGAAGACCTGCGCATCGACTTCGAGGACGGCTACGGCCACCCGGGCGACGAGGCGGAGGACGCCACCGCGCTGTCGGCCGGCCGTGTCCTGGCAACCACGGGCGGCACCCCGTTCGTGGGCATCCGCTTCAAAAGCTTCGAATCCGCCACCCGCCGCCGCGGCATCCGCACCCTGGACCTGTTCCTGAACGGTTTGCTCACCAACGGCGACCTCCCCGACGGCTTCGTCGTCACCCTGCCGAAGGTGACCGCCGTCGAACAGGTCTCTGTGGCCGCCGACGTCCTCGGCCAACTGGAGGCCGCCTACGGCCTGCCCGAAGGCACCCTGCGCTTCGAGGTCCAGATCGAGACCGCCCAGTCCATCCTCGCCCACGACGGCACAGTGTCGGTCGCCCGCATCATCCAGGCGGCCGACGGCCGCTGTTCCGGCCTGCACTACGGCACCTACGACTACAGCGCCGGCCTCGGCATCGGCGCCGCCTACCAGAGCATGGCCCACCCGGCCGCCGACTTCGCGAAGCACCTCATGCAGGTCGCCGCCGCCGGCACCGGCGTCCGCCTCTCCGACGGCTCCACCAACCGCCTCCCCCTCGGCGACGACCTCCCCGGCGCCTGGGCCGAACACCTGCGACTGGTCCGCCGCTCCCTGGAAAACGGCTTCTACCAGGGCTGGGACCTCCACCCGAACCAACTGCCGACCCGCTTCGCCGCCACCTACGCCTTCTACCGCGAAGGCTTCCCCACCGCCGCGAAGCGCCTCAGCGACTACGCGTCCCAATCCTCGACCGGCGTCCTCGACGAACCGGCCACCGCCGCCGCCCTCGCCCACTACCTCCTCGGCGGCCTCCACTGCGGCGCCCTGGACCCGGCCGAACTCCCCTTCGACGCCGCCACCCTCGACCGCTACACCCGCCGCCAAGCCTGACCACCCCACCCGCCGCGCCCCAATGCGGCGTTGGGTGCGCTCAACGCACCGAACGCCGCATTGGGGCGCTTTGGTCACCACCCAACCGCCGCCCGCCTGCCCAACTCACGGACCGCCCGGGCCGCGCAAACCCCACCAACCGCCGTCCACCCACGCGACGAAACCTGCACCCAGCCCCGCCCCGGCACCCCGATCCGAAGCTTCTTTGCGGTCGGCGAGGCGTTGTCAAGGCACGCTTTCCCGCCTTGACAACGCCTCACCGGCCGTCAACACAATCCAGCTTCGGGGTGCACCCCCAACGCAACACGCCCTGCGAGGACCAAGAACCCCTCACACCCCACGCCACACCCCGCGAGGACCAACACCCCACCCAACACCCCGCGAGGACAACAACCCACCCCAGGTAGGCTCCCTGCCGTCTTTCTGGTGTGGGGTGGGAAAGGAAAACGCGACACCATGTCTCAAGAAGCAGCCGCTCAACCGACACAACCCGAAACCCTCGAATTCCAATCCGAGGCCCGCCAGCTGCTCCAGCTGATGATCCACTCGATCTACTCGAACAAGGACATCTTCCTCCGCGAGCTCATCTCCAACGCCTCCGACGCACTGGACAAGCTCCGCCTCGAGACCTACCGCGACAAGGACCTCGAAGCCGACACCGCCGACCTCCACATCGAGCTGACCCTCGACAAGGACGCCCGCACCCTCACCGTCCGCGACAACGGCATCGGCATGTCCAGCGACGACGTGGTGAACCTCATCGGCACCATCGCCAAGTCGGGCACCGCCGAGTTCCTCCGCAAGCTCAAGGAATCCCAGGACGCGGCGGGCTCGCAGGACCTCATCGGCCAGTTCGGCGTCGGCTTCTACTCCAGCTTCATGGTCGCCGACAAGGTCACGCTCACGACCCGCAAAGCCGGTACCACCGACGGCGTCCGCTGGGAATCCGAAGGCGAGGGCACCTACACGATCGAACCGGTCGCCGACGCCCCGCAGGGCACCGCGGTCACACTGCACCTCAAGCCGGCCGACGACGAGGATCACCTCTTCGACTACACGTCGGAGTGGAAGGTCCGCGAGATCGTCAAGCGCTACTCCGACTTCATCACCTGGCCCGTCCGGATGGCCAAGCAGCCCAGCCCCCTGGCCGCCGCCGAAGAAGCCACGGAAGAAGCCGCCGACGAAGACGCGAAAGAGCCTGCCGCGCCCGAGTTCGAGACCGTCAACTCCCGCAAGGCCCTCTGGGCCCGCCCCTCGTCGGAAGTCTCCGACGAGGAGTACCAGGAGTTCTACAAGCACATCAGCCACGACTGGAACAACGCCCTCGAAACCGTCCGCATGCAGGCGGAAGGCACGTTCGAGTACCAGGCACTGCTCTTCATCCCGGCGCAGGCGCCGATGGACCTGTTCATGCGGGACGCGAAGCGCGGTGTGCAGCTGTACGTGAAGCGCGTGTTCATCATGGACGACTGCGAAGCGCTGATGCCGAACTACCTGCGCTTCATCAAGGGTGTCGTCGACGCGCAGGACCTCTCGCTCAACGTCTCGCGCGAGATCCTGCAGCAGGACCGCCAGATCCGTGCGATCCGGCGGCGGCTGGAGAAGAAGATCCTCTCCACGATCAAGACGATGATGACCGAGGACGCCGAGAAGTACGCGACGTTCTGGCGCGAGTTCGGCCGCGCGGTGAAGGAGGGTCTGCTCGACGACCCGGAGAACCGCCCGGCCATCCTGGAGATCTCGTCGTTCGCGTCCACGAACCACGCGGAGAAGCCGACCTCGCTGCGTGACTACGTCTCGCGGATGAAGGAAGGCCAGGAGCACATCTACTACCTCACCGGTGAGTCGCGCACGGTGATCGAGAACTCGCCGCACCTGGAAGCGTTCCGCGCCAAGGGCTACGAGGTCCTCATCCTCACCGACCCGGTCGACGAGATGTGGGTCGACGGCGTGGGCGGGTTCGAGGAGAAGTCGTTCCAGTCCGTGGCCAAGGGCGAGGTCGACCTCGGCGGCGAGGAGACGTCCGACGAGCAGAAGGCCGAGTACGCGGACCTGCTCAAGTGGATGTCGGCGACGCTCACCGACAGCGTCAAGGAGGTTCGCCTGTCCTCGCGGCTGACCACCTCGCCGTCGTGCATCGTCGGCGACTCGGGTGACATGACGCCGACGCTGGAGAAGATGTACCGCGCGATGGGCCAGGAGATGCCGCAGATCAAGCGGGTCCTGGAGCTCAACCCGGACCACGCGCTGGTCTCCGGGCTGCGCAAGGCGTTCGCGGACAACCCGGCCGACGGTTCGCTGGCCGAGACGGCGGAGCTGCTGCACGGCATGGCGCTGCTGGCCGAGGGCGGCGAGCTGGCCGACCCGGGCCGGTTCCTGAAACTGGTCGCCGACCGGGCCGCGAAGGCTCTCTGACCACGAGTCCGTGAAGGGCGCCTGGTTCCCAGAAGGTGCCCTTCACGGCCGTTCAGGACTCCGAGGTCAGGGCCAGGTAGACGTCGACCTGCGCGACGAAGTCCGTGAGGTCCACGCCGAGCAGCTCGGCGGCGCGGCCGATGCGGTAGCGCAGGGTGTTCACGTGGATGTGCAGGGTTTTCGCCGCGCGCGTGGGGGAGCCGGAGCACTCCAGGAACACGCGCACGGTGCGCACGAGATCCGAATGCTGCTCGGCGTCGTAGTCGAGCAGTGGGCCGAGCAGGCGCCGGCGCAACGCGGCGCGCAGGTCGGTGGACGTGCCGGCGAGCAGCAGCTGGTGCACGCCGAGCGCGGCGGCGGGCACGACCACCACGTCACCTTGCCGGTCCGCGGCAAGGGAAAGCGCGTGCCGCGCCACTTCGAACGCACCGCGTGACTCCGCCGCGGGCACGGGATCGCTGACACCGGCGAGGATCCGCGTCGCCCGCAGCAGCGGTTCCACTGTGGACAGAGCGGTCACCGCGTCGCCGGCCCAGCCGGTGGGCCAGGAACCGTCGTCGGCGACGAGGGCGAGCGCCTCCGTGTGGTCGCGGCTGCCGGTCGGCGTGATCGCTTTCCCCGTGGTGGCCAGGAGTTCGGCGAGCACGTCGTCGGCTTCCGCGCTGTCTTCCGTGCGCAGCGCGACCGCGCGGACGTTGCCGCCGAGCGGCGCCGGCGACGGACGCGACCGCGCGCGAGCCAGCCCGACGAGCCCGGCCAGCTCCTCGGCGAGCTCCGTCTGCGCGGTGCTCAGCGGTCCGTCCACGGCGAGCAGCCACGGCACCGCGTGGCGGCTCTCCACCGGCAGCACGGTGAGGCCGCCCGCCGCCGTGGGCCGGGCGCGGGCGGCGGCGAACTGGCGCACGGGCTCGGCCGCCGACACCGGCAGCGGTGCCGTGCCGGCCACCACGCGGGGCACGCCCGAGAGGACCCAGCACGCCGTGCCGAGCTCCTCGGCCGCGCGGGCCAGCAGGTCTTCCAGCGGCGCGTCCTCCGCGGCGGCGGTGAGCAAGCGTTTGCGCGCCCCGTCGGCGGCGGCCGCGAGCGCCAGCACCACGCGTTCGGTGACCACGGCGAACGACAGGTCCGGCGGCACTTCCAGCAGCGGGACGCCGTGGCGCGCGCAGGTGTCGATGACGTCTTCCGGGATGCCGCCGGCGTCCGCGCCCGACGCGGCCAACGCGGCGGCGCCCCCGGCTGCCAGCGCGGCGACGAACGGCTCCGCGTCACCCGGCGTGCGCCACCACAGCAGCCCGGACAGCACGAGCTCGCCCGCCGTCAGGTAGCGGCCCGGGTCGGGCAGCTCGGTCACGTAGATCCGCGTGACGGCGCGGTCGAGCAGGTCCTCGGCGGTGCTCGGGTGCGGGCGCAGGCCGGGCAGGCCCAGCAGGGTTCTCACGGTCGTCATCAGGCTTGTAGGAAAGCACAAACGGGTGGTCTTCCGCTGGGGCGGCTTTCATGGCGGGGCACCGTTGCCGCGCGGGCAGGTTCGGCGTGTACTGGGACATCAGGCCGAGGGGAGGAGCTCGAGCGTGGATTTCCTGCGACCTGCCGATCTGGGCGAGGCGCTGGCCGTGAAGGCCGAACGCCCCGACGCGGTGCCGATCGCCGGCGGCACGGACGTGATGGTGGAGCTGAACTTCGACCACCGCCGCCCGGCCGCGCTGCTCGATCTCACCGGTGTCGCTGAGCTGGCCGAGTGGTCCACTTCGGACGGGACTCTTCCGGAAAGCACCGTCCGGCTCGGTGCGGCCGTGTCTTATTCGCGCGTGATCACCGAGCTGGGTGAACCTTTGCCCGCATTGGCGATGGCCTCGCGCACGGTCGGCTCGCCGCAGATCCGCAACCGCGGCACGGTCGGTGGCAACCTCGGCGCCGCGTCACCGGCCGGCGACACGCACCCGGTGCTGCTCGCGCTCGGCGCGCGCGTCGAGGTCGCGTCCGTCCGGGGGACGCGGGTGCTGCCGGCGGAGGAGTTCTACCTCGGCGTGAAGCGCAACGCGCTGGAGCCCGACGAGCTGATCACCGCCGTCCACCTGCCCGCGCACGCGGGTCCCCAGCAGTTCGCGAAGGTCGGCACGCGAAACGCGATGGTGATCGCCGTCTGTTCCTTCGCGGTGAACCTGCGGCCTGCGAAGCGGGAGGTCGGCGCCTCGGTCGGGTCCGCCGCACCCACCCCGCGCCGGGCCCGCGCGGCCGAGGAATTCCTGGCCGCGGAGCTGCCGTGGGACGCGCCCACGGCGTTGGCCGACTCCTTGAAACGACGCTTCGGCGAGCTCGTGGCCGAGGCCGCCGCACCGATCGACGACGTCCGCGGCAGCGCGGACTACCGCAGACACGCCCTGGCCGTGCTCGCTCGGCGCACGCTGACCTGGGCCTGGGACGAACACCGGGGGAGTGAGCGCACGTGCGCGTGAACGTGACCGTCAACGGCGAGGCCCGCGAGGCCGACGACGTGTGGGAAGGCGAGAGCCTGCTCTACGTGCTGCGCGAGCGGCTCGGCCTGCCGGGTTCGAAAAACGCCTGTGAACAGGGCGAATGCGGGTCCTGCACGGTGTACCTCGACGACGTGCCGGTGTGCTCGTGCCTCGTCGCGGCCGGTCAGGTCGAGGGCCGCTCGGTGCGCACCGTCGAAGGGCTGGCCGACGGCGACAAGCTGGACCCGGTGCAGCAGTCCTTCGTGGACAACGGCGCCGTGCAGTGCGGCTTCTGCACCCCCGGCCTCGTCGTCGCGGCCCACGACCTGCTCAACCGCGTGGCGCAGCCCAGCGACGAGGAGATCCGCGAGGCGCTGGCCGGGAACCTCTGCCGGTGCACGGGGTACGAGAAGATCCTCGACGCCGTGCGGGCCGCCGCTGTCGCGAAGAGCGGTGTCGCATGAGGACGGTCATCGAGAACGCCGCGATCGCCACCGTCAGCGGCCCCGAATACGACTCGGGCTACGTGCTCGTGGACAACGGCGTGATCGCCGAAGTCGGCGAAGGCACCTTCACCGGCGACGCCGAGGAGCACGTGGACGCGTCCGGCTGCCTCGTCACGCCGGGCCTGGTCAACACCCACCACCACCTCTACCAGTGGGCCACGCGCGGGATGGCCGCCGACCACACGCTGTTCGAGTGGCTCGTCGCGCTCTACCCCGTGTGGGGCCGGCTCGACGCGGACATCACGCACGCCGCGGGCACCGCCGGGATGGCGCGGCTCGCGCTCACCGGGTGCACGACCGTGGCCGACCACCACTACGTCTTCCCCCGCGACGGCGGCGATCAGGTCGAGGCGCTCGTCGCGGCCCGGCAGCGCGTCGGCCTGCGGCTGCACCTGGTTCGTGGCTCGATGGACCGCGGCGAGTCCGACGGTGGTCTGCCGCCGGACAACCTCGTGGAGGGCACCGACGCCGCACTGGTCGGCACGGAGGCGGTGATCGACCGGTTCCACGACTCGTCGCCCGACGCGCACCTGCGGATCGCGGTCGGCCCGTGCTCGCCGTTCTCCGTCACCGAACGGCTGATGACCGGTGCGGCCGACCTCGCGCGCCGCAAGGGCGTCCGGCTCCACACGCACCTCGCCGAGACGCTCGACGAGGAACGCCAGTGCCTGGCCGAGGTCGGCTGCACGCCCGCCGAGTACGCGGACAAGCTCGGCTGGCTGGCGAGCGACGTCTGGCTCGCGCACACCATCCACCTCTCGCCCGACGCGATCCGCCGCTTCGGCGCCACCGGCACGGGCTCGGCGCACTGCCCGACGTCCAACGGCCGCCTCGGCGCGGGCATCGCCCCCGTACGCGACCTGCTGGACGCCGGCGCGCCCGTGGGCCTCGGGGTCGACGGCGCCGCGTCCAACGAGTCCGGCGGGCTCGGCGAGGAGCTGCACCAGGCGTTGCTGCAGGCTCGCCAACGCGGCGGGCCGACCGCGCTGACCACCCGGGAAGCGTTGTGGCTCGGCACGATGGGCGGCGCTCGCTGCCTCGGCCGCGACGCCGAGCTGGGCTCGGTCGAGGCCGGCAAGCTCGGCGACCTCGCCGTGTGGGACCTGACGGGGCTCGAGTACGCGGGTATCACCGACCCGGTCGCCGCGCTCGTGCTGGGCGCGACCCCGCCGTTGGCGCGCCTGCTCGTGGGCGGCCGGACCGTCGTGGAGCACGGCACGCTGCGTGAGGAGGACGAGTCCGCGATCGCCCGCGACCTGGCCGCCGCGAGCGCCCGGCTGCGGGAGGACCGATGACGACGACCACCACCACGACTTCGTCAGCCACCGTCAACGGCGTCGGCGCCAACGCGCCGCGGCCCGACGGCACGGTGAAGGTGCGCGGCGAGTTCGCGTATTCCTCGGACCTGTGGCACGAGGACATGCTGTGGGGCGCGACCCTGCGCAGCCCCCACCCGTACGCGCGGATCACCGGGATCGACCTCACGGAAGCCCTTGCCGTGCAAGGGGTTTACGCGGTGCTGACCCACGAGGACGTGCCCGGCGTCAACCGCTACGGGCTGGAGCACGCCGACCAGCCGGTGCTCGCCGACGAGGTCGTGCGCTACGAGGGCGAGCCCGTGGCGCTCGTGGCCGCCGACCACCCGGAGACGGCGCGGCGGGCGATGAAGCGGATCAAGGTGACGTATGAGGAGCTGACGCCCGTCACCAGTTCCGAGGCGGCGGTGAACGGCGAGGGTCTTTCGCTGCACCCCGACGGCAACGTGGTGCGCCACGTGCGGATCCGGCGTGGTTCCGAGGATGTCCGGGCCGACGTCGTGGTGTCCGGCGTGTACGAGGTCGGCATGCAGGACCAGGCCTTCCTCGGCCCGGAGTCGGGGCTCGCGGTGCCCGACACGGTCGGCGGCGTGGACCTGTACGTCGCGACGCAGTGGCTGCACGTGGACCAGCAGCAGATCGTCGCGGCGCTCGGGCTGCCGGTCGAGCAGGTGCGGCTGACGCTCGGCGGTGTCGGCGGCGCGTTCGGCGGCCGCGAGGACCTGTCGATGCAGGTGCACGCGTGCCTGCTCGCGCTGCACACCGGCAAGCCGGTGAAGATGGTCTACAACCGCGAGGAATCGTTCTACGGCCACGTGCACCGTCATCCGGCGAAGATGTACTACGAGCACGGCGCCACCTCCGACGGCCGGCTCGTGTACGTCCGCGCGCGCCTTTTCCTCGACGGCGGCGCGTACGCGTCGTCCACCGGCGCGGTGGTGGCCAACGCGGCGACGCTGGGCGTCGGACCGTACACAGTGGACAATGTGGCGGTCGACTGCTGGGGCGCCTACACGAACAACCCGCCGTGCGGCGCGATGCGGGGTTTCGGCGCGGTGCAGGCGGCGTTCGGGTACGAGTCGCAGATGGACAAGCTGGCCGCCGGGTGTGGCCTCGACCCGGTCGAGCTGCGCATCCGCAACGCGATGACCGAGGGCGCCGTGATGCCGACGGGCCAGGTCGTGGACTCGGCCGCGCCCGTCGCCGAGTTGCTGGAACGGCTGCGGGCCCGGCCGCTGCCCGCGTCGCGCTCGTTCGACCTGCGCCACCTGCCCGGCGGCGTCTCCAACACCACGCACGGCGAGGGCGTGGTGCGTGGCGTCGGGTATGCCGTGGGGATCAAGAACGTGTGTTTCTCCGAGGGCTTCGACGACTACTCCACCGCGCGCGTGCGCCTGGAGCTCGTCGGTGGCGAACCCGCGGCCACCGTGCACACCGCGGCGTGCGAGGTCGGGCAGGGGCTCGTGACGATCATGCAGCAGATCGTGCGCACCGAGCTCGGCGTGGAGCAGGTGACCGTGTTGCCCATGGACACCTCCATCGGCAACGGCGGGTCGACCTCGGCGTCCCGCCAGAGCTACGTGACCGGCGGCGCCGTGCAGGCCGCGTCCGCCGCCGTGCGCGCCCGCGTCCTGGCCTCCGCCGGCCTGCCTTCCGGCACCCGCGTGGCCGGCGGCAAGCTCGTCGCCACCGACGGCGTGGTGCTGGCGGATCTCGCCGCCGTGCTGGGCACCTCGGCGTTCGACGAAACGGTCGAATGGCGCCACCGCCCCACGTATCCACTCGACCCGGTCACCGGCCAGGGGACCGCCCACGTGCAGTACGGCTTCGCCGCCCACCGCGCCGTCGTCGACGTGGACGTGGAGCTGGGCCTGGTGAAGGTCGTCGCCCTCGACTGCGCCCAGGACGTCGGCCGCGCGCTGAACCCGCAGGCCGTCCTCGGCCAGATCCAGGGCGGCTCCGCCCAGGGCCTCGGCCTCGCCGTCATGGAGGAAATCCAGGTCGACGGCGGCCGCGTCCGCAACCCCTCCTTCACCGACTACCTCATCCCCACCGTCCTCGACATGCCCCCGATGTCCATCGACGTCCTCGAACGCCCCGACCCCCACGCCCCCTACGGCCTCCGCGGCGTCGGCGAACCCCCCACCATCTCCTCCACCCCGGCCATCGTCTCCGCCATCCGCGCCGCGACGGGTCTGGCACTGACCCGGGTGCCGGTCCGCCCGGAACACCTGACGGGGACGTAGGGCCCGGCGAATTCGCTGGTGGCGCACTGACGGGCGGTCGCACACCTTGGACCCTGGGCCCGTGCGACCATCGCCGCGGGACCACCGGCGGCGCGGACCCACGTCGAAATGCAGCGCCGTTGGGGTGGGCACGCTTCGCGGGCCTTCCTCGGCGCCCGCCGCGGCCGTGGTCGCCGGTTTCGACCCTGAGAAAGCGGTCCGTGTCGTGGTGTCCGGTTGGTGAATGGCGGGCTGGCGGACGCCACGGCACCGTGGTTGAGTCGACGCGGAACGTCCCATGTGGATCAGACGGGGAGCGCACATGCCGGACCGCGGACACGACCGCCTTTTCGACCCGCTCACCACAAAAGGCACGGCCTTCACCCACGACGAGCGGCGGGAGCTCGGCCTGCTGGGGCTGTTGCCCAACGCCGAGAAGACGATCGGCGAGCAGGTGGCGCACACCTACGCCGAGTTCGCGCGTCAGCCGGCGGACCTGGCCAAGCACGTGTTCCTGCGCGGCCTCCAGGACCGCAATGAAACGTTGTTCTACCGGCTGCTGGCCGAGCACCTCGAGGAGACGCTCCCGATCGTCTACACGCCCACCGTCGGCGAGGCGTGCCAGCGGTTCAGCGAGATCTACCGGCGCCCGCGCGGGCTGTATGTGGCCTACCCCGACCGCGAGCATCTCAGGGAGGTGCTCAGGAACCGGCCGCGGCGGGAGGTTGACGTCATCGTGGTCACCGACGGCCAGCGCATCCTCGGGCTGGGCGACCAGGGCATCGGCGGCATGGGCATCCCCATCGGGAAGTTGTCGCTGTACACGCTGATCGGCGGCATCGACCCCGCGCGCACGTTGCCGATCTTGCTCGACGTGGGCACCGACAACGTCGAGCGCCTCGAGGACCCGCAGTACCTCGGCTGGCGCCACCGGCGCATCGGCGACGACGAGTACTACGCGTTCGTGGACGACTTCGTCACGGCGGTGCGCGAAGAGCTGCCCGAGGTGCTGCTGCAGTGGGAGGACTTCGCCACCGCGCACGCCGAGCCGATCCTCGACCGCTACCGCGACCGCCTGCTGACCTTCAACGACGACATCCAGGGCACGGCCGCCGTCGCGGTCGGCGCGCTGCACGGCGCGGCGAAGGTGGCCGGGCGGCCGCTTTCCCAGCAGCAGGTGGTGATGCTCGGCGCGGGCTCGGCCGGCATCGGCGTGCTGGAGATGATCCGCCAGGAGATGGTCGCCCAGGGCCTGTCCGACGCCGAGGCGGCCGGGCGCATCTGGGTCGTCGACATCGCGGGCCTGCTCACCGACGACCGCACCGACCTGTCGGAAAGCCAGCGCCGCTTCGCCCAGCCGGCCGCCAAAACCCAGGGCTGGACCGGCACCGGGCTGGCCGACGTCGTGCACAACGTCGACGTCGGCGTGCTGCTCGGCCTCTCGACGGCGGCGGGCGCGTTCACCGAGGAAATCGTGCGTGAGCTGGCCGCCAAGACCGACCGGCCGATCATCTTCCCGCTCTCCAACCCCACCAGCCGCGCCGAGGCGCATCCACGTGAGCTGGACTTCTGGACCGGCGGCCGCGCCCTCGTCGCCACCGGCTCGCCGTTCGGGCCGGTGGAGCGCGACGGCAAGCAGCACCGCGTCGCACAGTGCAACAACGTCTACATCTTCCCGGCCATCGGCCTGGCCGTCACCGCGTCCGGCGCGACCCGCGTGACCGACGCGATGATGCGCGTCGCCGCCAAGACGCTCGGCGAAGCGTCCCCCGCCCTCGCCGACCCGGACGAACCACTGCTGCCGTCCTGGGACGACGTGCCGGAAGTGGCCACGCGGATCGCCATCGCCGTCGCCGAGCAGGCGATCAAGGACGGCGTCGCCCCGGAAAACGACCACCTCGCCGAAACGGTCCGCCAAGCCCGCTGGACGCCCGACTACCGCTAGCGCTTCTTCCCGTCGTGGTCCAGTTCTGCCAGCAGACGCCGGGCCACGTCCACCACCGCCGCGCCTGCCACCGCCATGGGCTCCGGCGAACGCATCGAGCGCGCCAGTACGAACGCGCCCTCCAGGCTGGTGATGAGTGCGATCGTCAGCACCCGCGCTTGCTCGGCCGGCAGGCCGAAGGCGGCGAACTTCTCCGTGCCCGCGTCGATCCACGCCGTGAAGACGTCGGCCGTCGCCTGGCGCAGGGGTTCGCTCGTCGTCGCGACTTCCAGGGCCACCGTGGCGATCGGGCAGCCCTCGACGTAGTCGGTGTCCAGCAGCGTCGTCACGCCGGCGGCGAAGAACGCCTCGATGCCGCTCACGACATCGGGCGCCGGGGCGATGAAGAGGTCGTACAGCTGCGCGTACTCCATGCCCGACGTGCGGATGACCTCTTCGGCGAGCTGTTCCTTGCCACCGGGGAAGAAGTGGTAGAGCGAGCCGAAGGGCGCGCCGGCCTTCTCGACGATCTGCTTCACGCCCGTGCCGGTGTAGCCGCCGCGGCGGAAGAGCTCCGCGCCCGCGGCCAGGATGCGGTCCTTCGTGCCTGTCACGGCACCGAGGATAGCTCCGGGGCGGTAGAGCGTTCTATCAACCGCTCGCCGAACACCAGGTTCAGCACCACGGCCGTGAGACAGCCCGCGCTGATGCCGGAGTTCAGCACCACCTGCAGCGCCGCCGGGAAGCCCGAGTAGAAACCCGGCACCGCGATGGGAATCAGGCCCACGCCCAGCGACGCGGCGACGATCGCGACGTTGCCGGGATGCTCGAACGACGCCTTCGCCAGCGTCCGCACACCGCTCACCGCGACGCTGCCGAACAGCACCAGCCCGGCCCCGCCGAGCACCGGTTGCGGCACGAGCGCGACGATCCCGCCGGTCACCGGGAGCGCGCCGAGCACCACCAGCACCACGCCACTGGCCGCGACCACGTACCGGCTGACCATCCGCGTCAGCGACACGAGCCCGATGTTCTGCGCGAACGCCGTGCACGCGAACCCGCCGAACACCGTGCTCACGGCGGTGGCCAGCCCGTCGGCGCGCAGTCCGTCGGCCAGCGTCCGGCTCGTGGTCGGCCGCCCGACGATCTCGCCGAGCGCCAGCAGGTCGGCCGTGCTCTCGGCCATCACCACGAGCATCACGATGAGCATCGACACGATCGCCGCGATGTCGAACACCGGCGCGCCGAAGTGAAACGGCGTGGCGATGCCGAACACCGGCGCCTGCTTCAAAGTCGACGTGTCGACTTCACCCAGTGGCCACGCCACCAGCGTCCCGGCGACCAGGCCCAGCAACAGTGCGATCCGGCTCCAGAAACCCTTGAGGAACCGCGTGAACACCAGCACCGCGACCAGGGTGACGCCCGCCAGCAGCAGCCCGCTCGGCCGCGCGGCCGGCTGCTGCGCGGAAATCCACTGCACGGCCACCGGCAGCAGCGAGACGCCGATGAGCGTGATCACGGTCCCCGTCACGACCGGCGGGAAGAACCGGGTGAGCTTCGAGAAGAACGGCGCGGCCAGCACCACGAACACGCCGCCGACGAGCGTCGCGCCGTAGACGACACCCAGCGCGTTGCCGGCGTGCTGCTGAGCGATCGACAGGATCGGCGCGACGGACGCGAACGTGACGCCGTTGACCAGCGGCAGCCGCGCGCCGAAGCGCCACACGCCGAGCGTCTGCAACAGGGTGGCGAGGCCGGCGGTGAAGAGGGACGCGCTGATGAGCAGGCTCAGCTGCCTGGGCGAGAGCCCGACGGCCGCGCCGATCACCAGCGGTGGAGCCACCACGCCGGCGTACATCGCCGCGACATGCTGGATTCCGCCGAGCACGAGCTGTGGCCACTTCGGGCGCACATCGACGGGATGACGGGAAGGTCGTTCTGACATGTGCTCTCCCGGTGGGATTCGGGGCTAGAGCACGGCGTCGGTCCAGGCCGGGCCGGGCTCCTCGGCTTCGTCGCGGACCGCGGTGCCTTCGATGAGGCCATACGGGCGGTCGGCGGCGTAGAACACCTCGTTGTGGTTCTCGAGGCCGAAGGGGCTCAGATCGACGAGGAAGTGGTGCTTGTTCGGCAGGGAAAGCCGGACCTCGGCGACCTCGGGCCGTGCGAGCAGCACGGCCTCGCCCATCGTGTACAGGGTCTGCTGCAACGACAGGCTGTGTTTCGTGGCGAACGCCTGCAGCAGCGTCCGCCGGATCTCCTGGTGGTTCTTGGCCCAGTCGACATCGAATGGGTCGCCGTCGTAGCGCCAGCGCGCGGTGACGGCGGTGGCGAGGATGCGGTCGTCGGTCTCGGCGAGCGTCGTGTACGCGTCGCGCGGGAAGCTGTGGAACTCCGAGCCGCCCGACTTGAGCACGGTCAGACCGTCCACACCGGACACCACCCACGCGCGGTCGGCGTGCACGGTCACGGTGGTCGTGCGGCTTTCGCCCCCAGAACGGCTGAACGCGTGGTCGTGCGGTTGGCCGTCGACGGGGATGCGTTCCCAGGCGTGCTCGGCGACGGTGATGCGCGCGCCGGTGATCGCTTCCTGCGTGGCGACGAAATGGCGGCCCAGGCGCAGCGCGAAGTCCTCGATCTCGCCGACGTCCTGCTGCTTCGCGAACGCGTAGACGGTGTTCTTCTGCGCGTCGGTGGTCAGTACAGCGCTGTTGTCGCCGGTCAGGTGCGTGGCCGCGAGGTCGCCGCGCAGGGCCGTGGACACGGTGAGGTCGCGCAGGTGGTGCACCGGACCGTCGCGGCGGACGGTGACCAGGCGGACCTCCGCCTTGCCGTACTGGTTGGGGCCCAAGGAGATTCCCACGGTCAGCTCCCGCGATAGGTCGAGTAGGCGAACGGGCTCAGCAGCACCGGCACGTGGTGGTGCGAGGTGCCGTCGGTGATGCGGAACGCGATGGTGACGTCGGGGAAGAACGCTTCGGGCCCGAGGTAGGCGCCGGTGTCGAAGATCAGCCGGTAGACGCCGGGTTCGAGGGTGTCGGGGCCGAGGTCGCGCACGCGTCCGTCGTCGTCGGTGACGCCCTCGGCGAGCGGTGTGCCGTCGCCGCGTTCGAACCGCACGGCGATGCCGGCGGCCGGTTTGCCGGCGGCCGTGTCCAGCACGTGCGTGGTCACCAAGCTCATGCGTTTATCGCTTTCCGCAGGCGCAGCGCGGCGATCTTCGCCAGCTCCGCGCCCGCCACGTCGAGTTCGGTCTCGGGGTCGTTGCCCAGCCGCGACCGCAGGTTCGCGAGCAGTTCCGCGCCACCGCGGCCGCCGGCGCACACGAGGAACACGTGGCCGAAACGGGCTTCGTACTCGGCGTTGGCGGCGGCGAACTCGTCGGCGTTGTCCACACCGGACTGCTCCGAGCGCGACCACTCGGCGTCGGCGCCCTTGCTCGTCGGCTTCTCCCCGATCCGCGGGTGGGCGGCGATGGCGGCGCTCACCTCGTCGCGGTGCAGGGGAGTGGCTTTTTCAGCGGTGGTCAGGAGCGCGGCGAAGTCCGCGTACGGCCGGCCGGCGAGCACCGCGTCGACCCAGCGCGGCACGGCCAGGCAGGCCGTGAGGGCGGGCCGCACGTCGGCGGCGTCGGCGGTGTTGAACTCGGCGAGTGCGAGTGGCACGGGATCTCCTCGCTGCGGGGGAGCTGGTGCCTGCCGACGGTACGGTGCCCTCGCGCCGCCGTCAACATTTTGTTGAACCCGCTGGTCAGTCCACTTCCCGGTTGAGGTAGTTGTAGACCGTGAAGCGCGTGACGCCCAGCGCCTCGGCCACCGCGGAGACCGATTTCCGCAGGCTGAAGGCGCCGCGTTCGCGCAGCAGCCGGACCGCCCGCTGCTTGTCCGGGCGGTCGAGGTCGCCGAGCTTTGCGCCCAGTTCGCGCTCGACGTCGGCGATGAGCCGGGCCAGCGCGGTGTTGAGCTCGACGGGCGGGGTCGGCGCCGGTTCGTCGGTGCGCCGGAGCTGGACCGTGACGCGGGTGGCGCCGCCTTCGAGCGCGGCCCGTGCGATGGCCGGCAACGCGTTCATCAGCTGGTCGGCCGGGCCGCGCGCGAGTGTGCCGAGTGGACCGAAGTCGGTGTCGAGCCCGGCGTCGCGGGCCGCGTCGCGAGCGCGCACGGCGTGCTCCGGCGGGGCGCCCTCGCCCTGGAAGGGTTCGCTGGTGAACTCGGCTTCTAGCTCCACCCGGTGACCGTAACGTGGAGAGCGAGGCGTTGACGAGGCGAGAGCGTCGTGGTTAATCTCGGTTGGCGAAAGATACTTTCCGTACTGTGAAACAACCTGCCGGTATCGCCGACGGGAGAAGGAGTGTGCCCGCAGATGGATCTCGTGGTGCGCGCCGCACGTGCGGTGACGGCGGCCGGTGAAGGTCCCGCGACGCTGGGGGTCGACGGCGGCCGGATTGTCGCGCTGGAGCAGGGAATCGTGGACCTGTCCGCCGACCGGGTGGTCGAGCTCGCGGCCGACGAGGTGCTGCTGCCGGGGCTCGTGGACACCCACGTGCACGTGAACGACCCCGGCCGCGCCGAGTGGGAGGGCTTCGAGACCGCGACGCGCGCGGCCGCCGCCGGCGGGGTCACGACGATCGTCGACATGCCGCTCAACAGCCTGCCGCCGACGGTCGACGTCGCCGCGCTGGAGGTGAAGCGCAAGGCGGCTTCGGGACGCACGCACGTGGACGTCGGGTTCTGGGGCGGCGCGATTCCCGGCAACACCGGCGATCTGCGTCCGCTGTACGACGCGGGCGTGTTCGGGTTCAAGTGCTTCCTGCTGCACTCCGGCGTCGACGAGTTCCCGCCGCTCGACGCCGCGGGCCTGGAGGCCGCGCTGCGCGAACTCGCGAGTTTCGACGCGCTGATGATCGTGCACGCGGAGGACTCCGACGCCATCGACGCCGCACCGGATCCGCACGGTGAGAAGTACACCGATTTCCTCGGCTCTCGCCCGCGTGGCGCCGAGAACCTGGCCATCACCCACGTGATCGAGGCGGCCCGGCGCACCGGCGCCCGCGCGCACGTGCTGCACCTGTCCTCTTCGGACGCTCTGCCGCTGATCGCGAGCGCGCGCCGCGAGGGCGTGGCGCTGTCGGTGGAGACGTGCCCGCACTACCTGAGTTTCGTTGCGGAGGAGATCCGCGACGGCGCCACGCAGTTCAAGTGCTGCCCGCCGATCCGCGAGGCGGCCAACCGGGAACTGCTGTGGCAAGGCCTCGCCGACGGTGTGATCGACACGATCGTGAGCGACCACTCGCCGTGCACACCGGAATTGAAACGGTTCGACACCGGCGATTTCGGCCTCGCGTGGGGCGGGATCTCCAGCCTGCAGCTGGGGCTGCCCGCGGTGTGGACGCAGGCGCGCCAACGCGGCTTCGGCCTCGCCGACGTGGTGCGGTGGATGGCCGAACGCCCGGCGGCGCAGGTCGGGATGACGCGCAAGGGCCACCTCGCCGTGGGCTACGACGCCGACTTCTCGGTGTTCGCGCCGGACGAGGCGTTTGTCGTCGACGTGGCCGCGCTGAAGCATCGCAACCCGGTGAGCGCGTACGACCAGCGGCCGCTGGCCGGCGTGGTGCGCGGTACGTGGCTGCGGGGTTCGCCGGTGACCGGCGACGAGCCGCGGGGAGAGCTGTTGACAAGGGGGAACTGTTAGAGATGGAGGACCACGTGTCGCACGACCGTCCCGAGTGGACAGCCCAGCCGGACCTCGCTTCCCGCACGTTCGGGGGCACGGTGATGTGGGCGAGCGACGAGCTGTTCGCCGAGAAGGAGAACCTCGTCAACCCGTGGCGCCCCGCGCACCGGGCCGAGACGTTCGGGCCGAAGGGTCAGGTCTACGACGGCTGGGAGACGCGCCGGCACCGCGAACCGGGTGACGACCAGGCCGTGCTGCGCCTCGGCGCCGCCGGGGTGGTGTCGGGCGTGGTGGTGGACACGGCGTTCTTCAAGGGCAACTACCCGCCGTTCGTTTCGGTGGAAGCGGTGTCGGTACCCGGCTACCCGAGTGCGGCGGAACTGTCCGAAATGGACTGGGAGGTGCTGGTCGACCACGAGCCCGTGGCCGGAGACTCGGAGAACTTCTTCAAGGTCTCGTCGGCCCGGCGGTTCACCCACGTCCGCCTTACGCAGCACCCGGACGGCGGCGTGGCCCGCCTGCGCGTGCACGGCTCGCCGGTGCCCGACCCCGCGCTGCTGGACCCGCGCTCGCTCGACCTCGCCGCGCTGGCCAACGGCGGCGTCGTCACGGGCTGCAGCAACATGTTCTACTCGTCGCCCAACAACCTGTTCTCGCCCGGGCTCGCCGCGCACCAGGCCGAGGGCTGGGAAACCGCGCGCCGCCGCGACGACGGCAACGACTGGGTGACCGTGCGCCTCGCCGGCGCCGGCATCGTGCGCTTCGCCGAGGTCGACACGAGCAACCTCAAGGGCAACGCGCCGGGCTGGGCCGCGCTGTCGGGCCGCCTCGACGACGGTGACTGGGTTCCGCTGCTTCCCCGCACCCGTCTGCAGCCGGACACCCGCCACCGCTTCGCCCTCGAAGACGGCCCGCAGATCACCGAGGCCCGCCTCGACATCTACCCGGACGGCGGCCTCGCCCGCCTGCGTCTCTACGGCGAGCTCACCAAACGCGGGCGTGAAGCCGTCACCACGCGCTTCACCGAAACGACGGCCTGAGGTGCGCTAGGAGTTCGCGCCGGGCCGGTTGAGGTAGATCGAGGCACAGGACAGCAACGTGCCGACGGCGAAGATCGCCCCGAGCCACCACGGTGCACCGGTCACGACGGCCCAGATGAATCCCGCCGCCATCAACACGGCGGCCAGGGCGTTACGCATCTGCAGCGGGGTCGGTTTGGCCATACCGCCACTTTCTCACGGGCCTGACCAGCACCTCGCGGCAGGACCGGCCATGATCGGCCGGCTTCGCGGAATGTGGCGATCCGGCTGCACACCGCGACGGGTGCGCGGGCGGCGATCGGGTTGCCCCGAGCGCGGCTGTTCTATAAGTTGTAGAACAGACCGATGAGCCTCCCGAGCATGGCCAACGCCGTGCGCGCCCTCCTGGAGCACCGATGATCCTCGACGTCGACCTCACCAGCGAGGTGCCGATCTACCAGCAGATCCACGACCGCGTCGTCGAGGCGATCGCGGCCGGGGACCTCGCCGACGGGGACGCGTTGCCCTCGACGCGCCAGCTCGCCGTGGACCTCGGCATCAATTTCCACACCGTGAACAAGGCCTACGACCAGCTGCGGCGTGAGGGGCTGCTGCTGATCACCCGGAAAAGCGGCGCGGTGGTGCAGCGGGCCTCGACCGCGGGTTTCGCGGCCGACTGGCAGGCGCGGCTGAAGACGTTGCTGGCCGAGGCGGTCGCCCACGGGCTGGGCGAGCGAGAGGTCCTCGGCCACTGCGAGGCGACGCTGCGGGCGTTCGAGGAGGTGCGCGCGTGATCGGGGTGATCGTCCTGCGAGACCTGCTCGCGCCGATGCTGTTGCTGGCCAGTGCGTGGGTGATGCCGTCGGTGGCGAAGCCGACGGTGCCGTTCGGCGTCCGCGTGCCGCCCGAACGCGTCCGCGACCCGCTGATCGCCGAGCAGCGGCGGATCTACCGGTGGTGGGTGGGCGTGGCCGGGAGCGCGCTGGTGGTCGCCGGGCTCATCGTGGGCGTGGTCGTGCAGCAGGTCCTCGTGCCGGTGCTCGTCGTCGTGGCGCTGCTGGGGGTCGTCGCGCCGGCGTACGTGCGGGCGCGCGCAGTGATCCGCTCGGCCAAGCGGCGCGAGGACTGGTACCAGGGCCTGCGCCAGACGGTCACCGCCGACACCTCCCGCGTCACGCGCCCACCGTTCCCGTGGCTGTGGGCGGTGCCGGCGCTGCTCGTGCTCGCCGCGGCAGTCGCGCTCGGCGTGGTGCGCTACCCGGACCTGCCCGCGACGCTGGCGCTGCACTACACCGCGTCCGGCACCCCGGACCGTACGGCCGCGAAGTCGGTGGGCAGCGCGTTCGGCCTGGTGTTCGTGCAGGCCGGGCTGACGGTGCTGTTCTGCGTGCTGGCTACGTCGCCCCGCGGTTCCGGCCCGACCTCGACCCGGCGCGTCCGAAGGCCAGCGCCGGTCAGTACCGGCGCTTCGCCGCGACCCTGCCGCGCCTGCTGCTGCTCTTCGGCGCCTGCGTCAACCTGACGATCGCCCTGGCCGCGGAGCAGATCTGGTCGGCCCCGGCGTCGATCTCGGTCGCGCCGATCATCCTGCCGACCTTGGTGGGCGTCGCGGGACTGCTGGTCTTCGCCGTCCGCTACGGCCAGGGTGGCAGCCGCCTGGAGACCGCCGACGAACCGCCCCGCGACGCCGTCGAACGCGACGACGACCGCTTCTGGAAAGGCGGCCTGCTCTACGTCAACCGCGCCGACCACGCGGTCTTCGTGCCGAAACGCTTCGGGATCGGCTGGACGCTCAACTTCGGCAATCCCGTGGCGATCAGCGGGTTCGTGGTGCTGATCGCCGCCGTGATCACCGTGCCGCTCGTGGTCCGTTAAGGAGCCGACTGGCGCCGCGAGCTGATCACGCCCGTGTTGAAGCCCGCCAGGTGCAGGCCGCCGGCGAAGCGCGCGTGCTCGATCTTCACGCAGCGGTTCATCACCACGTCGAGCCCGGCTTCACGGCCGCGGTCGGCCACCTGCTCGTGCCACAGGCCCAGCTGCAGCCACAACGTGCGCGCGCCCGCGGCGATGACCTCCTCGGCCACCTGCGGCAGGTCGTCGTGCTTGCGGAACACGCTCACCAGGTCGATCTCACCCGGCACGTCGGCCAGCGTCGGGTACACGGGCTTGCCGAGCAGGGTGTCGAGGCGCGGGTTCACGAAGTTGATCTCGTACCGCGTCGACGACGTCAGGTACGTCGCCACGAAGTAGCTCGGCCGCGCCGGGTTGGCCGACGCGCCGATCACCGTCACCGACCGCGTGCGGCCGAGGATGCGCCGCCGCTCGACGGCCGAAACGTCGTAGTTCACTGCCGTGGTCACGCAGCCACCGCCTTGTCGAGAGCCTGATCGAGGTCCCACAGGATGTCCTCGACGTCTTCGAGCCCCACCGAAAGCCGGATCAGGTCCGGGCCGACGCCCGCGGCCGCCAGCTGCTCGTCCGACAGCTGCGCGTGCGTGGTCGACGCCGGGTGGATCACCAGCGTGCGGGCGTCGCCGACGTTCGCCAGGTGCGACAGCAGCTCCACCGACTCCACGAACTTCTCGCCCGAGGCCCGGCCGCCCTTGACCCCGAACGAGAACACCGCGCCCGGCCCGGCCGGCAGGTACTTGCGCGCCAGCTCGTGGTCGGCGTGGTCCGGCAGCCCGGCGTAGGAAACCCAGGCCACGCGCGGGTCGGCGTTCAGGTACTCCGCCACGGCCTTCGCGTTGGCCACGTGCGCGTCCATCCGCTGCGGCAGCGTCTCCACACCCTGCAGCAGCAGGAACGCCGAGTGCGGCGAGAGCACCGCGCCGATGTCGCGCAGCTGCTCGGCGCGCAGGCGCGTGCAGAACGCGTACTCGCCGAAGTTCTCCCAGTACTTCAGGCCGCCGTACGAGTCGACGGTCTCGGTCATGCGCGGGAACTTGCCGTTGCCCCAGTCGAAGCGGCCCGACTCCACGACCACGCCGCCGAGCGTGGTGCCGTGGCCGCCGAGGAACTTCGTGGCCGAGTGCAGCACGATGTCCGCGCCGTGCTCGATCGGGCGGCACAGGTACGGCGTGGCGAGCGTCGCGTCGACGACCAGCGGGATGTCGTGCGAGTGCGCGAGGTCCGCGAGCCCGGCCAGGTCGGCGATGCCGCCCGACGGGTTGCCGATCACCTCGGTGTAGATCAGCCGCGTCTTGTCGGTGACGGCCTTCGCGTAGTCCTCGATGCCGCCGTTGACGAACGTCGTCTCGACCCCGAAGCGCTTGAGCGTGCCGGTGAGCTGCGTGACGGTGCCGCCGTAGAGGCCGCTCGCTGACACGATGTGCTCACCCGCCTCGGCCAGCGCGGAGAAGGTCAGGAACTCCGCGGCCTGGCCGCTGGCCGTCGCCACGCCGCCGATGGCGCCCTCGAGGCTCGCGAGGCGCTCCTCGAACGCGGCCACGGTCGGGTTGCCGATGCGGCTGTAGATGTTCCCGTACTTCTGCAGCGCGAAGAGGTTGGCGGCGTCGGCCGCGTCCTCGAACACGAAGCTGGTGGTCTGGTAGATCGGCACGGCGCGTGCGCCGGTGGCGGGGTCGGGCGTGCCACCCGCGTGCAGGGCGCGGGTGCGGAAGCCCCAGGTGCGTTCACTCATCAACCGTCACGCTACTCAGCGCGGCCGCCACGGGCCATCCTTCCCGAACCATGATCGTCACACCCACTTCAGAAGGTCCGCGGTGGGCGCCTCGGCAGGCTTTCTCGTGCCTTGGTCGGACGCCCGGTCGTCCTTCCTGGTGATTCCGGACGGCGACGGACCGCCTACCGGCAAGCCGGGCAACCGCTGTCCGCGGGCGGCGGACTCGCCCGGCGGGCAGCCGAGCGTCACCGAGGACTGCCTGTACCTCAACGTCACCACGCCCGCGAAGTCCGGCCCCTCGCGTCCGGTGATGGTGTGGCTGCACGGCGGCGACGGCATCGGTGCGGGCGCCGACTACGACCCCACACGGCTGGTCGACCAGGGCAACGTCACGGTGTTCGGCGAGCCGTCGGGGGCGTTCGCGACCTGCGCGCTGCTGTCCGCGCCGCAGGCCAACGGGCTGGTCGAGCGCGCGATCATGGAAAGCAGCTCGTGCTCGGCGTACTTCGCGAAGAACGCGCTGGCCCCGGGGCTGGGCCGCCACACGCTCTTCACGCCGCTGCAGGGCGCCCAGGCCGCCGGCACCGCCGCGGCCGCGAAGATCGCCGCCGCCTACCCCGCGCGGGGTACCGGGCCCTTCGCCGCGTCGCTGTCCTGGGCCGCCGCCACCACGGACGACGGCTGGGACTGTCCGACCGCGGCCGACGCCCAGGCCCTCGCCTCGGCCGGGCGCCCGGTGTACACGTACTTCTTCGCCGACGAGAACGCGCCGCCGATCCCGGGCTACGCCGTGCCGCAGGGCTTCCCGCTCGGCGCGGCCCACGGCCTGGAGATGGGCTACCTGTCCTGGGAAGCCAACGGCAACGCGGCCCAGCAGCGGCTGTCCCGCAAGATGATCGGGTACTGGACGAACTTCGCCCGCACGGGCGACCCCACCGGCGCGGGCCTGCCTACCTGGCCGAAGTTCTCGGAAGGCGCCCGCGTCCAGCGGTTCGCCCCGGACCGGGTCGGGCCGATCGACCCGCAGGCGCAGTCGAAGTGCTCGCTGTGGCGCCAGCTCGGCGTCTGAGTTCCTAGCCGCCGAGGGCCGCGCGCAGTCGTGCGTCGCGCTCCTCAGGCGTCTGCCGTGGGCAGCTGACGCACTTCGGGTTGCCCACTTCGTAGATCAGGCAGCACGACGCTCGCTTCACGGCCTGCGTGCGGCCGACCGTGACGTACCTCGGCGCGGGCAGGCCGAGGCCGGTGGACGCCACGACGTCGGCCGCGAGGTGCGGCGCCGAAGCCCACAGCAGGCGGTTGGCGATCGAGTCCGTCGCGATGGCGCCCAGCGCTCGTGGCCGGGCGCCGGTGACTTCGGCGATGGTGGTGATGGCCGTGCTCAGCGCCGCGCCGAGTGCCGGGCCGAGCGGGCCGCTCAGCGCTCGCGTCGAGCGGGAGCCGAGGAACCGCCCGTCGGGCACGATGTCGAGCTCGACGGCGTCCAGCGACGGGTCCAGCACCTCACCGCCGGCGGCGAGCGACTCCATGGTCGGCGCGACGAGCACGGACGACAGCGAGTACCACCAGATCGTGCCGATCACCTCCGGCGCCGCGCAGCCGTAGAGCTTCGCGGCGCCGCCGATACGGGCGCGCACCCACGTCGCGTCGGCCAGCAGCGTGGCGGGCGTCACGGCTGCCGCCGCCACACGCTCACCCCCACCGCGAGCGTCACGTCCCGGCCTTCTGCGGCGAGCAGGCGCTCCCGACGCCCGTCTCGGTCGAGGTGGAAACCGGCGGGACCCATGGCGACCACGTCGTGCACCTGGCGCGCGGTGAACGGCGCCGTGTGCACCACGTCCACTCGCGACACCCGCGTGAACCGGTCGCCCAGCGCCGTTTCGAGCCGCTGCTCCTTGTGCTCGTCCACGGACAGCACGAGGTCGCCCAGCTCGGCGAGGTGCCCGGGCAGCGGCGCGGCCACCACGAGCACGCCGCCGGGCTCGAGCACCCGGTGGAACTCGGCGGGATTGCGCGGGGAGAACACGTCGAGCACCACGGAAGCCACACCGTCGACAACGGGCCACGGCTCCCACAGGTTCCACACCACGGCGCCCAGCCGCTCGTGCGCGCGGGCGGCCCGGCGCAGCGCGACGGCGGAGACGTCCAACGCGAGTCCGGTCGCCTCGGGCGCGGCGTCGAGCACGCGCGCGAGGTAGTAACCGGGGCCGGCGCCGGCGTCGATCACGAGGCCCGTGGCGGCCGGCGCGGCGACGCGCGCGAGCTCGTCGGCGAGGGGTGCGTACGCGCCGGAATTCAGGAGCGCCGAACGCGCCTCGACCATCGGCACGGTGTCGGCGGTTCCGGCGGGGATGCGTGCGTGCAACAGGTTGACGTAACCCTGGCGGGCCAAGTCGAAAGAGTGACCGTCTTCGCAACGCACCGTGCGGCCCGTTAGCCCGACCGGGGCAAGGCACACCGAACACCGGAGGGCGTCCACGACCCGTCGTGGCAGTGGGTCATTTCCGGGTCCGGCCGAGGTCATGCGGCTATTCGACCATGACGTTTCGCAATCGGACACCCCACCCCGCGTGGCGGGAAACCTTCCCGTAACAAGCGCCACGGATGAGTTCACGCCCGCGAAACCTTCGGCGCCGCCCCGCGAAACACCCGGAACCAAGACTTCCGGGTCATCTACCCAGGGCACGGGAGGACGATTGTGCTGAACGCAGGAGACACCGCGTGGGTGCTGGCCGGCGCCGCGCTGGTCATGCTCATGACACCGGGACTGGCGTTCTTCTACGGCGGCATGGTCCGCGCGAAGAGCGTTTTGAACATGCTGATGATGAACTTCATCGCGCTGGCCGTGGTGGGGGTGCTGTGGGTCCTCTTCGGCTTCTCCATGTCCTTCGGCAACGACGCTTTCGGCGGCCTGGTCGGCAACTTCGACCTCGCCGGGCTGTCGGACACCTTCGGCAAGCTGGTCGGCTTCGCCGCGGCGGCCACGGACTCCGCTCCGGCCGTCCCCTGGCCGGGCCCGGACGCCTTGCCGTTGCTGGCGTTCTGCATGTTCCAGCTGATGTTCGCGATCATCACGCCGGCGTTGATCTCCGGTGCGATCGCGGATCGCGCGAAATTCTGGGGCTGGACGCTGTTCGTGGTCATCTGGGTGTCCATCGTGTACTTCCCGGTGGCGCACTGGGTGTTCTCGTTCAACGGTTTCCTCGGTGAGAACTCGGTCGGCGGCTGGATCGCCAACAACCTGAAGGCGCTCGACTTCGCCGGTGGTACCGCGGTCCACATCAACGCCGGTGCGGCGGGCCTGGCGCTGGCGATCGTGCTGGGCAAGCGCAAGGGCTTCCCGAAGGACACCGGACGGCCGCACAACGTGCCGTTCGTGCTGCTCGGCGCCTCGCTGCTGTGGTTCGGCTGGTACGGCTTCAACGCCGGTTCCTCGCTGGCCGCCAACGACCTCGCGGCCGTCGCGTTCACCAACACGACCGTGGCCACCGCCGCCGCCGTGCTCGGCTGGCTGCTGGTGGAGCAGCTGAAGTTCGGCAAGCCGACCACGCTGGGTGCCGCTTCCGGCGCCGTCGCGGGTCTGGTCGCGATCACCCCGGCGTGTGGGTTCGTGAGCCCGCTCGGCTCGATCGCGATCGGCGTGATCGCCGGTGTGCTGTGCGCGCTGGCCGTGTCGCTGAAGTACCGCTTCGGGTTCGACGACTCGCTCGACGTCGTGGGTGTCCACCTCGTCGGCGGCCTCGTGGGCACGCTGCTCATCGGCTTCTTCGGCACCACGAGCGTCAACTCCCTCGGCGCCGACGGGCTCTTCTACGGCGGCGGCTTCACCCAGCTGGGCCGTCAGGCGGCTGCGGCCGGCGCGGTGCTCGCGTACTCGTTCATCCTGTCCTTCATCATCGGGTTCATCATCAAGAAGGCCGGCGGCTTCCGCGTCAGCACCGAGGATGAGGTCAGCGGCATCGACGAGGCGCAGCACGCGGAGAGCGCCTACGACTTCACCGGCATGGGCGGCGGGCTCGGCCAGCCGACCACGATCCCGGTCAAGTCCGCCATCGCCCCTGCGAAGTTCGAGGAGACCAAGGCATGAAGCTCATCACCGCGATCGTGAAGCCGTTCACGCTCGACGACATCCGCTCCTCGCTGGAGCAGCTGGGCGTGCTCGGCATGACCGTGAGCGAGGTCCAGGGCTACGGCAGGCAGAAGGGCCACACCGAGGTCTACCGCGGCGCCGAGTACTCCGTGGACTTCGTGGCGAAGCTGAAGATCGAGGTCGTGACGGACGACGCGAACGTCGAGAAGGTCCTCGATGCCATCACCACCGCCGCGCACACGGGCAAGATCGGCGACGGCAAGCTGTGGGTGACGCCGGTCGAGACCGTGATCAGGGTGCGCACCGGCGAGCGCGGAGCGGACGCGCTCTAGGTGAGCACTCACGGGGGTGAACTGGTCCGGGCTCGAGAACAGCTGCTCACGGGACGCCACGGTCCGGCCGCGCTGCGGGCGGCCCTGGTGGACCTGTACGAATTCTGGCTCGCGAAGGGCGCTTCGGCGGCCGGCGTCGACACCGCTGATCCCGGTGTCGCGCTGGTCGCCGTCGGCGGCCTGGGGCGGCGTGAGCTGGTGCCGTTCTCGGATCTGGACCTGGTGCTGGTGCACAACGGGAACCCACGCGTCGGCGAACTCGCCGACGCGTTGTGGTATCCGCTGTGGGACGCGAAACTCGGGCTCGACCACTCGGTGCGTACGCCGGGCGAAGCACTGAAGGTCGCTTCGGAGGACCTGCGCACGCAGCTCGGCTTGCTGGACGCACGCCATCTCGCGGGCGACGCCGAGCTGACCGAGCGCCTCGCGTCCGCCGCACGCGACCAGTGGCGGCGCACGGCCCGCAAGCGGCTCGACGAGCTGGCCGACTCCGTGCGCACGCGCTGGCGGCGCAGCGGCGAGATCGCGCAGTCGGCGGAACCGGATCTCAAGCACGGCCGCGGGGGACTGCGGGACTTCGCGGTGCTGGAGGCGCTGGCGCTGGCGCAGCTCACGGCGCGTCCGGGCGAGGAGCTGCTGGCGGCCAAGACGTTGCTGCTCGACGCGCGCACGGAGCTGCGGCGGGAGCTTCGCCGTGAGCGGGACATTCTGAGCGCCCCTGAAGCCGAGGTCGTGGCTTCCGAGCTCGGGCTCGCCGACCGGTTCGCCTTGGCACGCAAGCTTTCCGGGGCGGGACGGACGATCGCCTACGCGGTGGACGTCGCCCTTCGGTCCACAGCGGAACCTTCCCGGCCGCGGTTCGGCCGGCGGCCTTCACGCACCCCGCTGGCCGAGGGTGTGGTGCTGCACGGTGACGAGGTGTCACTGGCGCGCGACGCCGTACCCGCGAAGGACCCGGCTCTGTTGTTGCGCGTTGCCGCTGCTTCGGCGCGCACGGGCAAACCCATCGCACACGGCACTTTGCGTACCCTGGCCGACTCCGCACCCGAGCTGCGCGCTCCGTGGCCGGACGAGGCCCGCAACGCGTTGGTGGAGCTCCTCGGCGCGGGGGAGGGCCTGGTCGACGCCGTGGAGGCCCTCGATCGGACCGGCTTGTGGGCCCGGCTGTTCCCGGAGTGGGGCGCCGTGCGCGACCTGCCGCCGCGTTCGCCCGTGCACCAGTGGACGGTGGACCGGCACCTCGTGCAGGCGTGCGTCGAGGCCGCCCGCCTGACCACCACGGTGGCGCGCCCCGACCTGCTGCTGATCGGCGCGCTGCTGCACGACATCGGCAAAGGCCGCGACGCCGACCACTCCGAACTGGGCGCCGACATCGCCGCCCAGGTGGCCGCCCGCCTCGGTCTGCCTTCCGCCGACGTGCAAACGGTTAGCGCCATGGTCCGGCACCACTTGCTGCTCCCGCACACCGCCACCCGCCGCGACATCGCCGACCCGGCCACCGTGTCCCGCGTGGTCAAAACCCTGGACGGCGACGTCGTCCTGCTCGATCTGCTCCACGCCCTGACGCAGGCCGACTCCTTGGCCACCGGCCCGGGCGTCTGGACGGACTGGAAGGCGCGCCTGCTCGCCGACCTGGTCGCGGCCGGCGAGGAATCCCTGCACGGCAAGGGTTTCACCCCGCCCGACCCCCTGGACAGCTCCCAACGCGAGCTCATGGCCGAAGCCGTCCGGTCGGGGATCGGCGAGGTCCGCATCACCGCCCAGGGCAAGGTCGTCACGGTGACCCTCGCCGTCCCGTCACGCGCCGAACTCCTGGCGCCCGCCGCGGGCGTCCTGGCGCTCAACTCGCTGGAAGTCCACGCCGCCGTCCTGCGCGACCGCGTCGGCGTCTTCACCGCCTCACCCAAGTTCGGCTCGCTACCCGACTCGGCGCTGCTGCGCGAACAGTTCTCCCGCGCCGTGGCCGGCACCCTGCCCCTGACCCAACGCCTGGCCGCCAAGGAACGCGACTACGCCACCACCGCGTCGGCCGTCGTGGCGCCCAAGGTCCTCTGGTTCGACGACGAAACCAGCGGCCCCAACACCGTGGTGCTCGAACTGCGCGCCACCGACCGCATCGGCCTGCTCTTCCGCGTCGCCCGCGCCCTGAGCCGCTCGGGCGCCTCCGTGCACTGGGCCAAAGCCACCACCCTGGGCGGCGCCGTCGTCGACTCCTTCGCCGTCAGCCCCTCCACGGGCCGCGTCGACTCCCCCTGGCGCGCCAAAGTCGAGGACGCCGTACTGACCGCCGCTTCGTAACCCCCGGGCGGGCTACGGTTTCCCCCGTGGCCCGCCCCCTCCTCTTCCTCGACGTCGACGGCCCCTCATCCCCTTCGGCGCCTCGGACTACCCACTCTTCCCACCACCGCCCGGCCCGGCCGACCACCCTCTCCTGGCCCGCCTCGACCCCACCCACGGCACTCGCCTCGCCGCGCTGCCCTGCGACCTCGTCTGGGCCACAACCTGGTTCACCGACGCCAACGACGTCATCGCCCCACGCCTCGGCCTACCACCCCTGCCACTCGTCGACGACCCAACCGACTCAGAGGCCGACGGCCTGCACTGGAAAACCCGCCCACTGCTCACCTTCGCCGCCGGCCGCCCCTTCGCCTGGGCCGACGACGAAATCTCACCCGCCGACCGCGCCTGGGTGTCCGCACACCACCCCACCGCCGCCCTGCTACACCGCGTCGACCCCCACACCGGCCTTACCGACGCCGACTTCACCACCCTCGCCACCTGGTTCCAAACACTCGCCCCGACCCCCTGACCGTCCCCACTCGCAAACACCCCACCCCACCCACCGCGCCCCAATGCGGCGTTGGTTGCGCCCACCGCACCGAACGCCACATTGGGGCGCTTTGGCCACCCACCCAACCGCCACCCGCCCACCCAACCCACGCCCCACTCAGGCCGCGCAAACCCCACCAACCGCCGCCCACCCACGCGACGAAACCTGCACCCAGACCCGCCCCGGCACCCCGATCCGAAGCTTCTTTGCGGTCGGCGAGGCGTTGTCAAGGCACGCTTTCCCGCCTTGACAACGGCTCACCGGCCGTCAACACAATCCAGCTTCGGGGTGCACACCTGACGCAACACGCCCTGCGAGGACCCAGACCAACGGACCAACACCCAAGCCCCCCCAACCGTCCCCACCCACAAACACCACCCACCACCCATCACACGATCGGGGTGTCGCACCAGCAAACACGAATCCCAGTGGCAATATGGCGCGAGTCCAGAGCAGCCGTGCAGAGGGCGGGGTGTGACGTGCTGGGTTCCGAGCAAAACCTGCCAAGACTCTGTCTCCCACCCACCGTCGTCGCAGCACACCTGCGTTCCTGCGCCGAAGAACTAGCCGGCTCCTTACGCACCGACGGCGAAACCGCGACACTCCGCGAGCTCACCGAAGTAGTCACCCAACTCGTCGCAGGTCAGCACGCCCTAGCCCACGCCCTCGCCGCCCTCGCGGGCCGCGTCGACGTACGCAATGGAGCGCTGGCGGCCGCGCCATCCGTGGACGTCGAGGTGGTCACCGAGGTACTCCAGGCAGCAGCATGCGCAGTCGGCTGTTCAGCCGAAGCACTGGCCGAGGCCGAGCCCTCGTTCGAGTGCGTGAGCGAGTCCGCCGGCCCCGACACCCGCTTGTAGCACCGACGGCGCACCCCACGAGGGAACCGCCCTCGAACCGCATGCTTGCCGAAATCCCTCCACCGGAGGACCGTGGTCGCCACGACCTGCGCCACCGAAGGCCGCGAAGAACCACGGCTTGAGTAGTCCTACCTAACTCCGGTTGGGGGTCTTCACACTGCCCCGCCGGCCCGTGCCCCGGCAGACTTCTCCCCAACGCAAGGCGGAACGCGTTCGCCCGGTACTGGGGGTCTGGCGAGCGGGCGACGGGGCACCCGTCTGGCGTGCACGCGGCGGAAGGCTCCCGGGGAGGTGAGCCCTTCCGTCAAGGTTCCGGGGCCGGCCGTGGGGAGCGGCCGCGTCCCGGAACCCCTGGGGGAGCTCAGGAATCCGCCATCCGCACCATCAGCTCCGCGGCCATGCGCAGCAGCTGCTGTTCCGTGGGGCTCAACGAGCGCTCCATCGCCGCCGCCAGCCACTGCTCGCGCGAGATCGAGTAGTCCCGCAGCACCACGCGTCCGGCGTGCGTGATGTCGAGCAGGGACCGCCGCCCGTCCGACGGGTCCGCCGTCCGCGTGATCAACCCGCGCGCCGTCAACGAAGCCAGCACGCGGGTCAGCGACTGCGGATGCATCCGCTCGGCCTCCGCCAGCTCGCTCGGCGTGTGCGTGCCCGCGCGGTAGAGCCGCGACAGCACGGCCAGCACCGTCGGGCCCGGCGACGGCGAGTCCGCCTCCGAGCGCATGCGCCAGTTGAGCCGCCCGACTCCCTCCCGGACATGGCGGGCCAGCTCGGCCAGCTCGTCGGCACGGCGGGTGTCGGCTTCGGTCTGCATACCGCCACATTAGGCGGTTTCCCCGCGCACGAGCCGCGCGTACCGGCCGTCGAGCGCCAGCAGTTCCGGGTGCGTGCCGCGTTCCACGATCCGGCCGGCGTCGAGCACCACGATCTGGTCCGCGTTCTCCACAGTGGACAGCCGGTGCGCGATGGTCAGCGTCGTGCGGCCGGCGGCGAGCCGGTCGAGTTCCGCCTGCACCGAGCGTTCGGTGCGGTTGTCGAGCGCGCTCGTGGCCTCGTCCAGGATCAGCACGGGCGGGTTGCGCAGCAGGATCCGCGCGATCGCCATCCGCTGCTTCTCCCCGCCGGAGAACCGGTATCCGCGCTGGCCGACGACCGTGTCGTAGCCCTCGGGCAGCTTCGCGAGCGTGTCGTGGATGTGCGCGGCCTTCGCGGCCTCCTCGATCTCCGCGTCGGTGGCGTCCGGCTTGGCGAAACGCAGGTTCTCCCGCACCGACGCGTGGAACAGGTACGTCTCCTGCGACACGAAGCCGACCCCCGCGGCCAGCGACGCGAGCGTGACGTCCCGGACGTCCGTGCCGTCGATGGCCACCAGGCCTTCCGTCACCTCGTAAAGCCGGGCGACGAGGTAGGCGAGCGTGGTCTTACCCGAGCCCGTCGAGCCGACCAGCGCCGTGGTCGTGCCCGGCGCCACGTCGAGGTCGATGTCGCGCAGGGTCCACGGTCCTTCGTCGTCGTAGCGGAACGACACCGACCGCATCGACACCGCGCCTTCGCGCACGGCCAGCTGCCGGGCGCCGGGCCGGTCGCCGATCTCCACGCGCAGGTCGAGCACCTCGAAGATCCGCCCGAACAACGCCTTCGCCGCGGCCACGCTCTGGCTCACCGTCTGCATGGCCGTGGCCGGCCCGAGCAGCCGGTTGAGCATGCTCGTGAACGCCACCACCGTGCCCAGCGAAACCGGCGCCGAACCGCCCGCCAGCTCCAGCCCCGCGACCCAGTACACGAGCGCCGGGATGATCGTGAGGCTCATGACCCGCGATGCCCGCTGCCAGCGCCCCGCCAGCGCAGCACTGCGTTCCAGCGCGGCGACCTCGCGCGACTCCTCGGCGAAGCGTTCCCGCATCTGCCGCTCGTTGCCCATGGTCTTGGCCAGCAGCACACCCGTGACGGACAGGGACTCCTCGACGATCGTCGTCAGCCGCGCCATCCTCCGGGTCCGGCCGCGGGCGAGCTTGCGCTGCTTGCCGCCCAGCCGCAGCGTGAACAGCAGGAACAACGGCACGACCACGAGCGAGAGCAGGGCCAGCTGCCAGTCCATGATCAGGATCGCGACGGCGATCGCCAGCGCCGTGGTGCCGTTCTGCACGATCGACGCCGCGGTGGTCGTGACCACGTTGTCCACGCCGCCGATGTCGTTGAACACCCGCGACAGGATCTCGCCGGTCTTGGTGCGGGTGAAGAAGCCGAGCGACATGCGCTGCAGGTGGCCGTAGACCGACACGCGCAGCTCGTTCATCACGCGCTGCCCGATCGTGTTCGACAGGCCGGTGGTCGCCACGCCGAGCGCGCCCGAGCCCAGCGCCGCGGCGATCATCCCCAGCGCCAGCACGCTCACCAGCAGCGCGTCGCGGTGGGGGAGCGCGTCGTCGAGGATCGCCCGCAGCAGGAACGGCGACGTGACGCCGAGCCCGGCCTGCACCACCAGGAGCGCGAACAGCGCGGCCATCTGCGCCCGGTGCGGCCGGAACAGCGCGGCGATGCGGCTGAACGGCACTTTCTCGTCGGTGTCCGCCTCCGGTTCGGCCAGCGAAGGGCGCGGCGTCGTCGCTGAAGTCATACGCAGATGTTTACCGATTTGGGCTGTCGAGTCGAGCGTTTTTCTTGCTTTGACAGGGAGTGGCGATCAAGGTTATTACGCATGTGCGTACTAACCTTCTGTCGAAGGTTCGCGCACCCGCGAGGCAGCTCGGCCCGGACCGCTACCCTGGGAGGTTGCCGGGGTCGCCCAGCGAAACCCGGTACGCGAACGACGACCCAGCTGGAGCGTGCACACCCGTGTTCGACACCCTCTCCGATCGGCTCACCGCCGCCCTGCAGACGCTGTCTCGCAAGGGCCGGCTGTCCGACGCCGACATCGACGCCACCGCGCGCGAGATCCGCATCGCGCTGCTGGAGGCCGACGTCGCGCTGCCGGTGGTCAAGGAGTTCATCGCCCGGATCAAGGACCGGGCGAAGGGCGCCGAGGTCTCGCAGGCGCTCAACCCGGCGCAGCAGGTCATCAAGATCGTCAACGAGGAGCTCGTGGGCATCCTCGGCGGCGAGACGCGCCGGCTGAACCTCGCGAAGAACCCGCCGTCGGTGATCATGCTCGCCGGCCTGCAGGGTGCCGGTAAGACGACGCTCGCCGGCAAGCTCGCGATGTGGCTGAAGAAGCAGGGTCACGCGCCGATGCTGGTGGCCTGTGACCTCCAGCGCCCGAACGCCGTCACGCAGCTGCAGGTCGTCGGCGAGCGCGCCGGGGTCGTCACGTTCGCGCCGGAGCCGGGCAACGGCGTCGGCGACCCGGTGGACGTCGCCCGCCGCGCCATCGCGGAGGCCAAGCACGCGCAGCACGACATCGTGGTGGTGGACACCGCGGGCCGCCTGGGTGTCGACGAAGAGCTGATGAAGCAGGCCGCGGACATCCGCGACGCCGTGCAGCCGGACGAGATCCTGTTCGTCGTCGACGCCATGATCGGCCAGGACGCCGTGACCACGGCCCAGGCGTTCCGCGACGGTGTCGGCTTCACCGGCGTGGTGCTGACGAAGCTCGACGGCGACGCCCGCGGTGGTGCGGCGCTGAGCGTGCGCGAGGTCACCGGCCAGCCGATCCTCTTCGCGTCCAACGGCGAGAAGCTCGAGGACTTCGACACCTTCCACCCCGACCGGATGGCCTCGCGCATCCTCGGGATGGGCGACGTGCTCACCCTCATCGAGCAGGCCGAGCAGCACTTCGACCAGGACCAGGCCGAGAAGGCCGCGGCGAAGCTGACCAGTGGCCAGCTGACGCTGGAAGACTTCCTGGAGCAGATGCTCGCGGTCCGCAAGATGGGTCCGATCGGCAACCTGCTCGGCATGCTGCCGGGCGCGGGCCAGATGAAGGACCAGCTCGCGCAGGTCGACGACAAGCACCTCGACAAGCTGCAGGCGATCATCCGCGGCATGACCCCGGCCGAGCGCGACGACCCGAAGCTGATCAACGGCTCGCGTCGCCTGCGCATCGCCAACGGCTCGGGCGTCACCGTCCGCGAGGTCAACGACCTGGTCAACCGCTTCTTCGAAGCCCGCAAGATGATGGCCCAGATGGCCGGGCGCTTCGGCTTCGGCGGCGGTGGCGGCAGCAAGACGCGCAAGGGCAAGAAGGGGAAGAAGGGCAAGGGGCGCGGCCCCACGCAGCCCAAGGTCCGCGGCGGCTTCCCCGGCGGCATGCCGATGCTGCCCCCGGGTGGCATGCCCACCGGTGGCGGGATGCCCGACCTGTCGCAGCTCGGCGGCATGAACGACGTGCCGGGCTTCGACCCGTCGAAGTTCAAGCTGCCGAAGAACCCGGGCAACAATTGAGCGCGTTGCACGTCTCCGGCACCGTCCTGCCCGACGGCTCGCCGCGCGAGCTCTGGATCACCGACGGGCGCATCTCGTTCGAGCCCGTCCCCGGTGCGGAAACGCTCGCGACCGGCGGGTTCCTGGTGCCCGGCCTCGTCGACGCCCACTGCCACCCGGGCCTCGGCCCGCGCGGCGCGGTGCCGGTGGAAGAGGCCGCCGAGCAGGCGGCGACCGACCGCGACGCGGGCACACTGCTGATCCGCGACTGCGGCCTGCCGCTCGACGTGCGGCCGCTGCAGGCGCGCGCCGACCTGCCCACGATCATCCGCTGCGGCCGCCACCTCGCGCTGCCGAAGCGCTACGTGCCCGGCTTCGCCATCGAGCTGGACGACGTCGCGCTGCTGCCCGAAGCCGTCGCGGAGCAAGCGAGGGACGGCGACGGCTGGGTCAAGCTCGTCGGCGACTGGATCGACCGCGGCGAGGGCGACCTCGCGCCGCTGTGGCCCGACGACGTGCTGGCCGAGGCCGTCGGGGTCGCGCACGAGCTCGGCGCGCGCGTGACCGCCCACGTCTTCGGCGAAGCCGCCCTGCCCGGACTCATCAACGCGGGCATCGACTGCCTGGAGCACGGCACCGCGCTGAACCCGGACCAGCTGGCCGAGCTGGCGCGCCGCGACGTGGCGCTCGTGCCCACGCTGATCAACATCGAGAACTTCCCCGGCATCGCCGACCAGGCCACGAAGTACCCCACGTACGCGGCGCACATGCGGGCGCTGCACGCGGGCGTCGCCGACATGGTCTCCTCCGCCGTCGAGGCGGGCGTGCGCGTGTTCGCGGGCACCGACGCCGGCGGCATGGTCGCCCACGGCCTCATCGCCGACGAGGTCGAAGCGCTGCACCGCGCCGGCATGACGCGCGAGCAGGCGCTGGCGAGCGCGTCCTGGGCCGCCCGCGAGTGGCTCGGCCACCCTGGCATCGAGGACGGCGCGCCGGCTGACCTGATCGTGTACCCGGCCGACCCGCGGGAGGACCTCGCGGTGCTGCGCCACCCGTCGCACATCGTCCTGCGGGGCACGGTTTTCGGCTGAAACAACGTCCTGCGCCGGTGATCGCCCGAGTACTGTGCGAAGTCTCCTCGGCGGCTAGGCTCGACCGGTGAGCCGAGCGATCACCGGAGGGCGGGCGTGACCACTTCCCAGCCCCGGGAACCGATTCCGGGTGCCACGCCGATCCGTCCGGAGGACCTGGTGGCCACCCCGCGCGAGTTCCCGCCGCACCGGTGGGGCTTCGGGGCGTTCCTGCTCGTGGAGGCCGTGCTCATCGCGTCGGCCGCGTTCGTGAGCGCGTTGCTGGGCGATCCCCCGGCCGGTCAGCCACTGCCGATCCGCACGGTGCTGCTGGGCACGATGCTGCCCGCGATGATCGCCGCGGGCGTCGCGCTGCTGGCCACGGTCGTGCGCGGCAACGGGCCCAAGCTCGACCTGCGCCTGGAGTGGCGCTGGTCCGACGTGAAGATCGGCTTCAAGTTCGGCCTGCTCGGGCTGGTGCTCACGTCGCTGAGCGCCTGGGTGTGGACCGAGATCGTGGGCTCGGCCGACGCGACGTCGGCGATCAGCGCGCTGGTGGACGACCGGAAGATGTCGGTGTCGGCGGCCATCGTGACGTTCGTCTACCTCTGGCTGCTCGGGCCGATCTGCGAGGAGGTCATCTACCGCGGCCTGCTCTGGGGCGCGGTGGAGCGGCTGCAGTGGCGCAGTGAGCGATGGGGCCGCATGGCGGCTTTCCTGCTGTCCACGGCCGTGTTCGCCGCCAGCCACCTCGAACCGCTGCGGACCACGCTCCTGCTGGTCATCGCCGTGCCGATCGGCCTGGCGCGCTTCGCGACGGGCCGGCTGCCGGGCAGTGTGGTGGCGCACTCGATGAACAACTTCCTGCCCTCGGTCGCGATCCTGCTCAGCTCGCTCGGCGTCGCGTAAATGTGGCGTGGGTGTGGCGTGGGTGTCACGTCGGCCCGGGCCGCTGTTGCGAGGCCCTGCGCAGGCACTTCGAGCCATCTGGCAGAATGTTCGCTTGCCCGCTTCCGTCCGGACCCTCTCACCGTTCGGGGGCTCCTGTTTCGGGCGCCCGTGATCGTGTCCCCACGCGGTCGACGTACGCCCACCCTGCACCAGCACTGAGGAGTACCCACACCCGTGGCCGTCAAGATCAAGCTGCAGCGCCTCGGCAAGATCCGTGCGCCGTACTACCGCATCATCGTCGCCGACGCGCGCACCCGCCGGGACGGCAAGGCCATCGAGACGATCGGCAAGTACCACCCGAAGGAAGAGCCGAGCCTGATCGAGGTCGACACCGACCGCGCCCAGTACTGGCTGGGCGTCGGCGCCCTGCCGACCGAGCCGGTCCAGCGCATCCTCGAGATCACCGGCGACTGGCAGAAGTTCAAGGGCCTGCCGGGCGCCGAGGGCACCCTGAAGGTGGCCGAGCCGAAGCCGTCCAAGCAGGACCTGTTCAACGCGGCGCTGGCCGCGGCCGGCGAGGAGCCCTCCGCCGAGGCCACCACGCCGAAGAAGAAGTCCGCTCCCAAGAAGGCCGAGGCCGAGAAGGCCGAAGCCGCTGAGGGCGAGAAGTCCGAGTGAGTTTTCTCGCTGACTCCCTCGAGCACCTGGTGCGCGGGATCGTCGACAACCCGGACGAGGTCCGGGTCGAGCTGCTGACCACTCGCCGTGGCCGCACGCTCGAGGTGCACGTGCACCCCGACGACCTCGGCAAGGTGATCGGCCGGGGCGGTCGCACGGCGACCGCTCTGCGCACCGTGATGGGCGGCATCGGTGGCCGCGGCGTCCGCGTGGACGTCGTCGACACCGATCGCTGAGCCCTTTCGGAAACGGTCAGGATGGACGTCGTAGTCGGTCGCATCGCCAAGGCGCACGGCATTCGCGGGGAACTCGCGGTGGACGTGCGCACGGACTCGCCCGAGCAGCGGTTCGCCGTCGGTGCGGTCGTCACGACGCAGCTGCGTGACGGCAGCAAGAGGGATCTCACCATCGCAGCCGCCCGCGAACACAGCGGGCGGCTGCTGGTGCGTTTCGAGGAGGTCCTCACGCGCGACGTCGCGGAGACGCTGCGCGGTGCGTTGCTGCTCGCCGACACCGCCACCCTGCCGCCGACGGACGATCCCGACGAGTTCTACGACCACGAGCTGGCCGGCCTCAGCGCCGAGCTGGCCGACGGCACGGTCGTGGGCAAGGTCGTCGAGGTCGTCCACTCGCCGGCGGGCGAGCTGCTGGAGCTCGACGTCGACGGTCGTGAGGTGCTCGTGCCGTTCGTGCGCGCGATCGTCCCGACGGTCGACGTCGCGGGCGGGCGCGTGGTGCTGGACCCGCCCGAAGGCCTGCTGGACGAGGCCTAGATGCGCATCGACGTCGTCACGATCTTCCCGGAGTACCTCGACCCGCTGCGCGCCGCGCTGCTGGGCCGGGCGATCGACCGCGGCCTCATCGAGATCGGCGTGCACGACCTGCGCGAGTGGACCCACGACGTCCACCGCGCGGTCGACGACGCGCCGTACGGCGGCGGCCCCGGCATGGTCATGAAGCCCCAGATCTGGGGCCCGGCACTCGACGAGGTCTGCGGGCCCGACACGCGGCTCGTGGTCCCGACGCCGGCGGGCAAGCCGTTCACACAGGAGCTGGCCCACGCGTACGCCGAGGAGAAGCACCTGGTCTTCGCCTGCGGCCGCTACGAGGGCATCGACCAGCGGGTGGTCGACGACGCCGCGCGCCGCATGCCCGTGGACGAGGTGTCGATCGGCGACTACGTGCTGGTCGGCGGGGAGGCCGCGGTGCTGGTGATCGTGGAGGCCGTGGTCCGGCTGCTGCCGGGCGTGCTCGGCAACGCGCGGTCGGCGGCCGAGGACTCGTTCTCCGACGGGCTGCTCGAAGGCCCCAGCTACACCCGCCCGGAAGTGTGGCGCGACCTGGCGGTGCCCGACGTGCTGCGCTCCGGGAACCACGCGCTCGTGGAGCGCTGGCGGCGCGACCAGGCGCTGGAACGCACGGCCCTGCGGCGCCCGGATCTCCTGGCCCGGTTGCCGGAGGGTAGTCTGAACAGCCGAGATCACGAGGTACTCGACCGGCTCGGCGAGGACCTCGGCTAGACCCCGTGCGAAGCGAGCACCAGCGCCTCTGCCATAATCGACAGGTTGGCGTGAGTGGACCGCCTCGTTCACGAGCCCGCCATCAGCTCCCGGGTACGGCCGCAGCACTGCTGCGCGCCCGGGGAGACGTACGCAAGCACTACCGAATCGACGAGGACGGACCACCGATGAACACCCTGGACGCGCTGGACGCGCAGTCACTGCGTTCCGACATCCCGGACTTCCGTCCGGGCGACACGCTCAAGGTCCACGTCCGCGTCATCGAGGGCAACCGCGAGCGCAACCAGGTCTTCCAGGGCGTCGTGATCCGTCGCCAGGGCGGCGGCGTCCGCGAGACCTTCACCGTGCGCAAGGTTTCGTTCGGCGTGGGCGTCGAGCGCACCTTCCCGGTGCACTCGCCGAACCTGGCCGAGGTCGAGGTCTTCAAGCGCGGCGACGTGCGGCGCGCGAAGCTCTACTACCTGCGCGACCTTCGCGGCAAGAAGGCGAAGATCAAGGAGCGCCGCGAGAACCGCGAGACCACCTCTGCTTCCTGAGTGCCCACGCGGTACCCGGTAGCCTGGCGACGTGGTCGACCCCGTGCCCCAGAACGCCGATGAGGACGACCCCGACGACTCGGAACAGTCTCGTTCCGAGGAACGTCGGGGGTCCCACCGGCGGGGCAAGCCTCAGAAGAAGCGGTCGTTCTGGAAGGAACTGCCGATCCTGATCGCGATCGCCCTGGTGCTCACGATCCTGATCCAGGCCTTCCTGGCGAAGGTCTTCATGATCCCCTCGGGGTCCATGGAGGCCACGCTTCACGGCTGCCCCGGCTGCACGGGCGACCGGATTCTGGTCGACCGCGTCACCTACGACTTCACGGATCCCTCGCCGGGTGACGTGATCGTGTTCAAGGGTCCGCCCGCGTGGACCGAGAACGAGATCGCGCCGCAGGAATCCAGCAACATCATCGTCCGCGGCCTGCGGGGTCTCGGCTCGCTGGTGGGTTTCGCCCCGCCGGACGAGCGCGACTTCGTGAAGCGCGTGATCGCCGTCGGCGGCCAGACCGTGCAGTGCTGCGATCCGCAGAACCGCGTGATCGTCGACGGCAAGGCCCTCGACGAGCCGTACATCCACTGGGAGAACCCCGACCACGCGATGCAGGACTCGTTCGCGCCGGTCAAGGTGCCGCAAGGCACCCTGTGGGTGATGGGCGACAACCGCAACAACTCGTCCGACTCGCGGTTCCAGGGCGGCGGCGGTGCCAATGGTGCCGTGCCCGTGGACGACGTGATCGGCAAGGCCCGGATCATCGTGTTCCCGCCGAGCCGCTGGGGCGGGGTCACGGACCACGATCCGCAGGCCGACGCCCAGCCGGTGGCCCTCGGTGCCCCGGCGTGGCAGGAGGGCCTGCCGCTCGGCGTCGGGTTCGCCGCCGCTGTGCCCACGCTGTTCGTCGGCCGGCGGGTGAAGGCGGGCCTGCGCAAGGCGAGACGTTAGGGTGCCCCACCCGAGAAGGTCCGTCAGACGGGTATTGCAGTTGTGACCGTTCCCGCTCCCCGAACCCCGGCCGAACCCCTGCGGCCGCCGCGCGCCGTCGTGCGTGGCGAGCTGTTCTGGGGTCTGCAGGGTGCTCTCGAACGCCGTGGCCTGGGCCCCGTCGCCGGGGTGGATGAGGCCGGCGCCGGTGCGTGCGCGGGCCCGCTCGTGGTGGCTTCCTGCGTGCTGCGCCCCGGCGACGGCGCGCGACTGCCGGAGCTCACCGACTCGAAGCTGCTCACCGCCAAGGCCCGCGACCGCGTCTACGACCTGGTCCTCAAGCGCGCCCTCGACTACGCGGTGATCGTGATCCCGTCCGAACAGGTCGACCTGCTCGGCATCCGGGTGATGAACCTCGAGGGGATGCGGCGCGCGGTCGTCGCTCTGCGCGAACATCCGGGGTATGTGCTCACGGACGGTTTCCCCGTGCCGGGCATCCCGGCGCCCAACGTCGCGGTCATCAAGGGCGACCGCAGCGTGGCCAGCATCGCCGCCGCGTCGGTGCTCGCGAAGGTGACGCGCGACCGCATCATGGCCGGCCTGCACGACGAGCTGCCGCACTACGGCTTCGACGTGCACAAGGGCTACAGCACCGCCGACCACCTGCGGGCTCTCACCGAGCACGGCCCGAGCCCCGCGCACCGCTGGTCCTACACGAATGTGGCCACCGCGGCCCTCGCACACGGACTCACCCCACCGCACCCGGTCGTGCTCACCTACGCTGCTCTGGAGAACGCGGCTTCGGAAGCCGCCGAAGAGGAGAATGGTTCTCGGGAAAACCCGAGCGCGCCGGTCCGTGCCCTGGCCCGCTCGGTGGGTAAGAATGAACGCTCCGCCGCCGGAGCAGCAAGACGAACGCGAGGAGGGGCGCGGATTTCATGAGCGCAGAGGATCTCGAGAAGTACGAGACCGAGATGGAGCTCTCGCTGTACCGCGAGTACCGCGACATCGTCGGCCAGTTCTCGTACGTGGTGGAGACCGAGCGGCGGTTCTACCTGGCCAACGCAGTCGACGTACAGGTACGCGACGGCGGCGGCGAGGTGTACTTCGAGGTCCGCATGTCGGACGCGTGGGTCTGGGACATGTACCGCCCCGCCCGCTTCGTGAAGCACGTCCGCGTCATCACGTTCAAGGACGTCAACGTGGAAGAACTCGACAAACCCGACCTGCGCCTCCCCGAGGACGGCCCCTTCTCGGGCTGAGGTCTCACACGGTTTTCACCGGCCACCCGGGCTTCGCGCCCGGGTGGCCGGTGTGTGTCTTGGGCCCTCGTCAGCCCCGGCTGCCTGCTGGAACGCCGATTTCGAGCCGTCTGCGCGGCTTGTGTGTGGCATCGATGTCCCGGAGCTCGATGCCTCGGTTTGGCCGGCTCCGCATTGCCCGCCCCCGCATTGCCGCCCCCGTCGATTCGTCGCGCCGCGGCGGCCACCGCGACCTGCTCCGTTGCCTGGTGAAAATGTCGGTGCCAGTCGCTAGCACCCGACCCCGACATTTTCACGCCGCCTTTCGCTCCTCTTGCCTCGTTTATCCACAACCCCCCAGTTGTCCACAGCTCGACTCTTCGGCTCTGGCACCGTCCTCCGTCACTCTGCGACGGTTGATCGCACACGCACCGTGACAGCCCGGCAAAGGCCCGGCGACGGCGCACCGAGGGGGAGCGATGAACGACGGCCCGGACCCGGCCGCCCAGTGGCGCCGCGCGTTCGGCCGCTGGGGCGAAGACCTGGCGGCCCGGCACCTGCAGAACGCCGGCCTGGTGGTACTCAGCCGCAACTGGCTCTGCCGCGAGGGCGAACTCGACCTCGTCCTGGCCGACGGCGACCGGGTCGTCTTCTGCGAGGTCAAAACCCGCGCCACCAACACCTTCGGCACCCCCGCGGAATCCGTCACCGACGAAAAGATCACCCGCATCCACCGCGCCGCCCAACGCTGGCTGCGCGCCCACCGCATCGGCTGGTGCCGCACCCGCTACGACGTCGTGACCGTCTTCGCCCCCTCCGGGGCCCACCCGCAGGTCCACCACATCGCGGGAGCCTTCTGATGCCCATCGCCACCGCCCACCACCTCCCGCCGGTGCCGCACCCGCACCTGTCCCACCCCGCCGGCCCTCACGACTCCCGCCAAGCCGGCGCGCTCGGGAAGCAGCCCTCCGTTGCGCTGGCCCGGAACCACCACATCGCGCCGGCCCGGGCTTCAGTGCCTCACTTCTCTGCTTTTGGCGGCATCTTGTCCATCGCCAAGCCGAACCGTCGTGCACTAGTGCCGAGCTTCGGGTTCGACCTCAGCCGAGCGGCTCGCGTTGTCGTCGCTGGGCATGGCTCTACCACCACCAAGACTGCCTGCGGCTATGCGTCGCGGTGGAGCCGCCATGCCGAACCTGCCTCGGAGACCTGTGTGATTACCGCGAACGATGGGGTTCCGTTGACTTGCATGGGTTCCGGCCGCGGCGTGGTTCCCATCGAAGGGACTCACGGCCGCGCGCCGCTCGATCTCCGACGTCACCACTGCTACTTCAGCGAAGCCACCCAGTCGACCGTCGCGGAGGTGGCTTGATGCCCATCGCCAAAGCCTGGAGCGTCGCGCTTCTCGGCATCGAAGGCCGCGTGATCGAGATCGAGGCCGACCTGGGCGGCGGGCTCAGCCGGGTGACCCTGGTCGGCCTGCCCGACGCCGGTCTGAGAGAAGCCAAGGACCGCGTGCGCTCGGCCGTCCGCAACTCCGGCCAGCCCTGGCCGGACGGCAAAGTCACGCTAGGCCTGTCGCCGGCCAACCTTCCCAAGGTCGGCTCGGGTTACGACCTCGGCATCGCCGCCGCGGTGCTCGCCGCGAACGGAGCCGTCCCGGCCACCAAGCTCCTCCGCACCATCCTCCTCGGCGAGCTGGCCCTCGACGGCCGCATCCGACCCGTCCGCGGAGTGCTGCCGGGCCTCCTGGCCGCAAGGGCCGCCGGCTACGAGCGAGCCGTCGTCCCGACGGAGTCGCTTTACGAAGCCGCGCTCGTCGACGGCCTCGAAGTTGCCGGCGTCTCGCGCCTGGCTGACCTCGTCGCGTGGCTCAAGGACGAAGGCGAACTCGAGTCGAGCCCCGAACCCGTCGCGGCGGAGCCGCCGGAAGTACCGGACCTCGCCGACGTCGTCGGCCAACCGGAAGCCCGCTGGGCCCTGGAGGTCGCCGCCGCGGGTGGGCACCACCTGTTGCTCACCGGCCCACCCGGCGTCGGCAAGACCATGCTCGCCAAACGCCTGCCAGGCCTGCTCCCCGCGTTGTCCCAAGAGGAATCACTGCAGGTCACAGCGATCCACTCCATCGACGGTTCCCTGTCGAAGGCGTCGCCGCTGGTGACCGTGCCGCCATTCGTCGCGCCGCACCACTCGATCACTGTCGCGGCGCTCGTCGGCGGGGGCAGCGGCATAGCGACGCCCGGCGCGATCAGCCGGGCCCATCGCGGCGTGCTGTTCCTGGACGAGGTCTGCGAATTCAGCGGCCACCGCCTCGACTCGCTGCGCACCGTGCTCGAAGAAGGCGAGGTCCGCATCGCCCGCACGAAGGGCTCCGTCCGCTACCCGGCCCGCTTCCAGCTCATCCTCGCCACCAACCCATGCCCCTGCGCGCCGCCGCGTGAGACCGACTGCATCTGCTCGCCGATCGTCCGCCGGCGCTACCTCGGGCGGATTTCCGGACCGCTGCTGGACCGCGTCGACCTCCGCGTGCGGCTGCGTCCGCTGACCGCCATCTCCGCCCACCAGTCCACGGCGCCCGAATCTTCCGAGACGGTCCGCGCCCGCGTCCTGGCCGCCCGCGATCGCGCCGCCCACCGCTGGCGCACGCACGGTTGGCGCGCCAACTCCGACGTCCCCGGCCCCGCCCTCCGCCGCGAGTTCGTGCTGCCGTCGGCGACCACCGCCCTGCTCGACCGCGCTCTCGACCGCGGCCTCCTCACGGCTCGCGGCGCTGACCGTTGCCTCCGCATCGCCTGGACGCTCGCCGACCTCTCCGCCACACCCCACCCGACCCCCGACCACGTCGCCGCCGCGCTCGACTTCCGCGAAAGGACCGCCGCATGACCCGCCCCCGAAAGGAATCCGCCGTGAAACGCCACCTGCGTCTCGTCCCGAATCCCCACAACCCGCCCCAACGCGATCCCGCCCGCGTCCGCGCCGTCCTCGCGCCGCGCCGGCTGTCGCTCGTGAGACTGCGAGGTGCGGCATGACGGCCCTGCCCACCGAACAGCCCGTCGCCACCGCCACCGACGAAGAACGCCTCGCCCGCGCGTACTTGCTGCGCGTCGCCGAGCCCCCGGCGCCGGCGTTGGTCGCGTTCGTGGGGGAACGCGGCCCGGTCGAGGCGGCGGCCCGCGTCCGCAGCGGCGACTGCCCGGAAAAGGTCCGCCGCGAAACCGCCGCCCGGCGCGAAGTCGATCTCGCCGAGCAAGACCTGGAGACGGCCGCGAAAACCCAGGCCCGCCTGGTCGTGCCCGAGGACCACGAATGGCCGGCGTGGCCGTTGCTCTCGCTGGCGGTCGCGAGCGGCCGCGGAGTCGAGAACGTCGCGGCCCCGCTCGCCCTCTGGGTCCGCGGCGGCGCGAACCTCGCGAAAGCGGCCGACCGCGCGGTCGCCGTCGTCGGGGCGCGCCTCGCGACCAACTACGGCGAACACAACTCCGCCGAGTTCGCCCACGGTCTCGCCACCCGCGGCGTCCCGGTGTTCTCCGGCGCCGCCCTCGGCATCGACGGCGCCGCCCACCGCGGTGCCCTCGGCGCCGACGGCGTCACGGTCGCCGTGCTCGGCTGCGCCGTCGACATCGGCTACCCCGCCGGCCACGTCGACCTGCTCAAGCGCATCGCTGACAACGGCGGCGCCGTCGTCAGCGAGTACGCCCCCGGCACCCCGCCCGCGCGCCACCGCTTCCTCGTCCGCAACCGCCTCATCGCCGGCCTCACCGACGGCACCGTCGTCATCGAAGCCGGCATCCGCAGCGGCGCCCGCAACACCGCCACCACCGCGGGCGTCCTCGGCAAAGTCGTGATGGCGCTGCCGGGCCCCGTCCAGTCCGCCAATTCCGCCGGCTGCCATGCCCTCATCCGTGACTGCAAGGCCACCCTCGTCACCTCCGTCGACGAGGTGATCGACACCGTCGGCCGCTTCGGCCCCGCACCCGAACCGGAAAAGCCCAGGCCGCGCCGCCCCACCGACGTCCTCGCCCCGGAAGCCCTCCGCGTCTACGAAGCCCTCGTCCCCGGCGCCGGCCGCTCGGCCGACCAAGTCGCCACCGCCTCGGGCGTCCCGGTCGACCGCGTGCGCGCCCTCCTGCCCGAACTGGAAATCGACGGCTTCACCGTCCGCGGCGACACCGGCTGGCGCCGCATCGTCCGCTCGGCACCGAAATGACCGGCTCCGATCGCCCCACTCAGCCGCTCGCCAAACGGCGGCACGTGGCCGCGAATCGGTCCGCAGCGAGCGACACCGAACTTCGCTCACGGGTCCGACCGCTCGATGCCGGATTGCGCCCGGCGCTGCCGCCCGCTATCCGCGCCGGTCCGCAGGATCTTGATCCGCGCCGGACACGGCGTTCGGTCGCGCGATACCGCACCCGTCGGCGCTGCACCACCCGCTCGCACCTCGGCGAACGGCGACGACCGGGGTGCTCGGCCGGTCGGCGCACCGCCCGTTTGGCGTCGGCATGTGCGTGCGGCAGCCGCTGGCGCCGCATCACCCACTCGCACCTCGGTAAACGGCAGCCACCGCGGCGCTCGGTCCGCCGGCGCATTGCTCGCTCGCACCGAATGTCCGTGCCACACAGAGGAGAACGGCGTGGCGATGCTTGACCTAGGGCGGTGGTTCGCGCAGCGTGATCGCCATGTCGTCAGCGAGCGCCCGCCGGGACGGGGCCCCGCGTGCGTCGGGGGGTCGGAAAGATCCGCGGCGGCCGGATCTGCGGGTGGTGCGCGAGGGGTTGCCCGGGCCGGAGCGGGCGTTGGTGGCCGAGTACGAGCGGCACCTGGCGTTGGAGCGGGGGCTGTCGCCGCACACGGTGCGGGCGTACGTGGGCGACGTGGTGTCGCTGCTGGGGTTCCTGACCGGGGCGGAGGACGACGGCCGCGGGCTCGGCGATCTCGACATCGGGCTGCTGCGCGCGTGGCTTGCCGGACAGCGAGCCGACGGCGCGGGCCGGACCACGTTGGCGCGGCGGGCGGCGGCGGCGCGGACGTTCACCGCGTGGGCCCACCGCCAGGGCGCGCTGAAGGCGGACCCGGGTGGGCGGCTCGCGGCGCCGCGGGCGCACCGGACGTTGCCGGGCGTGCTGCGGGCCGATCAGGCCGACGAGCTGATGCAGGCGGCCGCGAAGGGAGCCGCGCAGCGGGATCCGGTTGCGCTGCGTGACCGTGCGCTCGTCGAGCTGCTCTACGCGAGTGGCATCCGGGTGTCGGAGTTGTGTGGTCTGGACGTCGGAGCGGTCGATTTCGGGCGGCGTGTCGTCTCGGTGATCGGGAAAGGGGACAAGGAGCGGACGGTGCCGTTCGGTGTTCCGGCGGCCGAGGCGCTCACCGCGTGGCTCGAAGCGGGGCGCCCGGAACTGGCCGGGCCGAAGTCGGAACAGGCCCTCTTCCTGGGGGTTCGCGGCAGCCGGCTCGATCCGCGCGCGGCACGGCGCGTGGTGCACGAGGCGGTGGCTGCGGTACCCGGAGCACTCGACATGGGGCCACACGGCCTACGTCACTCGGCCGCGACCCATCTGCTGGAAGGAGGTGCCGATCTCAGGAGCGTTCAGGAACTGCTCGGTCACGCTACGCTTGCCACGACCCAGCTCTACACTCACGTGACCGTCGATCGGCTGAAGGCGATCCATGACCGAGCACACCCACGGGCCTGACGAGGCCGGTGGCGGCTCGGCCGGAAAACCCGAGGCCGAACCACTGGCGCACGCGCATCCGCACGAGCACGGAGACCATACTGAGCCGCATGCCGAGAACAACCGTGCAATGACCTCCACGCCGCAAGTCACGGACGCCGGAGTGAGCACTGCCGGAGGCGAGGGCGCCGTCAGCGAGGACGGGCGCCCCGGTCATGACGTCGACGCGGGCATCCAGGCCTTGTGGCAGCAGTTCGCCGACAAGCCGGATCAGGTGTCGCGCGACCGGCTGGTGCTGCACTACGCGCCCCTGGTGAAGTACGTCGCCGGCCGCGTGGGCACGGGCCTGCCGACGCACGTCGACGTTGGCGACCTCGTGCAGTCCGGCATCTTCGGTCTCGTCGACGCGATCGAGAAGTTCGAGCCCGCGCGGGGGCTGCGGTTCGAGACCTACGCGATGCAGCGCATTCGCGGCGCGATCCTCGACGACCTGCGCTCCCAGGACTGGGTGCCCCGCGCCGTGCGCAGCAAGGCGAAGGAGGCCGAGCGCGCCCTCGAACGCCTCGGCGCGCGCCTGCACCGCACCCCCACCGACGCCGAGCTGGCCACCGAGCTCAACATCGGCCTCGACGACCTGCGCGACTTCTACGGCCAGCTCCAGCTCACCAGCGTCGTCGCGTTGGAGGACCTCGTCGCGGCCGGCAGGGACAGCGGCTCGCTCGTCGACACGCTCCCCGACGACGGCGCCGTCGACCCCGTCGCTGTCCTCGTCGACCAGGACAACCGCCGGCAGCTCGCGGAGGCCATCGCCCAGCTGACCGAGCGCGACAAGATCGTGGTCAGCCTCTACTACTTCGAAAGCCTCACGCTCGCCGAGATCGGCAAGGTCCTGGGCGTCACCGAGTCCCGCGTGAGCCAGCTCCACACCCGCGCCGTCATGCGGCTGCGCGCCAAGCTCACCGAGCAACCCAGCACCTGATCGCCCGCCCGGTCACTGCGGGTCGGCCCACGGTTTCAGCCGGACCCGGCCCGGCACGCCGACGAGGGCCAGCGGATCGATGTACTCCTCTCCTCTGCGGGCACCCCAGTGCAGGCACGTGGTGGTCGGACAGCCGGGATGCCCGGCAGTCACGGTGCCGAGCGGCTGGCCGCGGTACACCTGATCGCCGGTGGCCACGCTCGGGGTGAGCGGCAGGTAGGTCGTACGCAGGCCCCCGTCGTGATCCACCGCGACGACGCCATGGCCCCCGACCTCACCCGCGAAGATCACGACGCCCATGTCAGCCGCGAGAACCTCTTGTCCTGCCGCGGCTTCCAGATCGACCCCGCGGTGGCCGGGCCCGTAGACCGTGGCCGGCGGCTCGAAGAACCGCGTGACCTTCGGCCGGGGCGCGAGCGGCCACGCCAACCGCCCCGCCTGCGCGCCGACATCCGGCGCTGGCGGGACATCGGCGAGCGCCCTCCCGGCCCACGCGCCGGGCAACACGGCAAGCAACACGAGCGCGGCGACCAGCACCAGCCGGGTCCGCGCCGCGGCCCTGCCCAACACCTCGAGCCACCGCATCCACAACGGCTCGGTCGGACGCCGGTGCCGGCCCCGCCGAGGTCCCTCGGGCGGCGCTGCCCGGGAAGCCAGGGGAGCATCCGGGCGGCCGAGCGGACCCGAAGCACCCAGGCCGGCCGAGTCACACGAGCCGTCCGAAACGAGTGAGGGACTGGGAGCGCGCGGGGAGCCTGAAGCGACCAGAACACCCGCAGCACCCGGATCCGCGAGCGCACCAGAAGCGCCCACACCACCCGAAGGCCACAGAACACGCAGCGCCCACAAAGCGCCGCGCCGCAGGACAAAGCGCGGCTGAGGCGTCGAGGAACGCGTCGAGGAACACGAGGTCGTCGTCACGGGTTCGATCATGAGGCACGCGCGGACCGGCACCCTGCCAACAAGGTGAGTTATCCACAGGTGGCTCGAGTTGTGGACAACTCTGCCGGGCGGGAGCGCTGCCGGTGGGGGCGTCCCTGGTGGCAGGGGGTAGAATCTTTCCCGCAGCCCACTCGCTGGGCTGACTTCGCGTGCTCGTGCGCGCGGCCCCGGCCGGTTCCGCTCGGAAGATCAGCGGAGGCCCGGACGGAGGAGAGTCGCACGGCGCCCGGCGGTCCCTGGGGTTCTTGGCACATCGAGAACCGCGGGGTCCGGATGCCGGCACGAGCACCAGGGCGAGCGGTCACCCGGCCGCGAGCGACAAACCGAATGAGCACGTCCGCGGGCGCGAACCGCGGGGGTGCGCGACTACAGAGAAGGTGTGATTCCGGCAATGGCCGTCGTCACCATGAAGCAGCTGCTCGACAGCGGCGTGCACTTCGGGCACCAGACGCGTCGGTGGAACCCGAAGATGAAGCGCTACATCTTCACCGAGCGCAACGGCATCTACATCATCGACCTGCAGCAGACGCTGACGTACATCGACCGTGCGTTCGAGTTCATCAAGGAAACCGTCGCGCACGGCGGCACGATCATGTTCGTCGGCACGAAGAAGCAGGCTCAGGAAGCCATCGCCAACGAGGCCGCGCGCGTGGGCATGCCCTACGTGAACCAGCGCTGGCTCGGCGGCATGCTGACCAACTTCCAGACCGTGCACAAGCGCCTTCTGCGCCTGAAGGAGCTCGAGGCCCAGGAGCAGACCGGCGGCTTCGCCGGCCTCACCAAGCGCGAGATCCTCACGCTCACCCGTGAGAAGGACAAGCTCGAGAAGACCCTCGGCGGTATCCGCGACATGGCCAAGGTGCCGTCCGCGGTGTGGATCGTCGACACGAAGAAGGAGCACATCGCCGTCGGCGAGGCTCGCAAGCTGAACATCCCGGTCGTCGCGATCCTGGACACCAACTGCGACCCGGACGAGGTCGACTACCCGATCCCGGGCAACGACGACGCGATCCGCTCGGCCGCGCTGCTCACCAAGGTGGTGGCCGAGGCCGCCGCCGCCGGTCTGATGGCCCGTTCGAGCCGTGGCGGCGCGTCGGCCGACGCGAAGCCGGAGCCGGGCGTGTCGGACGAGCCGCTGGCCGAGTGGGAGAAGGAGCTGCTCGCCGGTTCGGAGACCGCCGCGGCCGACGCCACCGAGGCGGCTGCCGCGACCGAGGCCGCCACCGAGGCGGCCCCCGAAGCCGTGACCGAGCAGGCCCCGGCCAACTCCTGATCGACCGTGCCCGGGTGGCCCGCGCAGGGCCACCCGGGCGCTGATCACCTCACACGTACCTGAAACGGACGGATTCAACACGATGGCGAACTACACCGCCGCTGACGTGAAGCGCCTGCGCGAGATGACCGGCGCCGGCATGATGGACTGCAAGAAGGCCCTCGAGGAGAACGACGGCGACTTCGAGAAGGCCGTCGAGTTCCTGCGCATCAAGGGTGCCAAGGACGTCGGCAAGCGCGCCGAGCGCGCCACCGCCGAGGGCCTCGTCACCGGCGAAGGCGGCGTGCTCATCGAGCTCGACTCCGAGACCGACTTCGTCGCCAAGAACGACGACTTCCAGCAGCTCGCCGCGAAGATCGTCGAGGTCGCCAAGACCCTCAAGACCAGCGACGTCGAGGCCCTCAAGGCCGCCGACCTCGACGGCAAGCCCGTGATCGACACCGTGCAGGAGCTCTCGGCCCGCATCGGCGAGAAGCTCGAGCTGCGCCGCGTCGTCGCGTTCGAGGGCAAGACCGCCACCTACCTGCACCGCCGCGGCTCGGACCTGCCGCCGGCCGTGGGCGTGCTCGTCGAGTTCACCGGCGACGACGCCGAAGCCGCCCGCGGTGCCGCCATGCAGGTCGCCGCGCTGCGCGCGAAGTACCTGACCCGCGAGGAGGTGCCGGCCGAGATCGTCGAGAACGAGCGCCGCATCGCCGAGCAGACCGCCCGTGAAGAGGGCAAGCCGGAGCAGGCCCTGCCGAAGATCATCGAAGGCAAGGTCACCGCGTACTACAAGGACAACGTCCTGCTCGAGCAGCCGTCGGTCAAGGACAACAAGAAGACCGTGAAGGCCCTGCTCGACGAGGCCGGCGTGACCCTGACCCGGTTCGCCCGGTTCGAGGTCGGCCAGGCCTGAGCGAGGTACTGGGACTAGGTTCTGCCACTGTGCCCCCGTCTCCGCGGTGCGGGGACGGGGGCACAGTCGGGTCCAGCCGCCCGGCGCCCCTCACAAAGGGGAAACGGCGGCCATCGAACACAGGAGGCGACACACAGATGGGTGACCGGGTCGACGGTGGCTACCGAAGGGTGCTGCTGAAACTGGGCGGCGAGATGTTCGGTGGCGGCTCGATCGGGGTCGACCCCGACGTCGTCCACTCCGTCGCGCGCCAGATCGCCGCGGTCGCGCGCACCGGCGTGCAGGTGGCGGTGGTGATCGGCGGTGGCAACTATTTCCGCGGTGCGGAGCTGTCCCAGCGGGGGATGGACCGTGACCGCGCCGACTACATGGCCATGCTCGGCACCGTGATGAACTGCCTGGCCCTGCAGGACTTCCTGGAGAAGGAAGGCCTGCCCACGCGCGTGCAGACCGCCATCACGATGGGCCAGGTCGCCGAGCCGTACATCCCGCGCCGCGCCGAGCGGCACCTGGAGAAGGGCCGCGTGGTCATCTTCGGCGCCGGGGTCGGCATGCCGTACTTCTCCACCGACACCGCCGCCGCGCAGCGCGCGCTGGAGCTCGGCTGCGAGGCCGTGCTTATGGCCAAGGCCGTGGACGGTGTCTACACCGCCGACCCGAAGACCGACCCGAGCGCCACGATGTTCCACGAGATCAGCCACCGCGAAGTGCTGGAGCGCGGCCTCAAGGTCGCCGACGCCACCGCGTTCAGCCTCTGCATGGACAACAACATGCCGATCATCGTCTTCAACCTGCTCACCGAGGGGAACATCGCCCGTGCGGTGAGTGGTGAGAGGATCGGGACGCTGGTCAGCACCCCCGCCGACGGGGCGTCGGCCTAGACCTGCTGGGATCAGCACAGGTTCGACCATCACAACACCGGGAGTAGCCGTGATCGACGAGACCCTCCTCGACGCCGAGGAGAAGATGGAAAAAGCGGTGTCCGTCGCGAAGGACGACCTGACGTCGGTGCGGACCGGCCGGGCCACCCCGTCGATGTTCTCGCGCATCGTCGTCGAGTACTACGGCGCGATGACCCCGCTGAACCAGCTGGCGAGTGTCAACGTGCCCGAGGCGCGGATGGCGCTGATCAAGCCCTACGACCAGACGCAGCTCGGTGCCATCGAGAAGGCCATCCGAGAGTCCGACCTGGGCGTCAACCCCAGCAACGACGGCAACGTCATCCGCATCGTCATCCCGCAGCTCACCGAGGAGCGGCGCAAGGAGATGGTGAAGATGGCGAAGGGCAAGGGCGAGGACGCCCGCGTGTCGATCCGCAGCATCCGCCGCAAGGCCAAGGAAGAGCTCGACCGGATCGCCAAGGACGGCGAAGCGGGTGAGGACGAGGTCGCGCGCGCCGAGAAGGAGCTGCAGAACCTCACCGACACCTACGTGCACCAGGTCGACGAGCTGGTGAAGCACAAGGAAGCCGAGCTGCTCGAGGTCTGATGAGCCAGGTGAGCGAGGAACGAGACGAGCGGGTGGAGCACACCCCGCAGCCGGAGCCGGCTGACAAGCCCGAACCGGGCGGACCGCCGGAGCCGGCCAAGAAGGACTCCCGGGCCGGGCGCAACCTGCCCGCGGCCATCGGCGTGGGCCTGGTGCTCGGCGCGGCCATCATCGTTTCCCTGCTCACCGTCCGCTTCATCTTCATCGGGGTCATCGCGATCGCGATCGGGGTCGGCACCTTCGAGTTCGCCGGCGTGCTCAAGCGCGTCGCGAACATCAAGGTCGCGATGATCCCCGTGCTCGTCGGCGGCCAGGCGATGATCTGGCTGGCCTGGCCGTTCGGCCGCGCGGGCGCGCTCACGGCGTTCGTCATCACGGTGCTCGCCTGCCTGCTCTGGCGGCTGCCGGGCGGCGCCGACGGCTACCTGCGCGACATCTCGGCGTCGGTGTTCGCGAGCGCGTACCTGCCGTTGTTCGGCGCGTTCGCCGCGATGCTCGTCCCACCGGAAGACGGCGTCGGCCGGGTCCTCACGTTCCTCATCGCCGTGGTCGCCTCCGACACAGGCGGCTACATCGCCGGCGTGCTCGGCGGCAAACACCCGATGGCACCGACCATCAGCCCGAAGAAGTCCTGGGAGGGCTTCGCCGGGTCGATGGTCGCCGGCATCGTGGCCGGCATCCTCACGATCAGCCTGATGCTCCACGGCCACACCTGGCAGGGCGCGGTCTTCGGCGCGGCGATCGTGCTCACCGCGACGCTGGGCGACCTCGTCGAGTCGCTGATCAAGCGCGACCTCGGCATCAAGGACATGGGCACGCTGCTGCCGGGCCACGGCGGCATCATGGACCGCCTCGACTCGCTGCTGCCCTCGGCTGTGGTCTCCTGGCTGCTGCTGTCGGCGTTCGTCCCGGCGTGACGCGCCTGACCTCCCCGATCGGCCCGACGCGCGGACCTGCGCTGGGAGCTTCGGCCTCCCAGCGGTAGCGAACGCTTCGTGGACCATCGAAGTGTCCGCGGGCTTGACTCGGAGCATGACCACTTCGACCCGCGAACGTTCCTCGGCCCGGCTCGCGCTCGCGGCGGTGTGCCTCGGGTTCGTGATGATCACGCTCGACGCGACCATCGTGAACCTCGCGCTGCCGGCCATCGGCGCCGAGTTCGGTGAACCGTCCACGGCCGCGCTGCAGTGGGTGGTCGACTCCTACACCGTCGCGCTCGCCGCGTTCCTGCTCACCTGGGGTGAAGCGGGCGACCGGTGGGGCTCGCGGCGCGTGTTCCAGATCGGCACCGCGGTGTTCGTGCTGGCCTCGATCGCTTGCGCCACAGCGGATTCACTGCCGTGGCTGGTCGCCGCGCGTGCGGTGCAGGGGGCCGGCGCGGCCGCGCTGCTGCCCTCGTCGCTGGCGTTGATCGTGCACCAGTTCCCCGAAGCCGGCGCCCGGGCTCGCGCGCTCGGCGTGTGGGGCGGCATGAGCGGGGTCGGGCTCGCGGCCGGTCCGGTGCTCGGCGGTCTCGCCGTCGGGCTGGCCGACTGGCGGCTCGTGTTCGCCGTCAACGTGCCCGTGGGCCTGATCGCGATCTGGCTGACCCGCCGGCACGTCACGGAAACGACGCCGCACCGGCGTACCCGGCTCGACGTCGTCGGGCAGATCCTCGGCACGGCAGCTCTGGCCACGTTGGTCGCGGGGTTCATCGAAGCCGGGCACGCGGGCTGGACCGCCACGACCACACTGGTGCTGATCGGCGCGGGCGTCGCCGCGGGGATCGCGTTCGTAGCGGCGGAAAAGGTGATCACCGCGCCCGTGCTGCCGCTCGGTGTGCTGAAAGTCCGGTCCTTCGCCGTCGCGACGGCCATCGGCGGCCTGTTCAACTTCTGCCTCTACGGCACGCTGTTCTGCCTCGCTCTGTTCCTCCAACGCGAGTGGCACCTCGGCGCGCTCGAGGCCGGCCTGGCGCTGGTACCGCTCACCCTGGCCGTGGGGCTCAACGCGTTCCTCAGCGGACGGCTCACGCACCGGTTCGGCGAGCGCCGGCCGATCGTCGCCGGTGGTCTCGTCGCGCTGGCCGGCTCGGCCGGCCTCGCGTTGCTGCCGGCTGATCCGTCGCCGGTGCTGCTGGTCGTGTTCTCCGTGGTCTTCGGGTGCTGTTCGCTCGCGATGCCCGCGATGACGTCGCTGGCGATGAACGCGTTGCCGGGCAAGGCGGGCATCGCCGCGGGCGTGCTCAACGCGGCGCGCCAGACCGGCGGGGCGATCGGGGTCGCGCTCGTCGGCGGGCTGTTGCCGGGCACGGCGATGTGGGTCGTCGCCGGGGGTTACGGCGGGATCGTGCTGCTGACGGGGTTGCTGCGGCCCCGCTCGTCGTGAGGCCCGGTCATCGAAAAACTCAGTCGTCGAAAAACTCAGTCGTCGTAAGGGTCGTCGACCTCGGCGCGGCCGACGTCGTCGAGCGTGCGCGAGTGGTCGATCACCGCGAACACCGCGCCGTCCGGGTCGGCGAGGATCGCCATACGGCCGAAGGGCGTGTCGTACGGCTCGATCACCACGGACCCGCCGAGCATCAGTGCCTGGCCCGCTGTCGCGTCGCAGCCGCGGGCCGGGTCGACCTCGAAGTAGACGAGCCAGTGCGGGGGAGTGTCGCGGCTGTACTCGGAGCCCATCACGTAGCGGTAGAGCACGGGCGTGTGCTCGATGAGGTATTCCGCGTAGTCGACGCTTTCGCCGTCGCCGATCTGGTGGCTCGAGTAGTTGAAGAGCTTGGTGTAGAAGTGATCGGCCGCCTCGCCGTCGTGCGCGTTGAGGTCAGCGCCGCTGAACGTGTTGGGGATCCCGGTGACGAACCGCCAGTCCGGCGGCGCCTCCCAGAACACCACGGGCGCGCCCGCCGCGTCGATCGCGTGGAGAATGCTGCCGCGCTCGGGGATCGCGACCGGTCCCAGCGTCACCTGGCCGCCGAGGTGCTCCACCCATTCGGCCGCGCTCGCGGTGTGCGGCACGGAGACGTGCAGCGTCCAGCCGGGCTCGGTCTGCGCCCCGGCTTGGTAAAGACCGCCGGTCGGCTCGCCGGCGAGCGACGAGATCCAGTAGCGGCCGGTGGGCGCGGCGGGGTCGCGGTGCACGTCGTACTGCCAGCCGAACAGGCCCGTGTAGAACTGTTGCGACACCGCTTCGTCGCGACAGGCCACCTCGATCCAGCACGGGAGGCCGGCCGGAATCGCGCTTGTGCTGGCCGAACCGATGGTCATCGCGGCCTCCTCCCGGTGAGCAAGAAGTCTATGCGGTGCCCGTGATTTTTTCGCAGTGAGCCCGGAACCCCGGAACCGGCTCGCGGCCGACGTCGTTGGAGAAGTTCGTGCGATGGTTCCCCCGTTCCTCAGGCCGCTCTCGCGCGACGGAGGTCTTGCCGAGCCCCAACATCTGGTACTACCAGCAGGCTTACGAGGTGGAGAACCGCGCGCAGGACGTCGACGGCGAGATCTGGCGCGTCCTGCGCGAGGAGTGCGACTGGACCGGCCGCGACGTTCTCGACCTCGGTTGTGGTGACGGATTCCACTTGCCGCGCTTCGCCCGCGACGCGCGCTCGGTGCTCGGCGTGGAGCCGTACGCACCGCTGGCGCGCGACGCGGCGAAGCGCGCTCGGGAACTGCCGAACGTGTCAGTGCGCGAAGGCCGCGCGCAGCGGCTGCCCGTCGACGACGCGAGTGTCGACGTGGTCCACGCGCGCACGGCGTACTTCTTCGGCCCCGGCTGCGAACCGGGGCTACGTGAAGCGGAACGCGTGCTGCGGCCCGGCGGGTCGATCCTGATCGTCGATCTCGACGCGACGAGCGAGCCCTACGGCGGCTGGCTGCGGGCGGACCTCCCGCACTACGACCCCGTAGAGGTCGAGCAGTTCTTCGAAGGCGAGGACTTCAGCCTCCGGCGCGTGGCGACGCGCTGGTCGTTCACCGACCACGCCGCCATGGAGTCAGTGCTGAAGATCGAGTTCAGCGCGCAGGTCGCCGCGCGGGCCGTGGCCGAGGTGCACAAGCGCACGATCAGCACGGTCGGCGGCGCCGGGGTGACGCTGCCGGTGGGCTACCGCGTGCACACGCGGGTCAAGCCCACCGGCCTCGTCCTGCCGGGTCACTCGGCTTCTTCCGGCGACTCGTCGGTTTCCTCGACCTCGCCGAGGATCGAGTAGACCGAGCGCCGGGCCTCGTTGAGCACGTCGACCACGCGGGCCTGCTGGCTCGCGCTGCCGGCGCGCATCACCTGGACGACCGCCGCCGCGAGCGTGGCGCCCGCCTTGCGCAGGTCGACCTCGACGGGGTCGACGTCCTCGGCGAAGTGCTCCCACGGCGGGGTGCCGGTCTGCTGCTCCGCGGTCGCGCGGCCCTCGTCGGTGAGCTCGAACAGCTTCTTGCCGTTCTCGTCCTTGCTCACGACCAGGCCTTCGTCGGCCAGCATCTGCAGCGTCGGGTAGATCGAGCCGGGGCTGGGCTTCCAGAAGCCGCCACTGCGCTCGCCGATCTCGCGGATGATCTCGTACCCGTGCCGTGGCTGTTCCGCGAGCAGGGTCAGGATCGCCGCGCGGACGTCACCGCGCCGGCCGCGACGCGGGCCGTGGCCTCGTCGTCCGCCGGGACCGCCGTGGCCTCGCCGGCCGCGGCCCATCGGGCCGCCGGGGCCGAATCCGAAGTCGCCGAACTCGCGGCCGAAGGGGCCGAAAGCGGGACGACCGTGTTCTCCGTGTTGGTGCGCGCCTCGCGCACCGGGGTGAGGGTGCCTCATGTCGTTGTTCCTTGTCTGTTGGCCCCGCCTCCGGCGGGGCGTGCGGGATCGCCTTTGAGCCGGAGATTCCGCGAACGGTTGCGACTGGTTCACGATATATCGGAAACGGTCGCGATGCAACCTAACGACTGTCGAGGACCTGCGCGAGGGACGTTTGCGGTGGTCGGAGATACTCGAAGGAGTAAGAAGAAGCGCTGAACCGACCTGGGAGACCCGACCCCCCATGCTGGACCGAGTGGTCATCGACGCCCTGTTCCCCGCGGACCTGCCCGAGCCGGAGCACTGGGAGCGGCAATACCCGGCGCGGCAGCTGCCGGACGGCGCGAAGGTGACCCGGTTCGGCCCGTCGCCTACGGGGTTCGTGCACATCGGCGGCATCTACGTGGCCACGATCGACCAGGACGTCGCCCGTCGCTCCGGCGGCCGCTACCTGGTGCGCGTCGAGGACACCGACCAGTCGCGCGAGGTCGAGGGCGCGCTGGAGCAGTTCGAGCGCGGCTTCTCCTACTTCGGTCTGCAGGCCGACGAGGACACCCTGCGCGGCGGCGACTACGGCCCGTACCAGCAGTCCGGCCGCGAGCAGATCTACCTGACCTACGTGCGCCAATTGCTGCGCGAAGGCCGCGCGTACATCGACTTCGCCACGAAGGACGAGCTCGCGTCCATCACCGCGCGCCAGCAGGCCACGAAGCTGCCCACCGGCTACTACGGCTCGTGGGCCATCTGGCGCGACGCCGACCCGGCCGACGTGCAGGCGAAGCTCGACGCCGGCGAACCGTGGGTGGTGCGGTTCCGCGCGCCCGACGACACCGGCGCGCGCGTGCGCTTCACCGACGCCATCCGCGGCACGATCGAGGCCGAGGCCAACCGCAACGACGTGGTGATCCTCAAGAGCTCCGACCAGAGCCCCCGGCTGCCGACCTACCACTTCGCGCACGCCGTGGACGACCACCTCATGCGCGTGAACCTCGTCATCCGCGGCGACGAGTGGATCTCGTCCGTGCCGGTGCACCAGCAGCTGTTCGACGCGCTCGGCTTCGAGCCGATCACCTACGCGCACATCGCCCCGCTGATGAAGCAGGAGGGCGGCAGCAAGCGCAAGCTCTCCAAGCGCAAGGACCCCGAGGCGTCGGTCGACTTCTACATCGAGGCCGGCTACCCGGTCGAGGCCGTTCTGTACTACCTGCGCGGGCTCGCCAACGGCCGGCTCGCCGAGCTGCCGCTGGCCCAGGCGCTGGACGAGCCGATCAACCTCGACGAGATGGGCGTCGCGGGACCGCTCGTGGACCTCGTGAAGCTCGACGACATCTCCGCCGACCACATCGCGACGATGTCGGGCGCGGAGATCCTCGCCGCCGTGCGCACGTGGGCGCAGCGTTTCGACCCGGAGCTGCTGTCGGTACTGGAGTCGTCGGAGGAGCTGGCCCTGCGGGCGCTGGCCGTCGAGCGCGAAGGCGCCGAGAACCCGCGCAAGGACCTCAAGAAGTGGAGCGAGTTCCGCGCGGTCTACGGATTCTTCTTCCCGCAGCTGCACGCCCCCGTGACCGGCCCGGACGACGAGCGCATCGCCGCCCTCGGCGTGGCGCCGGAGGTCGTGCGTGCGGTGGCGTCGGACTTCGTCGCGAACTACCAGCAGCTCGACGACGGCCAGGAGTGGTTCCAGCAGATCCGCGACGTCGCGGCGAAGCACGGTTTCGCCAAGAACGCCAAGGAACTCAAGAAGGACCCCGACGCGTACCCGGGCTCGATCCGCGAGGCCTCGCAGATCATCCGCATCGCGATCACCGGCTCCACCCGCAGCCCGGACCTGCACTCGATCACGCAGGCGCTGGGCCGCGAGGAGACCCTGCGGCGGTTCGAAACCCTCACGGCGTGAGCCGCCGCCGTCCTCCGGTGTAAGCGCGCCGGAGGACGGCGCGTCACTCCTGTTCGGGCGCGGTGGCGTCCAGCCGGCGGTGCAGCTCCGGGTGGCCGGTGAACACCGCCACCTGCAGCTCCGCGACGAGGCGCTGCGTGGGGATCTCGACGTCGACTCCGAACACGTCGCGGATCCGGGTCAGCCGGTACTTCAACGTGTTGCGGTGCACGTACAACGTGCGGGCTGCCGCGGTGAGATCGCCACCCGCCTCGAAGAACGCCCGCAGGCTCGGCAGGTACTCCGTCCCGCAGTCCCGGTCGCTGACGACCATCCCGGCCACGCCGCCCTGCAGCAGCCGCGGCCGGTCCAGCACGATCTCGGTCAGCTCCGACAGCACGGCGTCCGCGATCGAGTCCTCGAACGCGACCACCCGGCGGGACTCGTCGAGCAACGGCAGGGTGAGCAGCCGGTCGACGTCGCGGCGGGCCTCGACGAGCCGGTCGGCCGACGTGATCTCCCCGCTCACCGCCGCCCGCAGCTCCACGCGCAACTGGCGTGTCGCCTGCCCGGCGATCTCGCGGGCGAGCGCCGTCGCCTCGCCCGGCGGCCGGTCTTCCACCACGGGGAACGTCGCGTAGATCCGGCCTTCGCACGACGTCACCGCGCCGCGGCGGCGCGACGCTTCGACCCGCAGCGCCACCAGGTCCTCGAGCTGCCGCAACCGCAGCGGATCCGGCTCTCCGGCCGGCGGCCCGTCCACCCGGTCCGGGACGAACGCGACCAGCCGGAACGCGCTCGCGGCGCTGCGCACCGACAGCGCGGGCCGCATCACCGAAGCGCGGATCGGCATCGGCGGCGCCGGCCCGACGCCGCTGCGCGCCCACGCGGCCGAGACCGTCCTCATCGGACAGTCGCCGTCGGACGAGCTGTTCCGCGCCGCGGGTGCGGAGGCCACCCGGGCCGTCGACCCCGGAACCGACCTGCACGCGCCGGCGGAGTACCGCCGCCGCATCACCGGCGTCCTCACCCGCCGCTGCCTCACCCGCGCACTGTCCCGCACGGAAAGGAACCAGGCCGCATGAGCAGCCGCGCCGTCAGCATGACTGTCAACGGGGAAGCGGTGACCCGCCACGTCGAGCCGCGTCGCACGTTGTCGGACTTCCTGCGCAAGGACTGCGGGAAGACCGGCGTGCACGTCGGCTGCGAGCACGGCGTCTGCGGGGCTTGCACGGTCGTGCTGGACGGGCGCACCGCGCGGTCCTGCTGCACGCTCGCCGCGCAGGCCGAGGGCGCCGAGGTCACGACCGTCGAAGGGCTCGCCGAGGGCGGGCGGCTGCACCCGCTGCAGGAGGCGTTCTGGAAGCACCACGGGCTGCAGTGCGGGTTCTGCACGCCCGGCATGCTGCTCACCGTCCGGGAGCTGCTGGCGGACAACCCGGACCCCACGGACGACGAGATCCGGGCCGGCATCTCCGGCAACCTCTGCCGCTGCACGGGCTACCAGTTCATCGTCGACGCGGTCCGCGAGGCGGCCGCGGTCCTGCGGGCGGAGGTGACCGGCGGCACACGGCCGGGGGAGTCCTGACGGCGTGTCCGGTGGACGTGGAATACTGGATCGGTTATGACTGCCCTCCCCCTTGTTTTCGACGCGCCCAAGCGTGGCCTGCCGCCGCGTCACCTCGCCGACCTCACCTCCGCCGAGCGGGCCGAGGCCGTGGTGGAGCTGGGGGAGAAGGCCTTCCGCGCGAAGCAGCTGTCGAACCACTACTTCTCGCGCCTGACCGTCGACCCGGCCGACATGACGGACATCCCCGCGGCCGCGCGTGAGCGCCTGGTCGCGGACCTGATGCCGTCGCTGCTCACCGAGGTCCGCGCCCTGTCCGCCGACGACGGCGCCACGCGCAAGACCCTCTGGCGCGCCCACGACGGCACGCTGCTCGAGAGCGTGCTCATGCGCTACCCCGACCGCGCCACGCTGTGCATCTCCAGCCAGGCCGGCTGCGGCATGGCGTGCCCCTTCTGTGCCACCGGCCAGGGCGGCCTCGACCGCAACCTGTCCACGGCCGAGATCGTCGACCAGGTCCGCTCCGCCGCCGCCGTCATGCGCGACGGCGCCATGCCCGGCGGCCCCGGCCGCCTGTCGAACATCGTGTTCATGGGCATGGGTGAGCCGCTCGCGAACTACAAGCGGGTGGTGGCGGCGGTGCGGCGGATCACGGAGCCGGCTCCGTCGGGTTTGGGGATCGGTCAGCGTTCGGTGACGGTGTCGACGGTGGGTTTGGCGCCGGCGATCCGGAAGCTGGCTGACGAGAAGATGCAGGTGCGGCTGGCGGTGTCGCTGCACACTCCGGATGACGAGCTGCGGGACACGCTGGTGCCGGTGAACAACCGCTGGTCGGTGGATGAGGTTTTGTCGGCGGCTCGGTATTACGCGGACACGTCGGGCCGTCGGGTGTCGATCGAGTACGCGTTGATCCGGGACATCAATGATCAGCCGTGGCGGGCGGAGCTGCTGGCCAAGCGGCTGCGCAAGCATCTGGGTCAGTTGGTGCACGTGAACGTGATCCCGCTGAACCCGACGCCGGGTTCGAAGTGGGACGCCTCCCCGAAGCCGGTGGAGCGGGAGTTCGTGCGGCTGGTGAACGCGGGGGGCGTAGCCTGCACCGTGCGCGACACCCGCGGCCAGGACATCGCGGCGGCGTGTGGCCAGTTGGCTGCCGAAGGCTGAGTTTTTCGTTTCAGTGATGGGAAAGTTCCTGTGATTTCAACGCCCTGCCTCCTCGACCCGGCGGCGGAAGAGCTGAAGCTGCGCGACATCACCGGCGGGGTGGCGGTGGCTCGTGCGGCCCGCTCGTTGCTGGGCGAGCGGTTCGATTCGGAGAGCTTCATGTACGTGCTGATGCGCGCGTACTCGGTGGACTTCCACGCCGCCCGCGACGCTTCGCGCTGGCAGGGCTTCGGCGAGAGCCCGCGGGCGTTGTCGGATGCGGATCTGGAAGTGCTGCTCGCGCCCTGGGTCGCGACGAAGTAGCTGCGAACACTGACCTGGCTGCTCGAAAGATAATCGGTGATCTCATCGCCGCTGGCGCTGACCAGGATTTGCTGGAGTGGTTGCGCCAGCGTTCGCATGTGCGCGTTTTGAAGCGTTCCTGATCTGATCTGAATAAGCGCGTTCTGAGCGTCTCGCTCACCTGGACCGCCCCATCCGCTCGCGCCCTGGGGCGCGTCACGAGTGGCGCAGCTGCGGCCACAACGTCTCCCACGATTGCCGCGGGGCGTCGCAGAGCCAGATGGGCACGCCCTGGTTCAGGCCGGCGAAGCCGTGGTCAGGGTCGGACGGTGTCGTCGACACCCGCGCGCACGGGCGTGCGCAACTCGGTCGGGTCGGTGCCGACGAAGAGGACCGGGCGGCCGGGGTCCGAGGGCTGGCCGAAGTAGGAGAAGCCGCGGTGGGGACTGTGGGCGGGAGGTACGCCGAGGGCGGCGCCGTACCAGTTCAGGGCGCTGGCCTGCCATGGTGGTCGGTGATGATCGTCGTCGTGGCGGGTAGGCGGTTGTAGGCGGTCGCGACTGCGTCGGTGAAGGTGCTCCAGTCTTGTTCGGACCGGGATTCGAGGGTGGCGCCGGTGGCCCAAGAAAAAGGTCCGCCCGCGAGCAGGCTGATGACCAAGACGACGGCGCCGGAGAAAGCGGATACGCCCACCGAAGCGATGCGTCGCCACCAGTGCGATCCCACCGTGGTACTGATGCGGGCCGTGGCGGCGGCCCAGCAGACGGGGAACAGGCCGGCGCAGTAGTAGTACCGCCCGCCGGCCACGAGCATCACGGCGGCGACGGCGACGCAGGTCCAGCCCAGAAAGCGGTACGGCGCGAAGCGGCTGTCGCGGAGCAAGGTCCAGCAGCCGTAAACCGCCAGGGCGGCGCCGGCGAGTGCGCCGTTGGACGCGAGCGTCAGGGGCAGCACGGCGACTTTGCCACCGGCGAACTCGCCGGTCTCCTGGGCGACGACGGGGACGAGCGTCAGCTGCGGGAAGCCGTGAAACCCTTGCCAGATCAGGTAAGGCGACGCGCCGGCGCCAGCGAGCGCGGCCAGTTTCCCCAGCCCGGCCCACGGCACGCGCCGCCGCCGGGTCGCGAGCAGCACGGCGGCGCAGCACATCCAGAACACGGCGATCAGTGGCTTGACCGTGAACGCCACCCCCGCGAGAAGTCCCATGCCCCACCAGAGGCGGTCGGAGCCGGTCCGGGCCCAGCGCACCAGCAGCAACGTCGTGGCGATCCACAGCGGGATGTCGAACGTCTGGGTCAGCAGCAGCGATCCCGTGTCGAGCACCCGCGGCGAGGCGGCGTACGCGGCCGCCGCGGCGGTCTGCGCCCAGCGGCCGCCGCCGAACTCTTGCGCGAGCAGCGCGGTGAGCAGGACACCGGCGACCGTGGCGAGCACCGCCGGAATCCGCAAGGCCAACGGTGAACCGTCGCCGAGCCACGCCAGGAACGGCACCAGTGCGCCCTGGTCCGCGTAGCCCCACGACAGGTGCTGAGCCGCGGACAGGAAGTAGAGCTCGTCGCCGTGGAGGCTCTGCCGCCTGGCCTCGACGAGCAGCGCGAGCGCGGTGCACAGCGCCACGACCGAGATCGCGGGCCACGCGAAGGGCCGAGCGACGGCAACGCGAGGTTCCAGGGGACTGCGGATGATCACCATGGCGCCACTATACATAGCGAGTATACTTCGAGTGTATAGATGAAGTAAGCGCAGGTCAGGGGGCCCTCAGTCGAGCAAACGTCGTTACCGAGACCCCAGCGTCTCCGAAGGCGACCGGTGATACGCCTTGCGGTACTCCGCGGCGAACCGGCCGTAGTGCGGGAAGCCCCACGCGTACGCGACCGACGTCGCTGTCACCGTCTCGGGGTCGGCCTCCAGGAGCGCGGCGTGCGCGCCTGATCTGGCGCAGGTACCGCATGGGCGGAACGCCGACGTGACGCCGGAAGCCCACTTCGAGAGCGCGGGCGCTCAGCCCCGCCGCGTGGGCGATCTGCCCGACAGTGCGGAACTTCATGGGGTCTTCCTCGATCGCCATCGTCACACGTCGGATGGCCCGGGGATTGCTGTCGCCGGTCTTCGCCCCGAGCTGGTCGCTGTAGTTGTGGCGGTGGCTCACGAGCATGCCGGCCATCGCGAGCCGGCTGAGGCGCTCGGCCGTCGCGGGCAGTGCCATGAGCTCGAAGTGCAGCGGCCGGTCGAGCACCCGGCCCAGCATCATGGCCGGCTCCTGCTCCAGCGCGGTCCGCTCGATCGCCACCTTCACCCGAGCCTCGCCAAGCTGCTCGGCCGAGTCTGACCGGGAAACCTGCTCGTCGTCCGCGGACCTCGAAGCGGTGCCCGAGCTAGCGCACCTCGAAGACGTCGACCTTCACCGTCGACTGCGTGCGCGCGCCCTTGGCGACGGTGACCACGCGGTTGAGCCACTCGGTCCGCGGGCCGGCGGCTTCGAAGAGCAGGCATTCGCGGAAGTAGTACGAGTCCGGGTGGACGGCTTCGCCCGCTGCCATCCGCCGCAGGACGTCCGCGGGGCCGTGGCGCAGGCCGCGGCCGGTCAGGTAGACGAGGTCGTCGTGGTCGGTGCGCAGGGTTGCGCGCACGTCGATCTCGGCGACGCCGTCGGGGCGGACGAGCTGGAAGTCGGCGCCGCCGGGGAGGACCTCGCCGCTGAGGCGCTCGCCGGTGAAGGTGCCGCCCAGGATGTCGATCACGCGGCGCTCGCCGTGGGGTCCGTTGTGGACGGTCTTCGGCGGGGCGAGCCGGACGTCGAGGGTGAACAGGGGCACGAGGTCGAGCACGGGACAGGCTCCTTCGCTTGGCGGCACGGTGATCGCCACTGTAGTACACTCGTGTACGAAATATTCGTGCACGAGAGGTTGGAGGGATCGTGGCCGGGCTGAGGAGCAACCACGTGATCATGTTGCGCCGGGCCGTGCAGGCCACCACCGCGTGCTGGCAGGAGCGCATCACGGAGATCACGCCGCCGCAGTACACGGTGCTGCTCGCGCTCGAGAGCAGTCCGCAGTCGAGCCTCACCGAGGTCACCGCGACGACGATGATCGACTCCGCCACGCTCACGCCGCTGGTCTCCCGCCTCGTCGAACGCGGCCTGCTGACCCGCACGACGGACCCGGCCAGCGCGCGCCGGAAGCTGCTGAGCCTCACCGACGAGGGTGCGGCCGTGCTGAAGAAGGTCAAGCCCCGCGCCCGCGCCGCCGAGAAGGCGAGCCTCGAAGCACTGAGCGCCGGCGAGCGGGAGCAGCTGCTGACGTTGACGACGAAGATCGTCGACCACCACCGCGGACGGAACGCGTGATGACCGACCCCGCCGTCGCGCGCAGTGCCGAGCTCGAAGCGGAGATCCTCGCCGCGCCGTCGGGCTTCCGCGTCCTGACCGGCGACCGCCCGACCGGGCCGCTGCACCTGGGCCACTACTTCGGCACGCTGCAGAACCGCGTCCGCCTGCAGAACCGCGGCGTCGACACGATCCTGGTCATCGCCGACTACCAGGTGCTGACCGACCGCGACGTCGCCGACGACCTGCCCGGCCACGTCCGCGAGCTGGTGCTCGACTACCTCGCCGCCGGCATCGACCCCGCCCGCTCGACGGTCTTCACCCACAGCGCGCTGCCGGCGCTCAACCAGCTGCTGCTGCCGTTCCTCAGCCTGGTCACGGTGCCCGAGCTGCAGCGCAATCCGACCGTCAAGGACGAGATCGCGCACTCCCGTCAGGGTGCGGTCAGCGGCCTGATGTTCACCTACCCCGTGCACCAGGCGGCGGACATCCTGTTCTGCAAGGCCAACCTCGTCCCGGTGGGCCGCGACCAGCTCCCGCACCTCGAGCTGACGCGGACCGTCGCGCGCCGGTTCAACGACCGCTACGGCCGCGTCTTCCCGGAGCCGGAGGCGTTGTTGTCCTCGGCGCCGTCGCTGCTGGGCACGGACGGCCGGAAGATGAGCAAGAGCCGCGGCAACGCGATCGCGCTGCGGGCGTCGGCGGACGAGACGGCCCGGCTTCTCAAGGGCGCCAAGACGGATTCCGAGCGCGTGATCACCTACGAGCCCGAGCGGCGGCCGGAGGTGTCGGGCCTGGTGCTGCTGGCCGCGCTGTGCCGCGGCGTCGATCCGCTCGAGATCGCGGAGGAGGCGGGCGCCGGTGGTGGCGGCGCGCTCAAGCGCATCGTGACCGACGCGGTCAACGACCACTTCGCGCCGATCCGCCGGCGCCGGGCCGAGTTCGCCGGTGACCCGGCCCTCGTGCTCTCGCTGCTGCGCGACGGCAACGCCCGTGCGGGCGCCACGGCGGAGGCGACGCTCGCCGAGGTGCGGGAGGCGATGTCCACGGTGTACTGAACCGGAGACCGTGAGTACCACAGAAAACGCGAATGTCGTATTCGCTGTCGACCTCGCTTTACCTCGGGCTTTGTGCTGCGAAAAACGGTTTCGGAAGATCCGGCCTGCCGGAGACTCGATTTCCGTCGGAATCGGCCCAAGTTTCGCGTGCGCACCTGGCGTCGGTGCAAATCGGCGGATTACATGGCGGCGACCCCACACTGATGCGGAGAGCCGAGATGACTGAGACCACCACCCCGCGCGTCGCCGTCGTGACCGGTGGTTCGGGCGGGATCGGGCGGGCCGTGGCCACGCGCCTGGCCGCCGACGGCATGCACGTGCTCGTGCACTACTCGGGTGGGCAGGCCCGGGCCGACGAGGTGGTCGAGGAAATCACCGCCGCCGGTGGCGTCGCGAGCACCGCGCAGGCCGACGTCGCCGACGAGGTCGAGGTCGCGGCCATGTTCGACGCCGCGGAGCAGCGGTACGGCGGCCTCGATGTCGTCGTGCACACCGCCGGGATCATGCCGTTGTCGCCATTCCTCGATCTGAAGCTCGACGAGCTGGACCGCATCCACCGCACGAACATCCGCGGCACCTTCGTCGTCAGCCAGGAGGGCCTGCGCCGGATGCGCGCGGGCGGCGCGCTGATCAACACCTCGACCTCGGTGACCAAGCTGCAGCAGGTCAACTACAGCGCTTATGCCGCGTCCAAGGGCGCGATCGAGGCGATCACGCTGATGCTGGCGCGGGAAATGCGCGGGCGCGACATCACGGTCAACACCGTGTCCCCGGGGCCGACGGAAACGCCGCTGTTCACCAACGGCAAGTCGCAGGAGCTGATGGACCGCATCGCGGCGCAGTCGCCCATGGAGCGGCTCGGTCAGCCCGAGGACATCGCCGAGGTCGTCGCCTTCCTCGCCGGTCCGGGCCGTTGGGTCAACGGCCAGGTCATCTTCGCCAACGGCGGGGTCATCTGATCTTCCCCGGTTCACCCATCGGCGACGCGTTCCCGGCGCCCGATCCTGCCGTGCCGTTCCCGTTGCACGCCGTGGCCCTCACTCGCCTGGGCGTCCCGCTGATCGACGCGGCCAACGTCGAAGACCTGGCGGCCACGTGCGCGGAGCTGGGACGGCACAGCTTCCTGCTGGTCGCAGCACCGCCCCGGATCAACCGCACCACGGGACTGCCGGTGAACCCCGTCGCGGTTTTCTAGCTGCTCACGTCCATGCGCTGCGTGCCGATCACCGACAACAGCCTCATGGCTTCCTCCGAAGGCGAGCCCGGCACCGCCGTGTAGATCACCACGTGCTGGTCGCGGTCGGTCAGGTCGAGCACGTCGCAGTTGACGGTGAGGGGACCGACCACCGGGTGCCGGAACGTCTTGCGCAGGCTCGGTTCTGCGGCCACGTCGTGCGAAGCCCACAGGCGCGCGAAGTGCTCGCTGCCGGCGAGAAGGTCGTGGACCAGCTCGGTCACTTCGGGGTCGTCCGGGTAGCGGGCGGCGGTGGCGCGCAGGTTGCGGGCGGCGTAGCGGGCGAACTCGTCGGCGTCGGACACGCCGTAGAGGCGCCGGTCGTCCGACCGCAGGAACACGCGGCGCACCAGGTTCCGGTCGCGCCGCGACAGCGCGGAGAAGTCCTCCATCAGGGCGGCGGCGAGGTCGTTCCAGGCGATCACCTCGTACGTCGCCGACATCACCATCGCGGCGGCCTGCGGCAGCCGGTCCAGCAGGTCGAGGATGCTCTGGCGCACGACGCGCGACGGCCCGGGCCGTCGCGCCGCGGGTTCGCCGGCGAGGTGGTGCAGGTGCTCGCGCTCGGCGTCGCTCAGCCGCAACGCGCGCGTGAGCCCGCCGAGCACCTCGCGCGACGGGTGCGGGCCGCGCGCCTGTTCGAGACGCGTGTAGTACTCGGTCGAGATGAACGCCAGCTGCGCCACCTCCTCGCGGCGCAGCCCCGGCGTGCGGCGGCGCGGCCCCGCGGGCAGCCCGACGTCGGCCGGGGTGATCCGCTCGCGCCGGCTGCGCAGGAAGCCGGCCAGTTCTCGCCTGTCCACGCTTCCAGTATCCCCGCCGCACGGGGCTCAGCCAGGTACTGGCGATGCCTGAATAAGCCCGGCGCGGCGTCGCAGCCTGGGCTTATGGAACTCCACGAAACACCCGGCCTGCTGGCCGGCAAGGTCGCTTTCGTCTCCGGCGCGGGCCGGGGCATCGGTGCCGCCGCCGCGCGCCTGTTCGCCCGGGAAGGCGCCCGCGTGCTGCTGGCGGCCCGCACGGAATCCGAGCTCAAGACCGTGACCGAAGAGATCCGCGCCGCGGGCGGCACCGCCGACTACGTGGTCTGCGACCTCGCCGACGCCGCCGGCGTGCGGGTAGCTGTCGACCGCGCGGCCGAGCTCTACGGCCGCCTCGACATCGCCTTCAACAACGGCGCCACGATCCAGCAACCCGGCCCGATGGACGGCCTGTCCGAGGCCGAGTTCGACCACGTCTACGCGGTGAACCTCAAGGGCGTGTGGCTCGCCATGGCCGCGGAGGTCGCCGTCATCCGCGCGACGGCGGGCACGGGCGCCATCGTGAACACGTCGTCGGTCGGCAGCCTGCGGGGCAACCCCGAGCTGCCCGCGTACGGCGCCATGAAACGAGCCGTCAACAGCCTCACCGAGTCCGCCGCCGTCACCTACGGACCGGAAGGCATCCGCGTCAACGCCATCACCCCGGGCAACACCCTCACCGAGATGATCCGCGCGTGGGAGGCCGAATCGCCGGGCCTGCAGGACCGCCTCGTCTCGGCGACGCCCCTGCGCCGCGGCGCCGACCCGACCGAAATCGCGGAAGCCGCGGCCTGGCTCCTGAGCGACCGCGCCTCCTACGTCACGGGCGCCATCCTCCGCGTCGACGGCGGCGCGGGAGTCTGAGCGGCGAATCCGCGCTCCGGCGACGCGATCCCCGGTATTCTCGGCCGATCGGCTCTCTGGGGTGTCATGCGGAAGTCCCTGTGGTTCGCGCTGCCCGCGGCCGTCCTCGCGATGGCCGCGGTCGCCGCGCCGCTCGACGAGGACCCGGCCGTGGCGGCGGTGAAGCTCGACCCGGCGCTGAGCCTGGACCGCACGGCCTACGAGCCGGGTGCGGTGGTCCGGGGCACGCTCACGCTCACGAACGACACCGGCCGGCAGGTCGACGGAATCCAGGTGACGTGCGCGTCGGCGGATCCCTCGGATCGCATGGCGCTCAACGGGATCCAGACCAACCAGCCGCTGCAGGGCGGTTTCTCCGGAACACTGCGGGCGCACCAGACCATCACGGCGGGGCTGACCGGGCGGGTCACCGAGGACGGCGTGCGGCGCGGCGGGCTGGAGGCGACGTGCGTGGTCACCGCCGGGCGGTTCACCACGCTCAGCGGTGCGGCCGCGGGCGTGATCGGACCGGTCGTGCCGGTGACCGGGCACGTCGTCGAGGACGGCAAGCCGGTCGCGGGCGTCACCGTCGTCGCGGCGAGCCAGAGTCTCGCCACGCTCGACCGGACGTGGACCGCGGTCAGCGGCCCGGACGGCCGCTACCGGCTGTCCGGGCTGCGCGCGGGCTACTACCTGCTGAAGGTTCCCGGCCGCGCCGTCGAGAACGACTTCCTTTTTCTGGTCGCCGGCGCGACGGCGGATCACGACGTCGTGCTCACCCGTGGCGAGTGAATGCCACGCCACGCTCCATAGTGGACAATTCCACGCGACGATTTCCCGCGTGGAGTTTTACGAAAAACCCACGAGCCGCCGTAGCGGTCACATGACGCTGAGTACCGACCGATCACCCGTCCCCAGGATCACCCCGAAGAGTGGTGGCGCGAGCAATCCGCCAAGTAGGTGCAGGAACGACCTAGCGCAGAGTGAGAGAGCCCGGCCAAAACCACAGCGTTACATCACTCTTTAGTGGTGAAATTGCGGAAAACGTGGTCACTGACTCGGCTGATCGACGCGCTGCGCAGTGGATCTTGCTTTGCAATTCCGGGCCCCCTTGATAGCGTCGCGTTCTCGCCGGTGATCGACAGTTGCGTCGGGTCACGCGTGGATTCGGGGATCCGCGGGCGGTTCCATTCTTGGTGTTCGAAAGGACAATTCATGCGTTCTGCCCTGCTGCGCGGACGGACCCTCGTGGTCGCCGCTCCAGCTCTCGCCCTGCTCGCCACCGCCGCCCCCTCGGCGGTCGCCGCCGACGCGCCCGCCGGGTCGGCCTACGGCGCGTCCGCGTCGGTCTCGCTGCTGGCGGGAGTGCTGGGGGACAAGGGAATCTCCGTGGAGACGGGCAAGATCGCGCCGTCGAACACGGACGGCCCCACGTCCGCGGAGGTCGTCAACGTGCCGCTGAAGGGTCTGGTCACGGCGAAGGCGATCAGCAGCTCCGCGAAGGAGACCGACGGCAAGGTCGCCTCCAAGGCCTCCATCGTCGACGCCGCGCTGCCCGTGCTCGCCCCGCTCGCGGGCGCCACGCCGAAGGCGCGCGTGATCAGCTCCGAGTGCACGTCGACGCCCGACGGCATCACCGCGTCGTCCGAGCTCGCGGGCCTGGACCTCGGCCGCATCGGCAAGCTGCCCGTGGGCACCGCGCCGAACCAGAAGATCGGCGTGCCCGGGGTGGTGCAGGTGATCGTGAACGAGCAGATCAAGCACGACGACGGCTCCCTCACCGTCAACGCGCTGCACGTGAAGCTCCTCGGCGGCAAGGCCACCGGCGCGCTGGGCAGCGGTGACATCGTCCTCGCCTCCTCCACCTGCGCGAAGGTCGCCGCGACGCCGAGCACGCCCACACAGCCCACCGCCCCGGCCAAGCCGCCGGCCCAGGGCCCCGGCCAGGTCACCGTGATCCCGGCCGGCGCACCGGAGACCGGTGACGGCTCGCTCGCCACGGTGTTCGCTCAGTGAGTGGAGTGACCCGACGCCGGTACGGGCTCTTCGCCCTGCTGCTGGCCCTCGTCGCCACCTTCGCGCTGTCCGGCTGCGGCGCGGAATCGACGCCGGCCCAGCAGCCGGCGGCGCCCGCGAGCGCCGCGCCCGTGGTCGGGCTCGCCCGGTCGGTGCCGGTGTCGCTCGACGTGCCGAGCATCGACGCGCACTCCTCGCTCGTTCCGCTCGGCCTCAACGCCGACAAGACCGTCCAGGTCCCGCCCGTGACCGAACCACTGCAGGCGGGCTGGTACTCCAACAGCCCGACGCCGGGCCAGGTCGGCCCCGCCGTGGTCCTCGGGCACATCGACGGCAACCACCAGAAGGGCATCTTCTGGCGGCTGCACGAGGTGAAGAAGGGCGACCAGGTCGTGATCGGCCGCCAGGACGGGTCGAAGGCCACCTTCACCGTCACGAAGGTCGACCAGATCGCGAAGAAGGAATTCCCCACCGAAGCGGTCTACGGCAACACCACCGACCCGCAGATCCGCCTCATCACGTGCGGCGGGGCGTTCGACGCCGCCGCGCACAGCTACCTCGACAACATCATCGTCTACGGCACGCTCAACACGTAGGCGTCCCCGGACCAGGGCCCTGTCGTCTCGCGCTCGGGCGAGACGACAGGGCCCTGCTGCATCTCATGCTGCCGCGGCCACCGTCGTCAGCAGGGCGGCGCCTGCCGGCGTCAGCTCCGCCGGCACCTGCTGCCCGACGAGCCCGAGCCGCGCCGGGCGCACGAGTCCCTGGTGGGCCAGGGCGTGGGCGGTGAACTGGTCGCAGCAGGGCAGGCCGTCGACGAACAGGTCCGGTTCGGCGCTGCAGGTCACCCGCGCGCGCCCGGCGGCGACGGCCCGCAACATCGCGATCCCGCGTGAAGTGGTTCCCATGGCTGCCTCCTGAAGTCGGTCTCTACTCCTACGTCGAAGCAGAGACGGCCGTTTCGACATCCCAGCCCCCTAACCTGGCGGGAGAAGCCGCAACGCGACCGGGAGCGCCCATGTTGATCGAAGACCTGCAAGCCGTCCTGCCGCCCGAGGTCCTCGTGCGCGACCCCGACGTGCTGCGCGGCTTCGCCCACGACGAGGCCGAGTGGGCTCCGTGGACGCTGCCCGAGGTCGTGGTCCGGCCGCGCTCGGCCGAGGACGTGCAGGCCGCGGTGAAGGTCTGCCTCAAGCACGGCACGCCCGTGGTCACGCGCGGCGCCGGCACCGGGCTGTCCGGCGGCGCCAACGCCGTGGCCGGCTGCGTCGTGCTCGTCACCGACCGCATGACGGCGATCCACGAGATCGACGCCGTCGAGCGCCTCGCCGTGGTCGGCCCCGGCGTGGTGAACGACGACCTGCGCGCCGCCTGCGCCGAACAGGGCCTCTGGTACCCGCCCGACCCGGCGAGCTCCCCGTGGTCGACGATCGGCGGAAACGTCGCCACCAACGCGGGCGGCGTGTGCTGCGTGAAGTACGGCGTGACCCGCGACTACGTGCTCGGCCTGCAAGTGGTCACGGGCACGGGTGAGCTCGTGCGGCTCGGGCGGCGCACCGCGAAGGGCGTGGCGGGCTACGACCTCGCCGGCCTGATGGTCGGCTCCGAGGGCACGCTCGGCGTGATCACCGAGATCACCGTGCGCCTGCGGGCCCAGCGCGCAGCCGAGAGCACCGTGGCCGGCTACTTCGACTCCACCGTCGCCGCGGGCGAGGCGGCCGCCGCGATCCGCGCGGCCGGCGTGGTGCCCTCGGCGCTGGAGCTGGTCGACCGCCACTGCCTCGTCGCCGTGGACGAGTGGAAGAACATGGGGCTCTCGGCCGACGCGGAGGTGGTGCTGCTGGGCCGCAGCGACGCGCCGGGCGCGGCGGGGGAGCACGAGGCCGCCGTGATGCTCGAGTGCTTCGAGAAGGCGGGTGCCACCTGGGCGGCGCAGTCGTCGGACCAGGCGGAGGCCGACGCGTTGTTCGCCGCCCGGCGGCTGGCGTACCCGGCGCTGGAGCGGCTCGGCCCGCTGCTGACCGAGGACGTCTGCGTGCCCACCCACCTCGTGCCCGAGATGCTCGCGCGCATCGACCTCGCGGCGAAGCGGCACAACACGCTCATCGCCAACGTCGCGCACATCGGCGACGGCAACCTCCACCCGTTGCTCAGCACGCCGGCCGGCGACGAGGACGCGCGGCGGCGCGCGCAGGCCGCGTTCGACGACATCGTGGCCGACGCGCTGGCCCTCGGCGGCACCGTCACCGGCGAGCACGGCGTGGGCCTGCTCAAGCGGCCGGGGCTGGAAAACGAGCTCGGACCGGCGGTTCTGCAGATGCACCAGGCCGTGAAAAACGCGCTGGACCCGCACGGAATCCTCAATCCCGGGAAGGTTTTTGCTATTCACTCAGTCGAGTGAAAGTAAAGAGTCCGCAAAGGACAGTGATCGACCTGTGACGGTTCTCTCGTAACCGATTCACGAAGTTGGTTGCCACAGGCAAGCAACTTGCTTAGCCTAGCTAAGGGAACGAGAGAAAGGTTTCACTGTGGCCGAGCGCAGAACGTATTCACTCGCGGAACTGGGCCCGCGATACAAGTGGATCGCGCTGTCCAACACGACGCTGGGCATGCTGATCGCGACGATCAACTCGTCGATCGTGCTCATCGCGCTGCCCGACATCTTCAAGGGCATCGGGATCAACCCGCTGGAGCCGGCCAACACCAGCTACCTGCTGTGGATGATCATGGGCTTCCTGGTGGTCACCGCCGTACTGGTGGTGAGCTTCGGGCGGCTGGGGGACATGTACGGCCGGGCCAGGATGTACAACCTCGGCTTCGCGGTGTTCACCGTGTCGTCGATCTTCCTGGCCATCACCTGGTTCGACGGTGACGCGGCGGCGCTCTGGCTGATCGGCTGGCGCATCGTGCAGGGCATCGGCGGCGCGTTCCTGATGGCCAACTCGTCGGCCATCCTCACCGACGCGTTCCCGGCCAACCAGCGCGGTCTCGCGCTGGGCATGAACGGTGTCGCGGCTATCGCTGGTTCGTTCCTCGGCCTGGTCGTCGGCGGTGTGCTCGCGCCCGTCGACTGGAACCTGATCTTCCTGGTGTCGGTGCCCTTCGGCGTGGTCGGCACGATCTGGGCGTACGTGAAGCTGCACGACACCGGGGTGCGCAAGCACGCGAAGATGGACTGGTGGGGCAACATCACCTTCGCGGTCGGCCTCATCGCGGTGCTGGTGGGCATCACCTACGGCATCCAGCCCTACGGCTCGTCGCCGACCGGCTGGGGCAGCCCGATGGTGCTCTCGTGCCTCATCGGCGGCGTCGCGGTGCTGATCGCGTTCGTGGTCATCGAGACCAAGGTGGCCAACCCGCTGTTCCGGCTGTCGCTGTTCCGGATCCGCTCGTTCAGCTGGGGCAACCTGGCCAACCTCACCGCTTCGCTCGGCCGTGGTGGGCTGCAGTTCATCCTGATCATCTGGCTGCAGGGCATCTGGCTGCCGCAGCACGGCTACACCTTCGAGCAGACACCGCTGTGGGCCGGCATCTACATGCTGCCCATGACCGTCGGCTTCCTGGTGTCCGCGCCGACGGCCGGCATCCTGTCCGACCGCATCGGCAGCCGGCTGCTCGCGTCGAGCGGCCTGCTGATCACCGCGATCACCTTCCTGCTGCTGATCCTGCTGCCGGTGAACTTCAACTACTGGGCGTTCGCGGCGATCCTGCTCGTCAACGGCATCGGCATGGGCATGTTCTCCTCGCCCAACCGCGCCGAGGTGATGAACAGCCTGCCGGCCGACGCCCGCGGCTCCGGCGCGGGCATGATGACCACGTTCCAGAACGCGGCCATGGTGCTCTCGATCGGCTTCTTCTTCAGCCTGATCATCGCCGGCCTGTCGGACAACCTCCCGAACGCGATGTTCCAGGGCCTCACCGCCCACGGCGTGGCGGCCGGGCCGGCCAACCAGGTGGCGCACCTGCCCGCGGTGGCCGTGCTCTTCGCGGCGTTCCTCGGCTACAACCCGATCCAGCAGCTGCTGGGCGGCCAGCTGGGCAGCCTGCCGCCGGACCAGGCCTCGTTCCTGACCGGGCGCAGCTTCTTCCCGAACCTGATCTCGGGTCCGTTCCAGGACGGTCTGGCCGTGGCGTTCGGCTTCGCCATCGTGGTCTGCCTGATCGGCGCGGTCGCATCGCTGCTCACGAAGGACAAGGGCAAGGCTTCGGAATCGGTGGGTGAGGAGCTGGCCGCGGTCGCCGGGGAGTCCGGCGGCGGGCCGAGTGAGCTGGTGGCTCCGACCAGCGAACGCTGACCATTTTGGGTGCACGGGCCGTCCCGGGATTCGTTCCCGGGGCGGCCCTTTTTCACGCGGGGACGGGTTCTTTCACCGGGGTCGGCTCGGCGCGCTTCGCCGTGACCCGCCGGCCGAGCTCGATCATCGGCACCTCCACCCAGCGGTAGAGGAGATCGGCCATCAGCAGCGCGATGGCCGTGACACCGACCGCCGTGAGCGTGCGCGGGTGCGCCAGCTGCGGCACGAGCCCCGCGAGCGTCCAGCCGGCGATGGACTGGATGAGGTAGAGCGAGTACGACCGCTCCCCGACGAACCGCAGCGGTTTCACCGACAGCACCCGGCTCAGCGGCCCACCGGCCACGAGCGAGGGCAGCAGCAGCGCCACGAGCACCGCGTACGTCGTGCCGACGGCGACACCGCCGTCGTCGTGGAGGGCGACGGTGAGGTCGGTGAAGAACACCTGCACCACCACGATCACCGCGGCGACGGCGAAGCCCGCCGCCGGGTGCGTGAAGGGCCTGAGGACCGCGAACCCCTTGCGGTGGTGGAGAACGACGGCCATCGTGCAGCCGATCACGATCGACGCGTACGCACCGGAGTACGGCAGCACGGGCACCAGCGCGACGAGTGCCACGGCCAACCCTGCCGCGAACCCGAATCTCCGTGCGAAGCCCAGCCCGGCGACGCCGAACGCCAGCACCGGCCACACCAGGTAGAACTTCTGCTCGACGCCGAGCGTCCACGCCACCCCGAACACCCCGACGACGTGGAACTCGTTGAGGAACGTCGCGAACCAGGGGAGCGCCCCCAACAGGCCACTGGAGCGCAGCTCACCCCGGGCCGCCGTGACCACGACGAAGATCCCGAGCACCACGTAGTACACCGGCAGGATCCGGAACGCCCGCCGCAGGTAGAAGTTCTTGAGCGACACGCGGCCGGTGCGGTCCTCCTCGCGCAACGCCAGCGTCGTGATCAGGAACCCGGAGAGCACGAAGAACACGTGCACCCCGATCCACCCGTTCGCGCGCACCCACGCGCTGCCCCCGAAGTGGAACACCACCACCAGCACCGCGGCGATCGCCCGCACCCCGTCGAGCGCCGGGAACCGCCTGGTGGCGAGGTAGGTTTCGTGGGTCATCAGCATGAGTTCCCCCGGTCCGCCGCCCGACTGCTCGCGTACTGTAAACGGACTTGAGTGATATTCACTCTTTGGGGTGACTCGTGCAGGTCAGAGGTGGGTTCTAGGCCGCCCCCGACCGGGGGTTCACCGGCCGAACGACGCCGTCGCGATCTTCACCGGGTGCTTGGGCGCGCCGTCCAGCGGGCCGTTCGGGTCGGTCGGCACGATGCCGTCCTTCACCATGCGGTCGATGGCGTCCATGCCGCGCACGACCTTGCCCAGCACGGAGTACTGGGCGGGGATGTGGGCGAAGGAATGGACGATGAAGAACTCGCTCCCGTTCGTCCCCGGGCCCTGGTTGCCCATCGCGATCGTCCCGCGCTCGTAGGTCTCGGTGCCCGACACCTCGTCCGGGAACTTGTAGCCCGGGCCGCCCTTTTCGACTTCGTAGAGGTCGCCGCACTGGAGCACGCCGAGGCGCTCGGAGTCGGACAGGCGCCAGCACTGGGAGCGGTCGTAGAAGTGCTGCAGAACCAGCGACACCATGTTCGCCACCGCGCACGGAGCGACGCCCGCGCGGTCCAAGCGCACGGTGACCGGTCCGTAGTTGAAGTGGAACGTCACGTCGACCGTCCCGCGGGTCAGCGCGAACGGCAGGGGCCGGAGCACCGGACGGGCCGCCGGGTTGTCGGGCGTCGGCGTGAAGGTGCAGCGGACAACCGGAGCGACGGCGGACTCAGCGGCCGCAGACTCAACAGCAGCGGACGCAGCAGTGGCCGGCACGGCGAACAACGCCACAGAGGCCCCGAACGACAAGGCCGCGACCGAAAGAACAAGAGCGACCCAGCGTGACGTCATAGCCCCGCAAGGTAGCGAACGTGAACCTACTTGCGCCAGGCCGTGCGGCGCTTGCGGAAGTCGAGCACGAGCAACAGGGCGAGGAACGCGGCGAGGCCGATGAGCCACACGTTCTCGGTGTTGTTCTCGTGGTTGCCCTTGAGCATGAGCAGCAGGATGACGACGCTGACCCAGCCGGCGATGCGCGTGGCCTTCGGGAACGAGCCGTGCCAGCCCCACTCGGCCGACGGCTCGTCGCGCGGGTCCACCGCGGGGCGCTTCTCGATCGCCTTGCCTGCCACGATCACTCCTCCTGACCCGCTCAACCTCGTACGCCGCAATGATCCCACACCCCCGAGTGCTCCGCGGAGACGGGCCGCGGCTCGGCGGGCGATAATGGCGTGCGATGACTACCTCGCGAAGCGTCCTCGTGCTCGGCTCGACCGGGTCCGTCGGAGCCCAGGCCCTCGACGTCACCGCCCGCAACCCCCACCTGTTCACCGTTGCGGGCATCGCCGCCGGTGGCTCCGACCCGCAGGCGCTCGCCGCGCAGGCCCTGGCCCACGGTGTGGAGGCCGTGGCCGTGAGCCGCCCGACGGTGGTCGAAGACCTGCAGCTGGCGCTGTACGCGGAGGCACAGCGGCGCGGCTACTCGAAGGGCGAGTTCCGCATCCCGCGCATCTTCGCCGGCGCCGACGCCGTGACGGAGCTCATCGACGCCGTCAACGTCGACGTCGTGCTCAACGCCCTGCCCGGGTCGCAGGGCCTCCAGCCCACGCTCAAGGCCCTGGCCACCGGCTCGACGCTCGCGCTGGCCAACAAGGAGTCCCTCATCGCGGGCGGGCCGCTCGTGCTCGCGGCCGCGAAGCCGGGGCAGATCGTGCCGGTGGACTCCGAGCACTCGGCCATCTCGCAGGCCCTGCGCTCCGGCCGGGACGACGAGGTCGCGCGCCTGGTGCTCACGGCGTCGGGCGGGCCGTTCCGGGGCAAGAAGCGCGAGGACCTCGCCGACGTGACGATCGAGCAGGCGATGGCGCACCCGACGTGGTCCATGGGCCCGGTCATCACGATCAACTCGGCCACGCTCATCAACAAGGGCCTGGAGCTGATCGAGGCCGCGCTGCTGTTCGGCATCGAGCCCGCGCGCATCGACGTGACCGTGCACCCGCAGTCGATCATCCACTCGATGGTGACGTTCGTCGACGGCTCGACGATCGCCCAGGCCAGCCCGCCCGACATGCGGCTGCCGATCGCGCTCGCGCTGCACTGGCCCGAGCGCGTGCCCGGCGCCGCCGCGGCGTGCACGTGGGACACGGCCGCGAGCTGGACGTTCGAACCCCTCGACAACGAGGCCTTCCCGGCGGTCGAGCTGGCGCGCCACGCGGGCACCGTGGGCGGCTGCCTGCCGGCGGTCTACAACGCCGCGAACGAGGAGGCCGTGGCCGCCTTCCTCGCGCAGAACACCGGTTTCACGTCGATTGTGGACACTGTTTCCCAGGTGGTCGAAGCCGCCGACGAATGGCGTCGCGAACCGCGCGACGTCGAGGACGTACTCGCCGCCGAGCGCTGGGCTCGAGGGCGCGCAGGATCGATGCTGGGTAAGGGGAAGTAGCGCGTGCTCGCCTACATCATCGGGGTGGTGCTGTTCGCCCTGGGCATCTGCATCTCCGTCGCGCTGCACGAGGCCGGCCACATGGTCACGGCCAAGATGTTCGGCATGAAGGTCCGCCGGTACTTCATCGGCTTCGGGCCCACGATCTTCTCGTTCAAGCGCGGTGAGACCGAGTACGGCGCGAAGTGGATCCCGCTCGGCGGATTCTGCGACATCGCCGGCATGACGGCGCTCGACGAGGTGACCCCGGACGAGGCGCCGCGCGCGATGTGGCGGTTCAAGACGTGGAAGCGCACCGTCGTGATGTCGGCGGGCTCGATCACGCACTTCATCCTCGGCTTCATCGTGCTGTACCTGATGTCGGTCACGATGGGCCTGCCGAACATCGCGGCCGCGTCGGAGCCGGTGCAGCCGGTCATCCAGAGCACCTCCTGCGCCCGCGCGGCCACCACCACGCAGCAGCTGAGCGACACCTCGTGCCCGCCCGGCGCGCCGACTCCGGCCGCGACGGCCGGGATCAAGGCGGGCGACAAGATCGTCTCCGTGGCGGGCAAACCCACCGCGAGCTGGACCGACGTTTTGCAGGTCGTGCAGGCCGCGAAGGGCCCCACGCCGATCTCCGTGCAGCGCGGCGGCCAGACCCTGAACCTGGTGGTGGACATCCCGAGCGTGCAGCGGCTGGGCGCCGACGGGAAGGTCCACGAGGTCGGTATGATGGGCGCCTCCACCGTGATCCCGCCGCTGTACCTGCACTACAACGGCATCACCGGCATCGGCGCCACGTTCTCCTTCACCGGCGACATGTTCGCCCAGACCGCGCAGCGCCTGGTGGAGTTCCCCGAGCGCATCCCCGCCGTGGTCAGCGCGATCTTCGGCGGCGAGCGCGACCCGAACACCCCGGTCAGCGTCGTCGGCGCGAGCCGGATCGGCGGCGAGGCCGTGGAGCAGGGCCTGTGGCAGATCTTCTTCTTCCTGCTGGCCAGCCTGAACTTCTTCATCGGCGTGTTCAACCTGCTGCCGCTGCTGCCGCTGGACGGCGGGCACATCGCCGTCGTCTGGTACGAGAAGGTGCGCGACTGGCTGCGCGGCCTGCGTGGCAAGGCGGCGGGCGGACCGGTCGACTACACCAAGCTTTCGGCCGTCACCATGGTGCTGGTCGTGATCGGCGGCGGAATCACTCTACTGACGGTCACAGCGGACATCGTGAACCCGATTCGCTTGCAGTAACCGGTCCCACCGGTCGGGTCACTACCCGGCCGGTGGGCCCCCGACCGGGGGTAACGCTGCTCACCGTGACGGTTGACTTCGTTGAAGCAGGGCCGGATGGAGTAGGTAGGCTGGGGACGTGACCGTCGCGCTAGGTATGCCTGCACTGCCGCCCCCCGTCCTCGCCGAGCGCCGCAAAACCCGCCAGCTCCACGTGGGTTCCGTCGGTGTCGGCAGCGACTTCCCCATCTCCGTCCAGTCGATGACGACGACGCTGACCTCCGACGTCAACGCCACCCTCCAGCAGATCGCCGAGCTCACCGCCGCCGGCTGCGACATCGTCCGTGTCGCGTGCCCGTCCGCCGACGACGCCGAGGCGCTGCCCGCGATCGCGAAGAAGTCGCAGATCCCGGTGATCGCCGACATCCACTTCCAGCCCAAGTACGTGTTCGCCGCCATCGAGGCCGGCTGCGCCGCCGTGCGCGTGAACCCGGGCAACATCCGCAAGTTCGACGACCAGGTCAAGGAGATCGCGCAGGCCGCGAAGGACCACGGCACGCCGATCCGGATCGGCGTCAACGCCGGTTCGCTCGACAAGCGCCTGCTCGAGAAGTACGGCAAGGCCACGCCCGAGGCGCTGGCCGAGTCGGCGATGTGGGAGGCCTCGCTCTTCGCCGAGCACGACTTCCACGACATCAAGATCTCGGTCAAGCACAACGACCCGGTGGTCATGGTCCGCGCGTACGAGCTGCTCGCCGAGCAGTGCGACTACCCGCTGCACCTCGGTGTCACCGAGGCCGGGCCCGCGTTCCAGGGCACGATCAAGTCGGCCGTCGCGTTCGGCGCGCTGCTGCGCCAGGGCATCGGCGACACCATCCGCGTGTCGCTCTCGGCCCCGCCGGTCGAGGAGGTCAAGGTCGGCGCGCAGATCCTGCAGTCGTTGAACCTGCGGCCGCGCAAGCTGGAGATCGTGTCGTGCCCGTCGTGCGGGCGCGCGCAGGTGGACGTCTACACGCTCGCAGACCAGGTCACGGCCGGTCTGGAGGGCATGGAGATCCCGCTGCGCGTCGCGGTCATGGGCTGCGTCGTCAACGGCCCCGGCGAGGCCCGCGAGGCCGACCTGGGTGTCGCGTCCGGCAACGGCAAGGGCCAGATCTTCGTGAAGGGCGAGGTCATCAAGACCGTGCCCGAGCACGCGATCGTGGAGACCCTGATCGAAGAGGCCATGCGCATCGCCGAGGAAGCCGGCGAGAGCATCGGCGAGGGTTCGCCGAGCGTCACGGTCGGCTGAGTTTTTCTCGCACCGGCCCCGCGCCTTCGGGTGCGGGGCCGGTTTTTTCAGCCCTGCAGGTGGTGCTGGGCGGCGTCCTTGATCTGCATGCGCACGTTCTCCAGCGCCGCGGCGACCTCGTCGATCTGCTGGCTGGCCAGCTGGATCGCGCCCTGGATGGACGTGGCGGTGGACGTCTCGCCGAGCAGCCCGAGCACCTGCGACTGCAGGTCCTCCAGCTCGCCCTTCGTCGCGAGGGCGATGCCGGTGGGCACCGAGTCGGCCAGCAGTTCGAGTTGCTGGGCCTGCTCCTGGATGGTCACTGCCGCGTCCCTTCTCCGGTGGCCCCCGCTGTCCGTGGTAGCAGAAACCGGCGCCTTCCGGCCTACGCTGGTCAGGTGAGTCACAGCTGGGCCACCCGCTTGCCGCACCCGGTGCTGCGGCCGCTGGTCACGCGCTACATCGGCTACGCCCAGGACGACGTCACGTTGTCGGTCCACCGCGGCCTGCCGTCGCGGCACGTGACGCTGATCATCAGCCTGGAGCAGCCGATCCGCTTCGCCGGCTTGCCCGGCTCGGGCACGCTGCAGGCGCTGGTCGGCGGCCTGCACACCTCGCCGGCGCTCATCACGCAGGACCGGGTGCAGTGCGGCCTGCACATCGAACTGGATCCGCTGGGCGTGCGTTCCCTGCTCGGCGTGACGGCCGCGGAGCTGAGCGGGCGGGTCGTGGACCTGGCCGAGTTCGGCCGGCCGTGGGCTTCGTTGCCTTCGCGCCTCTTCGAAGCTGCGGACTGGCCCACGCGATTCGCCGTGCTGGACGAGGTGCTGGTTGCCTCGGCCGCGTCGACGCCCCCTCCGGCTCCCGAGCTGGGCGAGGCTTGGCGGCTCCTGCGGGCGCGTTCGGGCGGCGTGCGGGTGACGGACCTGGCCTCGTCGGTCGGCTGGAGCCGCCGGCACCTCGGCGAACGCTTCCGCGCGGAGGTCGGCCTGGCCCCGAAACAGGTGGCGCGCGTGCTGCGCTTCGAACGCGCCGGCAGCCTCCTGCGCGCCGGCGCCTCGGACCTGGCCACGGTGGCCGTCGACGCCGGCTACTACGACCAGGCGCACCTGTCGAACGAATGGCGCGCTCTCGCGGGGTGCTCACCGCGGACGTGGATCGCCGAAGAGCTCCCGTTCCTCCAAGACGACTCGGTGCCCGCGGAACCAGAAGCCTGAGGCTGTTCTCACCAGGTCAAAGACGGCTCAACCTGCCTGCACCGGTCGCGCGCCAGCGGTACTCGCCTTGTCTGAACGTGACGGTCAACTCGATCTTCCGAATGGCGTCGAGTGTTTCGACATAGGCAGTGTTGCTGGCCGCCCGTTGACCGTCTGCACTGGGCTCGTAGTAGGCGGCCTGACCGATTTTCGTGAACACGTCTGCTCGAATCGAATGCGTGAGTCGCCGCCCGATCGCGGGGAGTTCGGCTCCCACTCGCTCGGTCGTTGACAGGGTGCCGAGGTTGAAGGTGTGGTTGAAGGTGAGCACTCGCGTTTTGACGACAACGTCGTAAACGGGCAGGTCGGTGGTGTTCGCGAACAGGGCGACAGGCGTGAGACCGCCGTTGGAAGTCACCCACACCGCGAACTTGCGTGCATTGCGCTCGCTGGTTTTCCGCTCGTCGAGTTCCCATCCTCGGCGGGCGATCCAGAGCGCGGCCACGGCTGCGGCGATTGAGCCGATCCCACCAGCCCAGCTGCCCCATGCTGCCCACCAGTCGGCGTCTTGGCGGGTGGCGATGCCGACGGCGAGCAGCACCAGGAGTCCGATTGCAGTGATGAAGGCGGTGAACATGCCGCCTTGGCCAATTCGCATGCCGATCAGTCGGAGGATCGGGTTCGATCGTTTCGCCTCGGATCGCCGAAGAGCTCCCGTTCCTCCAAGACGACTCGGTGCCCGCGGAACCAGACTCGACGGCATGACACCTCAACCGACAGTCTGGCCCGCCCTCCGCTACGACGACGCCCCCGCGGCCGTGCGCTTCCTCGTCGACGTCCTGGGCTTCGAGGAGACGCTGGTGGCCCCCGGTGGCGCCGAGCGCGCCATCGCCCACGCCGAGCTCCGCTGGCCCGAAGGCGGCGGCGTGATGCTCGGCAGCTGCGATGGCCCCGCCGACAACGTCCACGACGCCATGAAGCCGGGCACCGGCGCGATCTACGTCGTCTCCGACCACGTGGACGCCATCCACACCCGCGTGGCCGCCTCCGGCGCCGACATCACCCTCGCCCCCCACGACACCGACTACGGCTCACACACCTTCAGCCTGCGCGACCCGGAGGGCAACAGCTGGACGATCGGCACCTACCGGGGCGCGTGAGCGCCGCTTGGTGCTTGTGCTGTTCCTCGTCTTGCGCAGAGAACCGGGCGTTCGCGTCGGACCGAGCCTGCAGGCCTCGATCACGGCCGGAGTTGTCCATACCGTCGCCGAGTTGTGGACAACTCGGCCGGTTCGGAACTTGGCCACGGGTTTTGTCGGGGGCGGGCGATAGAATGGACGAGGGACGCCCCCTTGCGAGGGCGGGGGTTTGTCCCGTCGGCCCCGAGCCTCGAAACCCGGCCGCCGGCGCGCCGCGACCGGCTACTGGACCGGTCGTTCGAACGTCACCAACAGTCCGTCCACCCCTCCAGGTCCCACCCGGCCCTTCACGTCAGCCGAGGTGATGGTCTTCAGTTGCCATCCGTCGCTGGCCTCGTCGTTGAGGAGGCGTTCCAGCTTGTCGCCGGACATTTTGCCGCCCAGCATCTTCTCGCGGAGTTCGACGACCTTGTACGTGTAGCGCTGCATACGTCCGATTGTGCCGTTCATCTGAGCGTGTCGGTGGGCTTGCGTTCCGTTCATCCGCGTCATCTGGCACTCTGGACACTGTGTTGCGGCTTGCAGGTGCACGGCTGCTCGACGATCGGGACTATCCGGCAGTGCGCGCCGCACTGGCCGCCGACCCGGTGAGCAGCTGCATGGTCAGCGCCAGGGTCGAGGCCGCGGGCCTCGACCCGTGGCGGCTTGGTGGCGAGCTCTGGGCTTCCGACGGCCGCCCGGGGCGGTCCACGCGGTTCCAGGGGTTGTGTTTTGCCGGCCCGAACCTGATTCCGTTGCGCGGCAACGCGTCGGCGTTGCGGTCGTTCGCGGACCGGGCGTTGCGCCGCCAGCGCACATGCTCGTCGCTCGTCGGGCCGGCCGAGCAGGTGCTGGGGTTGTGGGACGAGCTGTCGAGCGAGTGGGGGCCCGCCCGCGAAGTGCGGGGTGACCAGCCGCTGATGGCGCTCGACGGCAGCCCGCACGTGAAAGCCGACCCGCACGTGCGCGCGGTGCGGCCCGACGAGCTGGACCGCTACCTGCCCGCGGCCGTCGCGATGTTCATCGAGGAGGTGGGCGTCGACCCGCGCAGCGGCGACGGCGGCGCCAGCTACCGCGCCCGCGTGAGCGAGTTGATCGCCACCGGACGGGCGTTCGCCCGGTTCGAAGACGGCGAGGTCGTGTTCAAGGCCGAGATCGGCGCGATGTCGGCCGGCGTCGGCCAGATCCAGGGCGTGTGGGTGCACCCGGAGCGCCGCAGCGCGGGCTTGGGCACCGCGGGCACGGCCGCGGTCGTCAACCGGCTCGTCCACGGCCTCGGCCGCACCGCGAGCCTCTACGTCAACGCGTTCAACAGCCCCGCCCTCGCCGCGTACCGCCGGATCGGGTTCCAGCAGGTCGGCCAGTACGCGACCGTCCTGTTCTGAACCCGATTCGCCCTTCCGGGTCGGCGTTTCGGCCCGGAACGCGCCCGCCGGGCTGGTTCGATCCGACGCATGGCACCTGGTCGGCACCCGCACCGTCGACACCGCGCAGCGGCCCTGACCGCCGCCGTCGCGACCGTCCTGCCGCTCGCCGGCTGCGGCCTGTTCTCCTCCGACGGACCCGAAGACACCCTCGCCGCCTTCCTCACCGCCGTCAGCACCGGTGACGTCGCCGCGGCCGCCGCGCGCACCGACTCACCCGACGCCGCGAAGATCCTGCTCACCCAGGTCCGCACCGCGCTCAAACCCGAGTCGATCGAGGCGAGCGAGGAGACCGTGAAGCAGTCGGGCGACAACGCCACCGGCGGCTACCGCCTCACCTGGCACCTGCCCAAGGGCCGCACCTGGAGCTACACCTCCGACGCCCAGCTGCGCTCGGCCGAAGACGGCTGGCAGGTGCACTGGCAGCCCACCGTCGTGCACCCGCAGCTGGCGCCGTCGCAGAGCATCGCGATCGTGGCCGACCCGGCCGAACCCGCGCCGGTGCTCGACCGCGACGGCTTCCCGCTGCTGCGCCCGCAGACCGTGATCGGCGTCGTCGTGGACCCGGCGAAGACGGGCAACACCACGGCCGTCGCCAGCAAGCTCGGCTCGGCACTGCACCGCTTCGAGCCGACGGTGACCGGCCGCTCCGTGCTCGACGGCATCAAGGCCACCAAACCCGGTGCCGCCTACCCCGTGCTTTCCTTGCGCGACACCGACTACGAGCAGGTCAAGCCCACCATCTACGACCTGCCCGGCGTCCGCTTCACGAGCCAGGAACGCCTCCTGCCCGACAACCGCGACACCGGCCGCCAGATCCTGCCCGCGCTGCGCTCGATGGTCGAGCAGCAGGCCGCGGGCGGCGCGGGCTGGCGGATCGTCTCGCTCGACGTCACCGGCAGCGAGGCCAGCGAGCTCGACGCCGTGCCGCCCAAGGAGCCGCCGGCCGTCACGAGCACGCTCAGCACGCACATCCAGACCGCCGCCGAGAAGGCCCTGGCACCGGTGAAGACCGCCGCGGCCATCGTGGCGCTGCAGCCGTCGACGGGGCAGCTGCTGGCCGTCGCCCAGAACGAGCCCGCCGACGAACAGGGACCGCTCGCGCTCACCGGCCGCTTCCCGCCGGGGTCGACGTTCAAGATCGTCACCGCGACGGCCGCGCTCACGGCCGGCCGCGTTAAGGTCGACTCACCGGTCGCCTGCCCGGGCACGGTGACGTTCGCCGGCCGCGTGGTGCCCAACGAAGGCCGCTTCGACCTCGGTACGGTGCCGCTGGCCAAGGCGTTCGCGCAGTCGTGCAACACGACGTTCGCCCAGCTGTCGGCCGACCTCTCGCCGACGGCACTCGCCGACGCGGCGCGCTCGCTCGGCATCGGCGCCGACTTCGTGATCCCCGGCCTGACGACCGTCACCGGGTCGGCGCCGAAGACCGATTCCGTGGTGCAGCGGGCGGAAAACGGCTTCGGGCAGGGGACCGTGGTCACGAGCCCGTTCGGGATGGCGCTCGCCGCCGCGGCCGTGCAGTCCGGAAAAGTCCCCGTTCCGACGCTGGTGCGCGGCCAGCCCGCCAAGGTGAGCGGCCTCGGCCCGGCGCCGCGGCCGGAGGTGCTCGACGCCGTGCGCTCGATGATGCGCGACGTCGTGACCACCGGCACAGCCACCGCCCTGCGTGATCTGCCCGACGTGCGCGGGAAGACCGGCACGGCCCAGTTCGGCGACGGCACGCACTCCCACGGCTGGTTCGTCGGCTACCAGGGCGACCTGGCGTTCGCGGTACTGCTCACCGACGCCGGCTCGTCGAAACCGGCCGTCGACGCCGCCCACCGGTTCCTCGCGGGCGTGGCCGCGAAGTGACGTCGTAGTCTGGAGGGCATGTCCGTTCGTGCCCCGTTGAAGCCCGGCGTCCAGACTCCGCGCCGCGCCGTTCCCGCCGACATCGCCCGCCCCGAGTACGTCGACCGGCCGGCGCCGAAGCGGGACACCGGCAACGGTGTGCGCACGCCCGAGGTGATCGAGGCCATGCGCGTGGCGTCGAGGATCGCCGCACAGGCGCTGGAGGAGGGCGGCAAGGCCGTCAAGCCCGGCGCGAGCACCGACGACATCGACAAGGTCGTGCACGAGTTCCTGCTCGACCACCACGCCTACCCGTCGACGCTGGGCTACCGCGCGTTCCCGAAGTCGTGCTGCACCTCGCTCAACGAGGTGATCTGCCACGGCATCCCCGACTCGACCGTGATCGAGGACGGCGACATCTGCAACATCGACGTCACCGCCTTCATCGGCGGCGTCCACGGCGACTGCAACGCCACCTTCCTCGCCGGCGACGTCTCCGAGGAGGCGAAGCTGCTCGTCGAGCGCACTCGCGAGGCCACGGCGCGCGCCATCAAGGCGGTGCGCCCCGGCCGGCAGCTGAACGTGATCGGCCGCGTGATCGAGGCGTACGCCAAGCGCTTCGGCTACGGCGTGGTGCGCGACTTCACCGGCCACGGCGTCGGCCCGGCGTTCCACACCGCGCCGACGGTGCTGCACTACGAGGAGCCCTCGGTCCACACGCTGATCGAGGAGGGCATGACCTTCACGATCGAGCCGATGATCACCCTCGGCACCATCGACTACGACGTGTGGGATGACAACTGGACCGTGACCACGAAGGACAAGAAGTGGACGGCCCAGTTCGAGCACACCCTCGTGGTCACGGCCGACGGCGCGGAGATCCTCACGCTCCCGTGAGGTGCGCGGCCCGGGCCAGCTGAGCGGGGTCGGCCTTGCTCTTCGGCGCCGGTGCCTTGGCACTGCCCTGCACGCCGAGCTCCTGCGCGATCAGGCCGGCCTCGGCTTCCATCCCGGCTTTGAACGGGTGGTAGGCCACGGCCTCGAAGACGTTGGTGCTCTGGCCGTTGACCCACGCGGCGCGGCCGGCGCACGCGTCGTGGCCGAGGCTGGGGCCGTAGGTGTCGACGAAGTGCACGCCTTCGCTCTGTGCAGCTTCTTCGATGGCGGCGTTGAGCTTCTGCTCGATGCCGTCCGCCCACGCGTAGTCGCCGTCGGCGAACGGGATCACGCTCGGGCACGTGCCCGTGGGCGGCAGCAGGCGCGGGTAACCGACGAGCACGATCGTCGCGGCGGGGGAGCGGTCCTTCACGCCTTGCACGACCTTCGCGACGTTGCGGCCGGTCGCCTGCACCGCGGCGGCCATGGTGTCCACGCCGTCCACGGTGTAGTGCGCCTGGCAGGGCGCGCCGGTCGGGTCGTCGGCGCGCAGCGTGGGGCAGGTGCCGGTGAGGTCGCCGAAGACGCTGTCGTCGTTGCCGCCGATGCCGATGGTGACCAGGTCGGTGTCGGCGTGCAGCGCGTCGAACTGCGGCTGTTGCGTCGAGAGCGGAATGCTCGGCGACGGCGTGACCTGCGGCTGCGTCATGTTCGACGTGTCGGCCGACGAGCAGCTGACGTCGGTGAACGCGCCGGCCGTGTCGTAGATCCCCAGCCGCGTCGCGAGCCAGGACGGGTAGTTGTTGTTCGACCGGAAACACCAGCTCAGCTGCTGCCACGGAATCAGCGGCCCGGCGGTGTACGAGTCACCGAGCGCGACGTACTTGCGGAACGACGGCGTACTGGCGGCCGCGGCGGTGGCACCGGCGACCAGCCCGGCAACCACGAGCAACACGACAAGGGGCGAACGGCGCACGAGGTGACCTCTTCGTCCGGGGGATGGTGATCGAACTCTCGCGCGGCGGCGGGAACTGCCGCAACTTATCTGAGAGACTTTCACGTTCAAGTCTCACGCGGGCGGGTGAGGCTGTTCGTCGGTCGTGGCGGGGGCGTGGCCTCGGGGCCGGGTCGCTGCCGCGAGAAGCGGCCGGGAGTGTCGCGCGGCCTTGGTGGTGCAGACCTGCCGGGAGCCGCTCGGGTCGCCGTGTGGCGAGCGATTTCGGTCAGCAAGCGGCGGTCGCTGACTTCCTCAGCGCGGCACAAGGAGCGTTGGCACTCCGCGAGCATCGGCGGCGTCGGCTCGGGCGGCGGGGCGAGGAATCGTCCCGGGTTCGCGGGCAGCGAGCCGGGTCGGAGCCCGTGCGAAAGCGTTCGTCAGTCGGCGGTTTTGCCCGATTCCTCGGCCCGCGCCAGGATTTCGTCGAGGAAGTCGCCGGCGGCCTGGGCGGCGCCGGCCGGGTCGCGGGCTTCGATGGCGTCGACGATGGCGCGGTGCTGGGCGAGCTCGGCGTGGTCGGGGTGGTCGTAGGTGGAGGCGACGCTGGCGGTGATGGCCTCCATCAGGCCGCGGTAGAGCTCGAACAGCAGGCCGTTGTGTCCACATCGGACGATCTCGAGGTGGAACTCCGCGTCGGTGCGGGCGAAGTCGTCGACGCGGCCGTCGAGCTGGTCGGAGTCGCGCCGCTGGAGCAGCACGCGCAGGCTCTCGACTTCCGCGTCGGTGCGGGCGGTGGCGGCCAGGCGCGCGCCTTCGACCTCCAGGGTGCGACGGACCTGCAGGATCTCGCGCAGCTCGGTGCCGCACAGGCGCCGAAGGGCGCCGGAGACCTCGCTGGTGGCGCGGACGTACGTGCCGTCGCCCTGGCGGACTTCGAGGATGCCGGTGTGCGCGAGCGCGCGGACGGCCTCGCGCACGGTGTTGCGCCCGACGCCGAGCTGGGCGACCAGCGCGGGCTCGGTGGGGATGCGCTGCCCGACCGGCCATTCCCCCTGTGCGATCGCGTCGCGCAGCTGGTCGATGACCTGGTCGACCAGGCCCGCGCGCCGGGTGGTGGCGAGAGGCACAGGATTAATCCCTTCATCCAATCATCCTATGTATGCGATAGTAGCTGACGTGTCCGTCGATTCCTGGGATCCCACCCCGCACCCCGCCTCCTACTCCGACCGCCTCGAGCTCGAACTCGAAGGCGGCATCGAAGACGAGGAGTCCGGCGGCGTGCGCCGGCCCGGGGTGATCGCGGGCGGCGTGCTGCTCGCCGTCGCGGTGGTGCTGACGGCGCTGAACCTGCGCCCGGCCATCACGAGCGTCGGCCCGCTGCTCGCGGAGATGCGTGGCAGCCTCGGCGCGTCGGCGATCTGGGCGAGTGTGCTGACGACGTTGCCCGGCCTGTGTTTCGCCGGCGCGGGAATGGCCGCGCCGCTGCTTTCCCGCCGGTTCGGCATCGGCTCCGCGATCGGGTTCGCCCTGGCGGTGCTCACGGCCGGGCTGGTGCTGCGCGTCGTCGACGGTCAGCTCGTGGTCCTCGGCGGCACCCTCGTCGCGACGGCGGGCATCGCGCTCATCAACGTCCTCATCCCCGTGGTGATCAAGGATTCCTTCCCGACGCGCGTCGGCATGATGACCGGCGTCTACACGGCCGCGCTGCAAGGCGGCGGCGCCGCGGGGTCCGCCGCGAGCCCGCCCCTGGAGACGGCGTTCGGCGGCTGGCGCCTGTCGCTCGGTTCGTGGGCGGTGCTGGGCGCGCTCGCGCTGGCCGTGTGGCTCTTCGCCGCGCGCGGCACCGGCCGCGCCGCAAAACCGGCCGCCAGCGCCGCCGGCGGGCGCTCCCTCCTGCGCAGCCCGCTCGCCTGGATCGTCACGATCTTCTTCGGCCTGCAGTCCTTCATCGCCTACGTGGTCATGGGCTGGCTTCCGCAGGTCTTCATCGACTCGGGCGTCAGCAAGGGCGACGCCGGCCTGCTGCTGGGCCTGATCTCCGTGATCGCCGTGCCGATCAGCCTCGTCATCCCGCCCATCGCGGCCCGCCAGGGCAGCCAGAGCTGGTGGATCTTCGGCATGGGTGTGTGCGGCGTGGCCGGCATGCTCGGCCTGCTCGTGGCCCCGGCCTTCTCGCCGCTGCTGTGGAGCGTGCTGATCGGCATCGGCATGAGCGTTTTCTCGCTCGCCCTCACCGTCATCGCCCTGCGCGCCCGCACCGGCGCCGACACCGCGCGCCTGTCCGGCATGGCCCAGGGCTACGGCTACCTGCTCGCCGCGGTGGGCCCCTTCGTCTTCGGCCTCCTCCACGACGCCACGGGCGGCTGGACCGTCTCGCTCATCGTCCTCATCGCCGTGACCTGCGCGCAGATGTCCGTCGGCTTCCTCGCCGGACGGCCGCGCTTCGTCTGAGCCGACGACGAAAAAGGGCCTCCCCACGCGGGGAGGCCCTTTTCTCGCCGGAACCTCAGTCCAGCGGCAGGTTCAGCAGCGCGTTCTCGATCAGCTCCGGCATCGCCGGGTGGATCCAGTACTGGCCGCGCGCCATGCTGCGGGCGTCGAGGCCGAAGCTCATGGCCTGGATGAGCGGCTGGATGACCGACGAGGCCTGCGGGCCGATGATGTGGGCGCCGAGCAGCTGGCCCGTGGCGGGGTCGGCGAGCAGCTTCGCGAAGCCCGTCGTGTCCTCCATGGCCCAGCCGTAGGCGATGCCGGCGTAGTCCTGTTTGGACACGACGTAGGACACGCCGCGGGCGCGCGCGTCCTGTTCGGTCAGGCCCACCGAGGCGATCTGCGGCGAGCTGAAGATCGCGTGCGGCACGAAGCGGTGGTCGGCCTTGATGCGGTCGTCCGGGTGCAGCAGGTTGTGTTGCACCACACGGCTTTCGTGGTTCGCGACGTGCTTCAGCTCATACGGCGACGACATGTCCCCGAGCGCGTAGATGCCCGGCACCACCGTCTCCTGGTGGTCGTCCACGATCACGTGGCCGCTGGCCTTCGTGGTGACGCCGGTGGCGGCGACGTCGAGCACGTCGGAGTTCGGCGTGCGGCCGATGGCGACCAGGATGAGGTCGGTCTCCACCGTCTCGGCGCCGTGCGGGCCTTCGAGTTCCAGCACCGCACCCGTGGCTTCGCGGTGCGCGCGCAGGATCTTGCGGTCCCGGCGCAGGTCGAAGCGCTCCGCGGCCAGCTCGGTGAAGCGGGCGCTCACATCCTCGTCCTCGCCGCGCACCATCGCGCCCGAGCGCAGGACCACGGTCACGTCCACGCCGAACGACGCGAACACGTGCGCGAACTCCGCCGCGATGTAACCGCCGCCGAGGATGGTGATCCGGCGGGGCAGGGCGTCGAGCCGCATGATCGTGTCGGAGGTGTAGTAGCCGGTCTCCGCGAGGCCAGGGACGTCCGGCACGACCGGGCGCCCGCCCGCGGCGAGCACGAAACGGTCGGCCGTCAGGACCTCGTCGGGCCGCCCGTCGGTGAAGCTGACGCGCAGCTCCTTCATGCCGGTGAAGCGGCCTTCGCCCTGGTAGACGTCGACGTTCTTGTTGTCCTCGTGGTTCTTCCGGTACTCCGCGCCGCCCGCGGCGATCGGGTCGATGCGCCCGAAGACGCGGTCGCGGATCTCGGGCCAGCGCACGCCCTTGAGCTCCTCGTCCACGCCGAAGCGGGAGCTGTGGGAAGGCGTCGCGGCCACGTCGGCGGCGTAGACGAACATCTTGGTCGGGATACAGCCCACGTTGAGGCAGGTGCCGCCGAACGTCCCCTTTTCGACGATCGCCGTCTTCAGGTCGGCGAAGCGCGGGTCGAGGATCGAGTTCCCCGATCCGGTCCCGACGATCACCAGGTCGTAGTGCGGCACAGTCTTCCTCCGAAAGCCGTAGAACGGGCGTTCCCAGCCTAGTCAACTGCGCGGCTGCACCGGGTGTTCCCGTGATCAGTGGCCGGTGGCTGTGAAGTGCATCCGGTCGACCGGCGAGGTCCACGCGCCGCCCCAGCTCCAGCCGACGGCGGCGAAGGCGCGCACGACCGGTCCACCCGCGACGACCATCCCGGGCCGAACGCGCGAGCGGTCCAGGTACGCCGACGCCAGTTCCGGCAGCACCAGCGGTCCCTTCGTGTACGGGTTGCAGAACGGGTTCACGTCCACGGCCAGCCCGTACGCGTGGGCGGACCAGTTCGTCTCGCCGCGGACCGGACGGCAGACGAAGGCGCTCGTGTCGTTGCCGTCGCCGGTGGGCGGGGCGTCGAGCTCCTCGGGGCTGGTGACGCGCATCTCCTCGAGGGGGAACCGTTGCGCGAAGAGCCTGCCGAACGCCGTGACGACGGCCTGCGCACCGGTGCGGTTCACGAGCAGCTCGCCGGTGTGGGTGCGGCCGTCGAAGCCCCAGAAGGAGAGCGTGACGTACCGCAGGTCCGTCGACTTCACCGGGCACGCGGCCTGCCAGGTGCTGCGCGCGAGCACAGCGGCGGGGACGGGGACGATCTTCGACGTGTAGGTCGTGCCCGCCGGCGGCGGCAGGAAGTCGCGCGTCGGCAGGGCGCGGTTCACCAGTTCGGGTGGAGTCGGGAGGATTTCGCCGAAGCCGTCGGGACGGAGGGGGAGCGGGTGTGCACCCACCTGCCAGGTGACGGGCGGCGGGGTCGTCGCTGTCCGGGTTGTCGGGAGTGGGGCGCTCGTCCGGCTCGTCGCGCTCGGTGACCGCGGTCCGGGTGGGACCGAGGGCGCCGGCGTGCTGCAGCCGACCAGCAGGAACGTGATCAGGGTGCCGACCGCGGCCGTCGCTCTCCGTCGCATGGAACCAGCCAATCAAACGCGCTCCGTAAGCGCTGAGTCCACCCGTTCCAGTGACACCATTTCGGGCCTGCTCCGTTTAGGGTAATCGCGGCTGCTCGTTCACGCGCCGCGATCCCGCTGCTCGCTCTCGCCGAATGCCCTGCCGAACGCCTTGGTCGAATGCCTTGGCCGAAATGCTCTGCCGAAGGGGAATCCCATGCCCGCCAAGTTCCGCCGTCCGCTCCTTCTCGCGGCCGGGGCCCTGCTCGTGACCGCGGTGACGGTGCCGATCGCGGTCAGCACGGCGTCGGCACAGGACGCTCCGACGCCGCCTTCCGGCGCGCAGCCGCGGATCGTCGGCGGTGACGAGGCCACGCTGTCCGACCACCCGTACGCGGTGTACCTCGCCGACCAGAACGGGAACCAGTTCTGCGGCGCCGTGATCGTGAGCTCCACGGCCGTCGCGACGGCGGCGCACTGCGCCGCGGCGTTGCCCAGCAACAACGTTCGCGTGGTCGCGGGCCGCCAGGACAAGCGCACGAACGACGGCGTGGTGTTCACCGTGTCGCGCGAGTGGGTCGACCCGGACTTCTCCGACCCGACGAAGGGCGCCGACGTCGCGGTGCTCAGCGTGCGCGGCCAGCTGCCCTACCGGCCGGCGAAGATCGCGTCGGCGAGCGACCGCGCGGAGTACGCCGAAGGCACCCAGGCGACCGTCCTCGGCTGGGGCCGTGTCGCCGACGGCGGCGACCGTTCCGACTACCTGCGCAGCGCCGTCGTGCCGCTGGTCAGCGATTCCACGTGCAAGACGGCCTACGACACGTACGACCCGTCGAGCATGGTCTGCGCCGGCTACCCGGACGGCGGCATCGACGCCTGCCAGGGCGACTCCGGCGGCCCCCTCGTGGTCGGCGACACCCTCATCGGCATCGTCTCCTTCGGCGACGGCTGCGCGAAGGCCGGCAAGCCCGGTGTGTACACGCGCGTGGCGACGTACGCCGACGACATCGCCGCGCAGTCGCAGGCGCGGATCCTCGGCTGAGCTCTGCCGTCCCCGCGGCGGGTCCGCGGCTGAGCTATGTTAAGCAGGGGTCGTGACGACCCCGCACCACGCGACCGGCCCCGACCTCACCGCCGCCCAGCTCTACGCGATCCTCCGCCTGCGCGCCGACGTGTTCGTCGTCGAGCAGGAGTGCGCCTACGGCGACGTCGACGGGCGTGACCTCCTGCCCACGACGCGCCACCTGTGGTTCGAGACCGCGGACGGCATCACGTCGTACCTGCGCGTCCTCGCCGACCCGGGCGGCGTCTCCCGCATCGGCCGCGTCGTCACGGCCGCTTCAGCCCGCGGCCAGGGCCTCGCCGCGTCCTTGATGGACGCCGCTCTGGCCGGCGCGACCAACGAGTTCGTCCTCGACGCGCAGACGTACGCCCAAGCCCTCTACGCCCGCTTCGGTTTCGTGCCCGAAGGCGACGAGTTCCTCGACGACGGCATCCCGCACATCACCATGCGCCGCGTCGCCAAGGACCCCGCCGAAGGCGCGGCGAACTAGGAAGCCGCGCCTCGGGGGGCCGTTGCGGTGATGACCTTCACGGCGCGGTCCACGTCCGCCTCGGTGAGGTCGGCGCGGGCGGTGAGGCGCAGGCGCGAGATGCCGTCCGGCACGGACGGCGGGCGGAAGCAGCCGACCCGGATGCCCTGGTCGGCGCAGGACTCGGCCCACGTGACGGCGGCCTCGGCGGAGGGGGCCTGCACCGAGATCACGGCGGCGTCGGGAAGGCTGGCGCGCAGGCCGGCGGCCTTGAGCTGCATGGCGATGTTGCCCGCGTTGTCCGTCACCTTCGTGGGCAGCGCAGGGTCGGCCTTCAGCACGTTCAAAGCCGTCAGGGCGGCGGCGACGCTGGCGGGCGCGAGCGCGGTGTCGAAGATGAAACTCCGCGCCGTGTCCACCAGGTGCTTGATCACGCGCCGCGGGCCGACGACGGCGCCGCCCTGAGCGCCGAGCGACTTGGACAGCGTCAGCGTGGTCACGACGTCCGGCGAGGCGGACAGCCCGGCCGCGTGGACGGCGCCGCGGCCGCCTTCGCCGAGAACGCCGAAGCCGTGGGCGTCGTCGACGAGCAGGGCGGCACCGGCGCCGCGGCAGATTTCCGCGAGCTCGCCCAGCGGGGCGAGGTCGCCGTCGACGGAGAACACCGAGTCCGTGACCACCAGGGCACGCGGCTTGCGGCGCGTGGACAGCGCGTGCTGGATCGCCGACGGCGTCGCGTGGGCCACGGCCGCCACGTCGGCGCGCGACAGGCGGCAGCCTTCGATGAGCGACGCGTGGATGTACTTGTCCGTGACGATCGCCGACTCCGCGCCGGACAACGCCGTCACCGCGCCGAGGTTCGCCGCAAAGCCCGAGGAGAACACCAGCGCCGCCTGGGCGCCGCAGAAGCGCGCGAGTTCGAGCTCCAGCTCGGCGTGCAGCTCGGTCGACCCCGTGACGAGCCGGGAGCCCGTGGCGCCCGCGCCCCAGCGCATGGCGGCGGCCGCGGCGGCGCCGACAACGCGCTTGTCGCGCGCCAGGCCGAGGTAGTCGTTGCCGGCCAGGTCGAGCTCGTCCGCCTGCGCGGGCCGCGCCCGCAGCCGCCGCACCAGACCCGCATCCGCGCGCTTCTCGGCCTCGGTGTCGAGCCAGTCGAAGACGTTCTCGGGCGGCAGCTGCGGGATGGCGTTCACGTCCCGCAGTGTCCCACCCGCGTCACGCGCGGAACCGTGGGCCCTGCCACACAAAAGAAAAAGCCCCGCACGAAGGCGGGGCTTTTCCTCGATTCGGAACTCAGCTGTCGTAACCACGGCGCTGCGGACGACCCGGGCGCTGCGGGCGACCCGAACCGTTGCCGGACCGGCCACGACCGCCGTAGCTCGGGCGGCCTTCGCGCGAACCGTAACCACCGCGGTCGCGGTTCTCGCCGTAGCTGCGCTCACCGCGCTCGCGGCCACCGCCGAAGCCCCGGCCACCGCTGCGGCGCGGCGACTCGCGGCGACGCTCGATCACCGGCTCGCCGCTCGGCTCCTGCGCACCCGTGATGCGCGAGAGCTCCGCGTCGCCCGGGCGGACGACCGTGGTCTCGGCGCGCACGCCGGCCCGGTCGGTCATCCGGCGGACGGTGCGGCGCTGGTCGTGCGTCACCAGCGTGACGACGACACCCGACGCACCGGCGCGCGCCGTGCGGCCCGCGCGGTGCAGGTAGTCCTTGTGGTCCGCGGCCGGGTCCACGTGCAGCACCAGGGAGATGTCGTCCACGTGGATGCCGCGCGCGGCGACGTCCGTGGCGACCAGCACCGGGGTGTGGCCTTCCTTGAAGTCGGCCAGCACGCGGTTGCGCTGCCCCTGGGTCTTGCCACCGTGCAGCGCCGCCGCGTGCACACCCTGCTCACGCAGCCGCTCGGTGAGGCGGTCGACGTGGTGCTTGGTGCGCACGAACATGATCGTGCGGCCCTCGCGGGCACCGATCTGCGTGATGATGTCCTGCTTGTCCTGGTGCGAAACCTGGAGCACGTGGTGGTCCATGGTGTCGACGCTCGCGGTCGACGGCGCGACCGAGTGCGTGACCGGGTCGGTCAGGTACTGCTGCACCAGCTTGTTCACGTCGCCGTCGAGGGTCGCCGAGAACAGCAGCCGCTGGCCGCGCGCCGGGGTGAGGTCGAGGATCTCCCGTACCTGCGGCATGAAGCCCATGTCGGCCATCTGGTCGGCCTCGTCGAGCGCGATGAAGTTGCAGTCGCTCAGCGAAGCGGTGCCCTGCCGGACGTGGTCCGACAGCCGGCCCGGGGTGGCGATGAGCAGGTCGACGCCACGCGAGAGCGCGTCGGCCTGACGGGTGAAGGCCATGCCGCCCACGGCCGTGCGGCACCACAGGCCGAGCGACTTGGCGAGCGGGGTCAGCGAGTCGGCCACCTGCATGGCCAGCTCACGGGTCGGCACCAGCACGAGCGCGCGGGGGCGCTTCGGGCGGGCCTTGCCGCCGTTGAGCCGGGCCAGGATGGCCAGGCCGAACGCCAGCGTCTTGCCCGAACCGGTCTGGGCGCGGCCCAGCACGTCGCGGCCCGCGAGGGCGTCGGGGATCGTGGCGGACTGGATCGGGAACGGCGAGTTGATGCCGGCCTCGGCCAGCGCGCGCAGCAGCTCGTCGGGCAGGCCGAGCTCCGCGAAGGTCTTCGTGGCCACCGTCTCGACGGCGTCGTCGCGGAGGAAGTCCCCACGCGCGGGGCGCTGCCGCGGCTTGCGGTCGGTACGGTCACCGCGGCCCGGCCCCGAGTGGGACGACGCTGCGGAATGGCCGGAGTTGAACGTGACTGTCACTTATGCCTCTCGGACGTGGCACGTCGCAAGGAGGCCCGGGCTGCCCGCTCGCAGGCAGGGCAAGATGGTGTGCAATGGGCGTTCACAGGGACGGACCCGGCGCGCTCAGGAGTTCCCACCATCGAGCGCCGATGGAAATGCTTCGGATTTCACCGCGAGCCCGTCAGTGGGCTTTGGAGGCGACGGACACCAACTCATCCACGCCGCCGGTTGCGGTCTGTGTTCACTGTACCGGAGTCAGGGCTTCTGCTTCACACCCAGGTGTCCGGTTGTGGGCGGCGTCGCAGTTGTGGTCTGGGCCACGTTCGAGAACGCGGCCGAACGGCCGAGCGACGCGACGCCACCCACCGTACCGGCGGCCGTTCAGCCGAGGCCGGCGGCGTAGGCCAGGTCCGCCACGAGGTCCTCGGCGTTCGTCACGCGTTCCGGCAGGCCACGGGCCTGGAACCAGCCCGCGAGGTTGCGCACGTCGCGCTCCAGGAACTCCCGGCCACGCGGGTTCGCGACGAGGTCGACGACCTGCGGGAGGTCGATCACCATCAGGTGCCCTTCGTGCACCAGGAGGTTGTACGCGGACAGGTCGCCGTGCCCGAGCCCTTGCGTGGCGAGCAGTTCCAGTGCCGACACCGCCTGGTCCCACAGTTCGGTCAGCTCGTCGGGCTCCGGGCGCAGCTGCGCGAGCCGGGGCGCGGCCGTGCCGTCGGGCTCGCCGAGGAACTCGAGCAGCAGCTCGGTCCCGTGGCGCTGCACGGGATAGGGCACGGGTGCCCCGATCGTCCACAAGCGACTCAGCGCGGCGAACTCCGCGACCGCCCACTGCTCGGCGATCAGGTTGCGCCCGAAGGAGGTGCGGCCCGCCATGGCCCGCATCTCGCGGGAGCGCCGCATGCGCCGGCCTTCGAGGTATCCGGCGTCACGGTGGAACAGGCGGTGCTCGTCGCTGCGGTAGCGCTTGGCGGCCAGGAGCACGCCGTCCGTGCCGGGCAGGGTGCGGCGCAGGAGGTGGACGTCGGCCTCCTTGCCGGTTTTGAGCACTCCCAGGTCGGTGTCGACGGCCGCGAGCTCCGTGATCACCCAGTCGGGCCTCGGGTGCGGGCCTTGGTCGGCGTCGTCCCAGGTGGTCCAGCGGTCGGCGCCGTCCGGGAGGTCGGTTTCGGTGTAGGCGTCGTCGCGCGCCTGGGCGAGGCGGACGCGCTCGCCCTCGGTGAGCCGGCCCCGGCGGGTCGGCTCGGGTTCGTCGCGGAAGCGCCGCCCACGACGGGGACGCTCGAAATCGGACGCGTGAAGGTCTTCGTAGTCGTGCTCGCGCACTGGTGGGTTCTCCTCGATCGGGGTGCCCCACCGGGCGAGCGCGCAGGCTCTAGCCGAGAGGGGCGGACGGAAGTGGGCAGGTCAGCGCCCGGACAATCGCCATGACGCACCTCCTTCGCTTCCGTCGGCCACCGGCACCCCGCCGGTTCGCCCGCAGCATGCCGGGCCGTCCGGGGGTCGCGCAACCGAATTACCGCCCCCTAGCCTCGGGCGCATGAACGGTGGCGGGAAGTACGACGCGGTGATCGTGGGCGGCGGTCACAACGGCCTGGTCGCGGCGGCCTACCTGGCCCGGGCCGGGTGCTCGGTGCTGGTGCTGGAACGACGCGGCGAGATCGGGGGAGCGGCGGTGTCGTTCCGCGCGTTCGACGGCGTCGACGTGCGCCTGTCGCGCTACTCCTACCTGGTGAGCCTGCTGCCGCGGAAGATCGCGGCCGACCTCGGGCTCGACGTCGAGCTGCGCCGGCGCCGGATGTCGTCCTACACGCCGTCCGGCGACACCGGTCTCCTTGTCGACACGGGGGACGACGCGCGCACCGCGGCGGCCTTCCGCGCCGTCACCGGGTCCACAAAGGACTTCGACGCGTGGCGCGAGTTCTACGCGCTGGCGGGGCGCGTGGCGGCGGCGACGTTCGACACGCTCACCGAACCGTTGCCGACCCGGGACGACCTCAAAGCCCGCATCGGCGACGTCGAAGCTTGGGCCACGTTGTTCGAACGGCCGATCGCCGAGACGCTCACCGGGCTGTTCGACGACGACACCGTGCGCGGCGTGGTGCTCACCGACGCGCTCATCGGCACCTTCGCCGGTGCCGGCGACGAGGACCTGCGGCAGAACCGCTGCCTGCTCTACCACCTGATCGGCAACGGCACCGGCGACTGGGACGTGCCCGTGGGCGGGATGGGCGCGGTCACCGGCGCGCTCGCCGACGCCGCCCGCGGCGCCGGGGCCACGCTCGTCACCGGCGCCGAGGTGCGGTCGGTCTCGCCCGACGGCGAGGTCCGCTACACGCTCGACGGCACCGAGCGCGTGGCCGTCGGCTCTCACGTGCTCGCCAACGTCGCCCCCGACACGCTCGCGCGGCTGCTCGGCGAGGCGGCGCCCGGTCCGCGCCCGGAAGGCGCGCAGCTCAAGGTGAACATGGTCCTGTCGCGGCTGCCCCGCCTGCGCGACGCCGCCGTGGACCCGCGCGACGCGTTCGGCGGCACCTTCCACGTCAACGAGACCTACTCGCAGCTCGAAACCGCGTACGCCGAGGCCGCGGCGGGCAAGATCCCGGCGCTGCCGCCGTGCGAGATCTACTGCCACTCGCTCACCGATCCGTCGATCCTCGGCCCGGCCGAGCGCGCGGCGGGCGTGCAGACGCTGACGTTGTTCGGCCTGCACATGCCGGCGCGGCTGTTCGAGGCCGACAACGAGCGGGCGCGGGCCGAGGCGTTGCGCGCCACGATCGCGTCGCTGGACAGCGTGCTCGCCGAGCCGATCGAGAGCTGCCTGCTACGCGACGCGGCCGGCAACCCGTGCGTGGAGGCGAAGACGCCGCTGGACCTGGAGGCCGAGCTCGGCCTGCCGCGCGGGCACATCTTCCACCGCGACCTGTCCTGGCCCTACGCCGAAGATCCGGCCGACGCCGGGAAGTGGGGCGTCGAGACCGCGCACGCGCGCGTGCTGCTGTGTGGCGCCGGCGCCGTTCGCGGAGGTGGCGTGAGCGGGATCCCCGGGCACAACGCGGCGATGGCGGTGCTCGCTCGACGGCGCGGCGAAGTGCGGGCAGGGTGAAGGCATGCGCGTGATCGTGATCGGCGGCGGGATCGCCGGAGCAGCCACGGCCTACCACCTCGCGGGCAGCGGGGCCGACGTCGTCGTGGTGGACGCGGGGCTGCCCGGCGTCGCGACGGAGGCCGGCGCCGGGATCGTGAGCCCCTGGACCTCGCGGTGGGACAACGCGATCTACCCGCTCGCGGCCGCCGCCGGGGCGTACTACCCGGAGCTGGCCGCGGCGTTGCGCGAGCAGGGGCACGACTCGTCGTTCGAGGTCGTCGGCGGGATGGTCGTCTCGGCGGACCCGGCCGAGCTCGACGAGGCCCACGCGCGGCTGGTCGAGCGGGTCGCGGGCGCCCCCGAGGCGGGCGAGGTGCGCCGGCTGGACCCGGCGCAGGCGCGCGAGGTCTTCCCGCCGCTGGCGCCCGAGCTGTCCGCCGTGCACCTGTCCGGCGCGGGCCGCGTCGACGGCCGGGTGATGCGGGCGGCGCTCGTGGCCGCGGCGGAGCAGCGGGGCGCGCGGTTCGTGTCGGCGGAGGCAACGCTGCTGTCCGGTTCCCGCGTGCGCGCCGGCGACGAGGAACTGACCGGCGACGCCGTGGTGCTCGCTGCGGGCGCGTGGTCGGCGGCGCTGGCCGAGCCGCTCGGCATCGTGGTGCCGGTGGCGCCGCAACGCGGGCAGATCAGCCACTTCGACGTGCCGGACACGGACACGTCCGCGTGGCCCGTGGTGCTGCCGCGGTCGAGCCACTACCTGCTGTCGTTCGCGGGCGGCCGTGTCGTGGCGGGCGCGACGCGCGAGACGGACTCCGGCTTCGACTACCGGGTCACGGCCGCCGGCCAGCGCGAGGTGCTGGACCAGGCGCTGGCCGTCGCGCCGGGCCTGGCCGACGCGACGCTCGCCGAGACCCGCGTCGGCTTCCGTCCTGCGACGCCGGACACGCTGCCGTTGCTGGGCCAGGCCGCGCCCGGGTTGTTCCTGGCCACCGGCTTCGGGCCGGCCGGGCTCACGCTGGCGCCGTACGCGGGCAAGCTCATCGCCGCGCTCGTGCTCGGCGAAGACTTGCCGGCGGATCTGCTGACGGCGTGCTCGCCCTCACGGTTCGGCTGACGGCTCAGTCGTCGGTGAGCAGTTCCAAGGCGTGCTCGCCGGTGCGCTCCACCGTGAGGCCCGCCTTGGTGATCACCTTGACCAGCTCGTCCACAGTGGACGGTTCGGTGCGCGAGGTCGCGAGCACCGCGGCGAGCCGGCCCTTGTAGGCCTTGTTGAAGTGGCTCACGGTCGTGCGGTTGCCGGCGGCGTCCTCCGTGACCACGCGCACCGTCACCGCGCCGGGCCGCAGCTTCGCGAACGCCGAGTACGTGCCCGAGCGCAGGTCGACGATGAGCCCCTCGATGTCCTGCAGCACCGGCTCCAGCGCGGGCTTCCACAGGCTGCGCACGGTGCCGAGCGCGGGCACGCTGTTGCCGCCCGAGAGGCGGTACGCGGGGATCGGGTCGGTGGCCGAGACCACCCCGAACAGCGAAGACGTGACGGCCAGGCGGCGGTGGGCCTTCTCCAGGCCGGCGCGGGTGAAGCTGCCGATGTCGAGGGCGTCGTAGAGCACGCCGGTGTAGCGGCGCAGCGCCGGCAGCGTCGGCGAGGTCCACAGGCTCCCGTTGCGCGCGACCTCGTGGCTCTGGCGCTCGGAGATGCCGAGCGCGGCGAGGCTCGCGGGCACGTCTTGGGCGAGCTCGACGAGCGCGTCGGCGAGCTTGGCCCGCACGGGGTTGAGCTCGGGGAACGACAGCGTCTCGAGGTCGAGCGGCGCGCCCTTGCCGCCGTCGGCCTTCGTCTCGGAAGGAGGGAGGAGCACCAGCACACGACGAGGGTAATCGGGGTGCGCCGCCGTTCAGCGCCCGCCTACGCTGACGTCATGGAGCTCACCTGGCGCCCGCTCGCCCTCGGCGATGCGGAGCAGCTCGCGACCGTGTTCGCGGCCGCCGAGGAGGTGGACCGCACCGGCGAGCACTACACCGCCGCCGACCTGCGCGAGGAGATGCAGGGACCCGACCTCGACCTCGCGCTCGCCAGCACCGGTGGCTGGGCCGGCGACCGCCTGGTGAGCTACGCGGCCATCCGCCGCCGCGACGCCGCCGACCCGGTGCACATGCCGCGCGTCGAAGCGATGACGCATCCCGAGTTCCGCACGCCCGACGTCGCCGCGCACCTCACCACGTGGTTCCTCGACGCCGGCAAACGCGTGCACGAGCGCGCCTTCCCCGACGCGCCGCTGGAGCTGCACGCCGGGGCGCACGAGAACGAGCACTGGTACCTCGACGCGCTGGCCCGGGCCGGGTTCCGGCGCGCGCGGTCGTTCGTCGAGATGCGCGCCGACCTGAGCGCGTTGCCGCCCGCGCGGCCGCTGTCGGCCGACTACGAGGTGGTCGCGTTCGACGAGCGCTACGACGACCTCACCCGCGTGGCCCGCAACGCGACCTTCTCCGGCCACTGGGGCAGCGCCGAGCTGTCACCCGAAGCCTGGCGCCACCGCATCACGGGCGCGAAGGACTTCCGCGGGGACCTGTCGTTCCTGCTCCTGACCCCGGCGCACGACGCGGTGGTCGGGTTCGTGCTCAGCGCGTTCCACCCGTCGGACTACGCGGGCACCGGCGTGAAGGAGCTGTACGTGGACTACGTCGGCACCCTGTCGGAGCTGCGCGGCCGCGGTGTGGCGACGGCGCTGCTCGGTCACACGCTGGCCCACGCCCGCGACGCCGGGTTCGAGCGCTCGGCCCTGTCCGTGGACACCGACAACGCCCACAGCGCCGTCGGCATCTACGAGCGCTGCGGCTACGAGGTCGCCGACACCTACTACGGCTACGTGCTGCCGATCTGAAGTGTTGATCGACAGCCTCACTCAACCCGGTTCAGCAGCGGTTCCCCGGCCACGAAACGGCGCAGCTGCTCGGCCACGAGTTTCTTGGCCCGCGGGTAGAACGACGCCGAACCGCCGGCGACGTGCGGCGTGATCACCACGCCCGGCACCCTCCACAGTGGATGGTCGGCCGGCAGCGGCTCGGGGTCCACGACGTCGAGGGCGGCCCGCAGCCGGCCGGTGGTCGTCTCGGCCAGCAGCGCGGCGGTGTCGATCGCGGAGCCGCGCCCCACGTTCACGACGAGCGCGCCCTCGGGCAGCAACGCCAGCTCACGGGCACTCATCAGCCCCTTCGTGGCCGCGGTTTCGGGCAGGATCAAGACCACGATGTCGGCCGACGGCAGCAGCCCGGGCAGCTCGGCGATCCCGTGTACGCCTTCGCGCGCATGGCTCGCCACCCGCGTGACCACCGCTTCGGCGGCCAGCAGCTGCCGCTCGATCGCGTGGCCGATGGAGCCGTAGCCCACGAGCAGCACGCGGCTGTCGGCGAGCGAGCGCGTGTGCTCGCGTTCCCACGACCCGGTGGCCTGCTGCGCGAACCACCGCGGCAGGTCCCGCTGGGACGCGTGGATCAGCGCGAGCGCGTGCTCGGCCACGCTGAGGTCGTGCAGGCCCCGGCCGTTGGCGAGCGCGACGCCCTCGGGTACCAGCGGCACCAGCGCTTCGACGCCGGCCGACAGCGCCTGCACCGCACGCAGCGAAGGCAGCTTCCCGATCAGCTTCGGCGGCTCGCTCCCCGCGTCGTAGGGGAGCACGTAGAACTCCACGCCGGACAGGTCGTCGCCGGGCAGGGTCACGCCGTCGTAGTACACGGCGGCCAGCCCGGTGGGCAGCTCGATGTCGGTCCAGGGCAGGAGAACTCGCGCGCTCATGCCCGCCAACCTAGTGCCGCCGGCTCAGTGCGCGCCCGCCTGCGCCACGCAGAACACGTTGCCCTCCGGATCGGCCAGCACCGTCCACTCGATGCCCGGCTGCGCGTGCCGATCCTGCTCGCTCGCACCCAGCCCGACCAGGCGTTTCACCTCCGCCTCGCGGTCGGGTGCGGAGAAGTCGATGTGCACGCGGTTCTTCACGGTGCGTGGCTCGGGGACCTGCTGGAAGGCCAGCGCGGGCCTGCCGCCGCCGGGGCGCGCGAGCATCACGAAGGGTCAGTAGTCCGCTTCGACCGCGACGCCGAGCGCCTGCGTCCAGAAGTCCGCGAGGACCCGCGGGTCCGCGCAGTCGATCGTGATCATGCCCAGTTCGAGTGCCATGCCGCCGACGCTAGCCCGGGGCACCGACAAAACGCCGACCACGCGATAACCGGGTGGAATGCCCGGACGGCGGTTGACTACGCTGTGTCGGTCAACCCCCGCTCATCTTCTCAGCCTCTCAGCGCAGGGAGTCCACCGTGATCACCAGGATGTCGTCGTTGTTCCTCCGCACCTTGCGCGAGGATCCGGCGGACGCCGAGGTACCCAGCCACCGGCTGCTGGTGCGTGCCGGCTACGTCCGCCGGGTCGCCCCGGGTGGTTACTCGTGGCTGCCGCTGGGCCTGCGGGTGCTTCGCCGCATCGAGCAGGTCGTGCGCGAAGAGATGAACGCGATCGGCGCGCAGGAGATCCAGTTCCCCGCGCTGCTGCCGCGCGAGCCCTACGAGGCCACCGGCCGCTGGACCGAATACGGCGACAACCTCTTCCGCCTCAAGGACCGCCGGGGCGCCGACTACCTGCTCGGCCCGACGCACGAGGAGCTCTTCGCACTCACTGTGAAGGGCGAGTACAGCTCGTACAAGGACTACCCGGTCACGCTGTACCAGATCCAGACGAAGTACCGCGACGAAGCGCGCCCCCGCGCCGGCATCCTGCGCGGCCGCGAGTTCGTGATGAAGGACTCCTACTCCTTCGACCTCGACGACGAGGGCCTGGAGCGCTCCTACCAGGCGCACCGCGACGCCTACATCAAGCTGTTCGACCGCCTCGGCCTCGAGTACGTGGTGGTCGCCGCGACGTCGGGCGCCATGGGCGGCTCGGCGTCGGAGGAGTTCCTCGCCGTCGCCGAGACCGGTGAGGACACCTACGTGCGCAGCACGGAGTCCGGCTACGCGGCCAACGTCGAGGCCGTGGTCACGCCCGCGCCGGCCGAGCGCCCGATCGAGGGCCTGCCCGCCGCGCAGGTGCACGCCACGCCGAACACGCCGACCATCGAGTCGCTCGTGGCGTTCTTCAACGCCGCGGGCCTCGGCCGCGAGTTCACCGCGGCCGACACGCTCAAGAACGTGATGCTGAAGATCCGCCAGCCGGGCGCGAAGGAGTGGGAGCTCCTGGGCGTCGGCCTGCCGGGCGACCGCGAAGTCGACCTGAAGCGCCTCGAAGCGTCGCTCGAGCCCGCCGAGGTCGAGCTGCTGGAGGAGGCGGACTTCGCGAAGAACCCGTTCCTCGTCAAGGGCTACATCGGCCCGAAGGCGCTGAAGGAGAACGGCGTCCGCTACCTCGTCGACCCGCGCGTGGTCACCGGCACCGCGTGGCTGACCGGCGCCGACCAGGACGGGCACCACGTGCTCGACCTCGTGGCGGGCCGCGACTTCACGCCCGACGGCACGATCGAGGCCGCGGAGGTCCGCGAGGGTGACGCGTCGCCCGACGGCCACGGCACCCTCGTCGCCGCGCGCGGCATCGAGATCGGCCACATCTTCCAGCTGGGCCGCAAGTACGCCAACGCGTTCGAGCTCGACGCCCTCGGCCCGGACTCGAAGCCGATCCGCATCACGATGGGCTCCTACGGCGTCGGCGTCTCGCGCCTGGTCGCGGTGCTCGCCGAGCAGAACCACGACACCGCCGGCCTGGTGTGGCCGCGCGAGGTGTCGCCGTACGACGTGCACGTGGTCGTCGCGGGCAAGGACGAGACCATCGCGGCGGGCGCGGAGAAGCTCGTCGCGGAGCTGGATGCGGCCGGCGTCGACGTGCTGTTCGACGACCGCAAGGCCACCCCGGGCGTGAAGTTCGCCGACGCGGAGCTGGTGGGCGTGCCCACGATCCTCGTCGTCGGGCGCGGCCTGGCCAACGGGCTGGTCGAGGTCAAGGACCGCCGCACCGGCGAACGCGAGGAGATCCCGGTCGACTCCGTGGTCGGCCACCTGGTCAAGCTCGTTCGCTCCTGACGACGCCCGCCGGTGGGGCTCTTCGGCCGGTCCGGCCGCAAGGACGACGGCGGCTACGAGGACAACGCCGCACTCACCGGCGTCGGCGGGTACGAACCCGCTGACGCACCCGGCTTCCCGGCAGCGGGCTCCCCGGATTCCGGGCAGCCCGCTGCCGAGCCGGCTGCCGGTCCGTGGTCGGCGCAAGGCGAGCAGGCCGGTGGAATTCCTTGGTACGCCGAGGATCCCGCCGTAGCCGGGCACACGCCACGCGCGGAGCCCCGGCGCATCCGGCCACCAGGCCGGCCACCCACGCGGTTGAAGGGGCGGCCGTCGCGGGCGCTGTGGATCCTCGTGGCCGTGATCGCCCTCGGCGTGGGCGCGATGAACTTCTTCGGCGCCGCCCGCCACCACTCGGCGAGCCCGCCGACGCCCAGCCGCGGTCCGGTCACCTTCCAGCCCGAGCCGCACGTCGTCGTGCCCGCGGTGGTCGACGGCTGGTCGTCCGTGGCCGCGCGCGACGGCAGCTTCGCCTACGACGTCCCGCCGGGCTGGACGCCCGAACCCGGCGTCGTCCACGGCTGGGACGGCACGGCGACCTCGCCGGGGATCACGCTCAGCACCACGGCGTCCGTCGGCCGCGGCTACTGCGGCAGCGACAGCCGGCGCGGCGGGTCCGGCGTCACGACGGAAGAAGGCGGCGACGCCGAAGCCGCCGCCCGCAAAGCCGTCGGCGACCTCGTCGGCAGTGCCTACGCCCCGGGCGCGAAGGTGACGTACACGCCGGCGCAGGACGCGACCGTGCAGCTCGAGACGACCACCGGTCCCGCGCGGCTGGTGCTCGCCGATGTCACCCAGGACGGCACCGAGGCGTGCACTCCGAAGCACGTCACCGTCGGCGCCCTCGCCCTGGCCACCGCGACCCAGTCCGTGGTTCTCCTCGCCTACACCGACGACACCACCAGCCGCGCCGACGTCGTCCGCTTGCTGCAGAGCTACCGCGGCGTCCCGGCCGCCGACCGGTCCACGACCACCCCGCCGCCGACCACGCGCTGACGCCGCAACGCCAGCTTCGCGAAGTCCTTCAGCCCGGTGCCCTGCAGATACGCGCGCCCGAGCGCGAGGCCGATGCGCGGCAGGTCGGCCTCGTCGCGGTAGGCCAGGTACAGCGGCTCGCGCCGCGGCTGGAACTTCGCCTTGAACGCGTGCAGCGAGCGGAACCCGTAGTACGGCTCCATCAGCGCGCCCACCGCGTCGAGCACCCGGTCCACCGCGCGCGCCGGCGCGGTGTCGCGGCTGCGCACGAGCGGCGCGCCCGAAAGCGACACGAATCGCGCGCCCTCCTCGCGGAGCGCGAGGCACGCCGATGCAATCAGGAACTCCATCGCCGGCCGGAACCCGCCCGGCCGGCGGCGCATCACGTCGAGCGTCCACCCACCGACGGTGCCCGAGCCCGTGTGCACCGGCAGCCACGACGTGATGCCGTGGACGGTGCCCGACGTGTCGATCGCGAGCCCCACGCGCGTCGCCGGGTCCATCGCCTCGGCGACCCCGCCGAGCGTGAACCCCATCTCCGGCAGGCCTTTGTCCCCGATCCACTCCTCCGAGAGCACGCGCACCTGCTCGCGGATCGCGGGCGGCTGCTCGGCCAGGCGCACCAGGCGGAACTCGATGCCGTCCTTGCCGGCCTTGTTCAGCGCCGAACGCACGTCCTGCCAGGCTTTCCCGCGGAACTCCAGGTGTTCGAGGTCGACGAGCGTGTCCTCCGCGACCTGCACGTGCTGCCAGCCGAGCTCGCGCGTCACACCGACGGTGGTGGCCGTCGCGGAGAACACGCACGGCACGAGCCCGGAGTTCTCGCACATCTCCCGGAACTCCGTGAGCGCGCGAGCCGCCGAGCCGCACGGCGCCACGGGATCGCCGAGCGCGATCGCGACGCCCGCATGGCGCTGGTAGGCGAGGTAGGACGCGCCGTCGGAGGCGACGAAGTACGCGTTCTGCGGCCACGTCGTCATCCACGAGATCGTGCTGCCTCCGTTGCGCCCCAGGAGAAGCCGGGCGACGCTGGCGTCCGGACCGCCGCGCAGCAGCTTGCGGCGACGCCGGCGTGACGGCACCCGGAACGCTCTGCTCGCCGCGAGCAGCAGCACCAGCTCGATCGTCCACAAGAGATTGTCCACGAAGAACAGCGAAAGCCCGTGGCCGTCGTACTCGGCACGCACCAGCTTCGCCACGGCCAGGACCCCGCTCACCACGAGCACCTGCGACACCGCGAACACGCACAGCCCGACGGCCCAGCGCCACGCGACGCGCGACCCGCGGCGCAGGCCGTTGAGTATCGGCACCACGAGCACAGCCATGACGAGGATCTCCGGCGTCGAAAGGGAAACCGCGTCGGACGGGCCGAACGGGCCGTCACCCGGCACGAGCCACATCACGACTTCGGCCACGGTGAGCAGCAATAGTCCCGCGCACGCCAGCAGCCGCCACTCGCGCACGCTCGGCCGCACCGGTTCGGCGAGGTGCGCCTTGCCCGCGAGCCGGTGGCCGAGCGGCAAGGCCAGCACCAGCGCGAAGAAGTGCACGAGATCCGCGAGCGTGCCGACGTACACGATGGCGACACCCGCGTACACGCACAGCCCGGCGCGCAACCGCAGCCGCCACGGCGCGCGCAGCGTCGCGCTGGCCACGGCGATGGCCGCGAGCGTGCCGCCGGAGAAGCCGACGTCGAGCGTGGTCGCGATGTGCGCGGCCCACGTCCAGCCGGAATGGCGGCACAGCACGAGGAACTGGATCGCCGCCGCGGCCGCGGCCAGCTGCCCGCCGACGGTCACCAGGATCGTGCGGCGCGTGCCGAGCTGCCATTCCGCGAACCCCGTCAGCAGCGCGAAAGTACCGGCCATCGGCAGGTAGAACAGCGGCCGCAGCGCGAAGAACGGGCCGGTCGCCAGCGTCCACCAGCGGCCGTGTTCCAGCGACGGCAAACCGTAGGCGTAGTAGGCGAACGACGGCTGGTGCTCGGCGGCTTGCCAGAGCGTGCGGCTCGCGGCTCCGGCCACGAGGATCGCGAGCACGACGGTGGTGGTGAACGGAAGGCGGCGCCAGAGCACGGCGAACCGCTCGCGTTTCGGCCTTCCGGCCGCCCGCCCGCGTCCCCCCGTGCCGGCACCGCTGGCGGTCCCCGCCGCCGGCGATGCGGTCGTCATGATCCGAGTCTTGCGCCTGGACCTAAAGCCGACATCCGTCGTGGGAGCGACTTGTCCCCCTAGGGGAGTGCGACCCCGGAGGGAGAAAACCCTGACCCGAAGGCGGATGCGGGCTCAGGGAACACCGCTCGACCAGGGGCGAACCGCGCACGGCGGCCTCGGCGCGCGGCCGAAACCGCCGTGCGGGGCGAAAAACAGGGGTTGGCCGCTCAGCCGAGCACGGCCTTGCGCACCGAGTCGAGGTCGGCGAGATCGGGCAGGACGGTGTGGGCGCCCGAGGCGGCGAGCTCTTCGGCGCTGTAGTGCCCGGTGGCGACGGCGACCGCGACGGCACCGTTGTCGAGGGCGGCCTTCACGTCGTTGGGGGTATCGCCGATCACCACGACGTCACCGGGCGCGAACGCCGTGCCGTGCTTCGCGGTTGCCGCGGCCACGGCGTGGGGGACGAGGTCGGGCCGGTGCGCCGAGAGTGAGCCGTAGCCGCCGATCTCCAGCTCCAGGTGCTCGTCGAGGCCGAACGTGGCGAGCTTGTGCACCGAGATCTCCGGCAGGTTGCCGGTCACGAGCGTCTGCACGGCGCCGTGGCCGGCCATCGCGGCCAGTGCCGCCGCGGCGCCGTCGAGGGCCCGGCCGGCTTCGTGGAGCGTGCCGCGGGCCTCGTCGGCCACGGCGATCAGCTCGCTCCACAGGCGCTGGATGTTCTCCTCGGTCGCCTCGATGCCGTGCGTGGTGAGGATGTCGGCGGTGATCGCGCGCTCGGTGCGCCCGCCGTAGTCGGGGTGGGTGCGCAGCTCGGTGCCCATGGCCGTCAGGGCCGTGGCGTACCAGCTGCTGCCGACGCCCGTGAGGTCCACGAGCGTGTGGTCGATGTCCCAGAGCACCAGCCGGTGCGCGTGCGTCGTCGTCACGGCCGTGAGGGTACCGGCGGAAGTATTCAACGTCTGTTGACTTTCCGGAGGGTGCGACCTACTTTGGTCGTAATTCAACACTTGAGGAATAACTGGGAGGCCGTCATGCCGGCTGCAACTCGGCGCCCCGCGGGCGCGTTCGCCCTGGTCGCGGTGCTGGTGGGTGCGCTTGCCGCCGTGGTGCTGGGGTTCCTGACCTTCGGGGCGCAGGCCACGGTCGCACCCGACCACGTGCCCGTCGCGGTTTCGGCGCCCCCGCCGTTGGCCGGGCTGGCGCGCCAGGTCGCCGCCCACGGCGGCACGCAGCTCGACTGGCGCGTCGCCGACCCCGCCGAGGCGCGGAACCTGTTGGCGGACAAGGAGGTCTACGGGATCCTGGAGCTTCGTCCCGGCCCCGCCGCGACCGTCGTGCTCTCCGGCGCGGTGAACCCGGCGGGTACGCAGGTGGCGCAGCAGGTCCTCGCGGGCGCCGCCCAGGCGCTGCCCGGCGAGCCGCGCCTCGAGATGCTGCACCCGGCGAGCGCGGCCGGCCGGATCGTGCCACTGGCCGCCAGCGCGCTGGCGTGGCTGGGCTCGCTCGTCGCCGGTGCCGTGCTGGTGCGGCTCAGCGCCGGCCGCCGCGTGAGCGTTCCGGTGCGCCTGGCGCAGGTGCTCGGCAGCGGCGTGCTGGTGACGGGCGTGCTCGTGGGCTTCGCCGCGCTGTGGGACTCGACGCTTCCGCTGACCTGGGACGTGCTCGGCTTCCTGTTCCTCACGGTCACCGCGTTCGCCGCGCTGCAAGCCGGCCTGCTGCGACTCCTCGGCCTGCGGGCGCTGGCCATCCTGGCGCCGCTGTACCTCGTGGCGCCCGCGGTGGCCGGGCAGGTGCCCGAACTGCTCAACCCGGCTTACCGCACGCTCCTGTGGTCGTGGACGCCGTTCCGCTTCTCGACCGAAGGCCTGCGCAGCCTTCTCCAGGGCGTACCGGGCGCCCCGGACGTGACCACGGGCGTCTGGGTGCTGACCGGCCTGCTCGCGGTGGGCCTGGTGTTGACCCTGTGGCCGGGCCGGCCACGGCGCGAGCTGCCCGAAGCGCGGCCTGCGGAACGGCCGGTCGAGGTCGCGGCCGGTTGAGGCAGCTCAGCTGCAGAGAAAACTGAAGCGGATTTTGCGCACGGGGTTGTCGACGTTGGTGTCGACCAGGCAGATCGACTGCCAGGTGCCCAGCGCGAGCACGCCGCCCAGCACAGGGATCGTCGCGTACGGCGGCACCAGCGCGGGCAGCACGTGGTCACGGCCGTGGCCCGGGCTGCCGTGGCGGTGCCGCCAGCGCCCGTCGCGGGGGAGGAGGTCCTCCAACGCGGCGAGGAGGTCGTCGTCGCTGCCGGCGCCGGTTTCGAGGATCGCGAGGCCGGCCGTGGCGTGCGGGACCCAGACGTGCAGCAGGCCGTCGGTGGCGTCGGCGTCGCGCAGGAACTTCTCGGCCTCGTGGGTGAGGTCGTGGACCACGGCGGTGCTGCCGGTGTGCACCTCTAGCTCGGTGGAGTACATGTTCGCCAGCGTAGGTGCTCAAACACCCAGGTAGCGCAGCACCGCGAGCACCCGCCGGTTGTGGCCTTCCGACGGCGGCAGGCCGAGCTTGGCGAAGATGCTCGTCACGTACTTCTCGACGGATCCGGCCGACAGGAACAGATCGCCGGCGATCGCGGAGTTGGACCGGCCCTGCGCCATCAGGTCGAGCACCTCGCGTTCGCGGGTCGTCAGCTCCGCGAGCGGCCCCGTCCCGCCCGTGGCCGCGAAGAGCTGACGCACGACCTCGGGGTCCAGCACCGTCTCGCCGGCCGCGACCCGGCGCAGTGCGTCGAGGAAGTCGGAGACCTCGGCGACGCGGTCCTTGAGCAGGTAACCGACCGCGCCGGCCTGGTCGGCGAGCAGTTGCTTGGCGTACTTCGTCTCCACGTACTGCGAGAACAGCAGGATCGCGCAGCCTGCCAGCTCCTCGCGCAGCTCGATCGCCGCGCGCAGGCCCTCGTCGGTGTGCGAAGGCGGCATGCGGATGTCGACCACGGACACGTCGGGCCGGTGCGCGCGCACGGCCGACCGCAGCTCCTCCGCGTCCTTCACCGCCGCGACGACGTCGTGGCCCCGCAGCCCCAGCAGCTCGACCAGGCCCTGGCGCAGGATGGTCGAGTCCTCGGCGATCACGATCCGCATGCGTCCCCCCTTGCGGCCAGCCTAGCGAGGCAGCGGAACCTCGGCCGTGACCACGGTCGGGCCGCCGGGCGGGCTCACCACCGTCAGCTCGCCGTCCACCGGCCGCAGCCGCTCCGCGATCCCGGCCAGCCCGCCGCCGGGCACGACCGCCGCGCCGCCCGGCCCGGGGTCGGCCACGGTCAGGCGCAGGACGCCGTCGTGCTCGTCGATCGTGACGGTGCAAGGTTTTCCGGAGTGTTTCGCCACGTTCGTCATCAGCTCCGCGGCGGCGAAGTACACCACCGCTTCCAGCGACGGCGGCGGCCGACGGTCCAGCCGCACGGACACCGTCGCGGCCATCCCGGCTGAAGTGGCCACAGTGGACAGTGCCACGTCGAGTCCCTTGTCCAAGGCCGCCGGGTGGATGCCGCGGGCGAGGTCGCGCAGCTCGACCAGCGCCTGCTTGGCGTTGCCGTGCGCGGCCTCGACGAGCGTGCGCACCTGGTCGAGGTCGACGGTGTCCGTGGCCAGCTCTTCCTTGGCCAGCCCCAGTTTCATCGCCATCGCGACGAGCTGCGCCTGGGCCCCGTCGTGCAGGTCGCGTTCGATGCGCCGCAGCCGCTGCGCCGCGTCTTCGAGCGCCGTCGCCCGCGTCTCCTCCAGGAACCGCAGGCGCTGCAACAGCCCGGGCCCCGACAGCAGCAGCCGCCCGAGCCACCGGTCGAGGACCGCCAGTGCGTGCACGACCCACGGCACCGCGGCCAGCGCGAGCACGCCGCCGACCGCCCAGAGCACCGTGCCCGGCCACGTGCGGCTCACGATGTTGTAGACCGGCAGCACGTCGCGCGTGAAGAACCACAGCACCGGGTAGCTCGCCCCCGCGACACCGAACACCAGCAGCGACCCGGCCACGGCGAACCCCGCGAACGAGATCGGGACCCGGAGCACGAGGTACGCGCCCGCGCGCCACGCGTGCCGGTCGCCGAGCCGCGCGACCAGCCAGTGCCACAGCCCGGGCCGCAGCGCCACCGGCGCCGGCGCGCGCAGCGGAGCGTCGAGCAGGACTCCCGCCAGCCGCCGGTGCAGGCCGCCGGACAGCCGCATCCCGCGGACGACCGCCGCGAGCACCAGCAGCCCCAGCCCCAGTGGGCTCAACGCGACGCCGATCGCGAGCCCGGCGAGCACGACGACGAGCGCGCTCGGCGACAGCACGCCGGCCACCACCAGCCACGCCGCTTCCGCCCGGGTCTGCCGCAGCGGCCCGGGCCACCACCCGCGCCGCGGTGCGCGTGCGTCCGCGGCCCGAGAAGTCATGCCCCGGAGTCTGCCCGCCGCACGGCCGGCCGACCACCGGGTTCGCCCTGGACCGGGTGGGGGATTTCCCCCGCCCGGCCCGGAGCGTCAGTATTCTTCGGGGCGCTGCCCGGGCTCAGGAGCGCGGTACTCGCGGGCGCTGGTCTCGTGGGCCGTGGTCTCTCGGGCACCGGTCTCCCGGGCACTGTCCTCCCGAGCGCGCTGCGACGCTTCCCGCATCTCGATCACGTCGGTGAGCCAGCTGCCGGTTTCGCGCGCGATGTCGCGCACGGCGCCGGTGATGATCGTCGCGATCGCCCCGATGTGGGTGGCCGCGGATTCCGTGAGCTCCTGCACCGTGTCCTTGCCGCTTTCGAACTGACCCACCATGTGAGGTTCCTCAGGCTGCTCGGAGTTGCCGGTCGGGATCCACCGTAACCTCCGGACCGCCCGAAGGCGTTCCGGGAAGCGCCAGCTTCACGATCTTCTTGGCCACCGACCACAGCTGTTTGCGCAGCGGCCCGGTGTTGTAGGGCAGGCCGTAGCGCTCGCAGATCTCGCGCACCTCGGCGGCGATCTGGGGGTAGCGCCGCGCCGGGAGGTCCGGGAACAGGTGGTGCTCGATCTGGTGCGAGAGGTTGCCCGAAAGGATGTGGAACAGCGGGCCGCCGGTGATGTTGGCCGAGCCGAGGATCTGGCGCAGGTACCACTGGCCGCGGGACTCGAAGTCGGTCTCTTCCTGGGTGAAGCTCTCCACGTCAGCGGGGAAGTGGCCGCAGAAGATGATCGCGAACGCCCACAGGTTGCGCACGAGGTTCGCGCTCGCGTTGCCTGCCAGCGTCAGCGGCGCGAGCGGACCGGTCAGCAGCGGGAAGAGCACGTAGTCCTTGCCGATCTGGCGCGCGGCCTTGCGCACGATCTTGCGCAGCACCGGCACGTTTTCCGCCCACGTGCGCTCGCCCTTGAAAACTCGCTCGATTTCGAGGTCGTGCAGCATCACACCCCACTGGAACATCAGGGCCAGCAGCGTCGCGTACACGGGGTTGCCGAGGTAGTACGGGTGCCACTTCTGGGCCGCGTCCATCCGCAGGATCCCGTAACCGATGTCACGGTCCTTGTCGAGGATGTTCGTGAACGTGTGGTGCAGGTAGTTGTGGGAGTGCCGCCAGTTCTCGGCGGGCGCGACGTTGTCCCACTCGAACCGCTGCGAGCTCAGCTCGGGGATGCGCGTCCAGTCGTACTGGCCGTGCATCACGTTGTGGCCGATCTCCATGTTGTCCAGGATCTTGGCCAGCGACAGCGCCGCGACGCCGGCGACCCACGCCGGCGGCAGGAAACCCGCGAACAGCAGCCCGCGCCCCGCGACCTCCAGCCCGCGCTGGGTCTTGATGATCGTGCGGATGTACTCGACGTCGGCCTCGCCGAGGTCGTCGACGACGCGCTGGCGCAGTGCGTCGAGCTCGCGGCCGAACTCCTCGATCTGTTCGGGCGTGAGGCGGTCCTGAAGTCCTGTCATGGCGTCCCTCCTAGGCGTTGATCTCGACGTCCCCGACCGGGACGCTGATGCAGAGCTGGATCTCTTCGTCCTCTTCGCCGGAGACCTCGCCGGTGCGGGCGTTGCGCACGCGCCCGGCGGTCTTCACCTGCGTGCAGGAGAAGCAGATGCCCATGCGGCACCCGTGCTCCGGTGATAGGCCGGCGTCCTCGGCCTGTTCCAGCAGCGGCTTGCCCGAGTTGGCGCATTCGCGGCCGCTGCGGGCGAACCGCACGGTCCCTTCGGCTGCCTCCGTGTCGAACGTCAGCGGTGGCGCGGTGAACTCTTCGGTGTGCAGTCGTTCACCGAGTCCTTCGGTCTCGAACAGTTCGCGCGCCGAGTCCATGAGCGGTTTCGGGCCGCAGACGAACGTCTCGGCGTCGCGGAACCACGGCGCGGCGTGGGCGAGGTGCTGTTTGGAGAAGAACCCGCGCAGGTCGCCGCCCCGGCCGTGGGTGTGCGCGTGGACGACCCGGAACCCGGGGTGGCGCTCGGAGAGCTCGGCCAGTTCGGCGCGGTAGAGCACGTCGTCGGCGGTGGTGGAGTAGTGCAGGAACACGACCTCGCCGCGGTGGCCTTCGGCGACGAGCCGGCGTGCCATCGCGAGCACCGGCGTGATGCCGCTGCCGCCGCTGACCAGCACGATCCGCTCCGGTCGCGGCGAAGGCAGCGTGAACTCGCCGTCCGCTGCCGACAGCCCGAAAACCGTGCCGACGCGGGTGGTCGCGTGCAGGTGCCGCGACACCAGGCCCTGCGGGTCGGCCTTCACGGTGAACTCGAGGTCGCCGCCGCCCGGCCCGCACGGCGAGTAGCAGCGGGTGCGCCGGACGCCGTCGATCTCCACGGTCAGGCGCACGTACTGCCCGGCCTCGAAACCCCGCCACGCGCGGCTCGGCCGGACGGTGAACGTGACCGTGTCCGGCGTCTGGTGCCGGACGGCGACGACGCGGCCGCGGATCTCGCGGCGGACCAGCATCGGGTCGAGCAGTTCCAGGTAGCGGTCGGCACCGTGCGGGGTGAGCAGGGCCTCGGCGAGCGAGGCGAGCCCGCGCAGGCGCTGCGGGAGCAGTGCGGTCATCACGCCCTCCGGATTTGAGTGCACATCTGTACACTCACCAGTGTGGGGGCACGGCCCGGGTGGCTGTCAACGCGGGAGCGAGGTGATGTGACGTGGACCATGCCGAAGGCGTCAGTACGCTGCCGGACGTGTCCGAAGCGGAGATGCCGGCGTCGGTGAGCCGGCAGGAGCGCAAGCAGCGCACCCGCCAGGCATTGCTCGACGCGGCTCTGGAGCTGCTCGCCGACCGCGGGTTCGGCAGCCTGTCGCTGCGTGAGGTCACCAAGCGCGCGGGCATCGTGCCCACCGCGTTCTACCGGCACTTCGCCTCGATGGACGAGCTCGGCGTCGCCCTGGTCGAGGAGACCACGCGCACGCTGCGCGGCATGATCCGCTCGGCGCGCACCGAGCCGGTGAGCCAACGCGGCATGATCGACGCGTCCGTGCGCACGCTGTACGAACACGTGCGCGCGCACGAGGACCACTTCCGCTTCGTCACGCGCGAGCGCTACGCCGGCACCGGCCCGGTGTCGCGCGCCATCGGCGTGGAACTGCGGCTGTTCTCCAGTGACCTGGCCATCGACCTCGCCCGGTTCGACCACCTGCGCGAGTGGCCCACCGAAGACCTCCACGCGCTGGCCGACCTGATCGTCACCGCCATGCTTGCCACGGTCGTCGACCTGCTCGAAGTCCGCCACGGCGACCGCGAAGCCGACGAACGCACGTTGGAGCTGGCCCGCAAGCGCCTGCGGATGATTCTCGTGGGCGTGCCCCACTGGCGCCCGTCCGCCTAGGCGCGCTTGAGTGCGGCAGGGCGGTGCTAAGCGGCGGCGTCGGTGCCCTCCGCCGCCGATTTCGCCCTCGCGACGCCCTTCTCGATCTCCCGGCGCCACGCCGCGAGGTCGCGCCGCAGCTTCGCCCGGCGCAGGCGGATCGCGCTGATCGCCGGGGTCAGCAGGCGGTCGGCCGCGAAAGCGTGGGGCAGGCCCAGCTCGTCGGCGACCGCGTGGCCGTGGAAGCGGCGCGTCAACGCGTACATCGCCTGCAAACCCATGCCTCGGGGCAGGGACAAGACGTCGTTCAGCTGTCCGGCGATCGCCCGGCAGGTGGCGAACGCCAGCTCCGACGACTCGGGGATCGCCGGGCCGGTGACGGCCTGCAGCAGATCGGCGACGCGCCGGGCGTCGTCGTGGGACGAGATGCCTTCGACGAGCCGCGGGCTCACCCCGAGCAGGTGACCGACGTACCACCAGTACCGGTAGAGCGAGGCCAGCTCGTTCGACGTGCAGCCGAACCCCATGGCCTGCTCGGCGGTGTAGGAGGTCAGCGTGAAGTCCATCCACGTCCTCGCCAGGTCGATCTGGTTGATCGGCACACCGTCGGCGGCCTCGTCGTACCCGCGGTTTCGCGCGAGGCGGCGCATGTGGGCGTGCAGCATCCGGACCTGGATCGTCGCGACGTATCCGGGGTTTCCCCGCCGCAACGCGCCGGGAAGCAGTGCGGTGGCGATCCATTTCCCCGTCTCGGCGAGCCGGCGCGGAGCGCCCTCGATCAGCTTGCCCGTCGTCGCGAGAACCTTCGAGATCGACGGCGACTCGTACACGTGCACGAGCGAGCCCGCGCTCAGCGACAGGATGTGGACGGGCGCCGGTGAGCTGAAGTGGGGCAGCGACGCCTCGTCCAGCAGCGCGTCGTCCACGTAGTCGGGCAGGGTCTCGGTCTCGCGCAGCAGTGCCGCGACGGCCGGCGGCGGATCGGTCAACGACGCGAGGCCGTGGCCGAGCCCTTCGGTGAGCGCGAGGTTCACCGCGCGTCCGTGCTCGTGGATCTCGTCGACGACGGCGTCGGCCAGCGGGTCGCCGGTGGTCAGCGCCCAGCCGACCAGGTCGGCCCGGGCTTCTCCGAACTGGGCCACGATGCTCGAACGCCTGCTCCGCGTGGTCGGCCAGCTCTCCGGCATCTCCCACCCTCCCCATAAATGGACAGCTGACAATTTACGGCTAAATTGACAGCTGTCAAGGCCCGGCCGTACGGTCGTCGGCGTGAGATCGCCGGGACGTCCGAAGGCGGGCACCGAACCCGCGACCGATGACCGGGTCCTGACCGCAGCGATCAAGGCGTTCGCACGGCAGGGCTACGACGGCGTGTCCATCCGGACCCTCAGCCGTGAACTGGGCGTGAGCCACAACACGATTCCGCAGCGCTTCGGCAGCAAGGAAAAGCTCTGGTACGCCGCCGTCGACCGGGCGTTCGGCCGGATCGTCGACGATCTCGCCGAGGTGACCGGCGACGAAGCCGCCGACCCGATGGAGCTGATCCACGCGGGCATCGTGCGCTTCATCCAGGTGGCCGCGAGAGCACCCGAACTGCACGGGCTGATCACCGTCGAGTCGGCCAACAACAGCGAGCGCCTCGACTACATCTTCGACACCTACATCAGCCCGGCCGTGGCACCGCTGGCCCGCGCGCTCGAGACGCTCGCCGCGGCCGGCCGGATCCGCCCGACGCCGTTGCGGACGTTCTACTTCCTCATCGCCACCGGCGGCGCCGGTCCGTTCGCGCTGGCTCCGCTGGCCGGCCGGTTCGCCGGCGAGGCAGGCCCGGTCGACGAGCACGCCCGGCTGGTCGCGGACATCCTCACGGCCGGCATCCGGTCGCCGTCCCCGCTCACGTCGTAGGTCGAGAGCTACGATTCCGTTGACCCGCCTGCTCTTCGGCGGGCGAGGTCGTGGAGGAATGCTGTGGACACCGGGTCGGACGTGCGTGCGGAGTTCAGCGACCCGGCGGAGAACCTGGCATTCGACGAGGCGCTGCTGCGGGAAGGCCCGGCCGCGCCGGTGCTGTGGCTGTGGCGCAACCCGGTGAGCGTGGTCGTCGGCCGCGGGCAGAAGGTGGCGCGCGAGGTGCGCGTGGCCGAGTGCGAGCGCGACGGCGTGCCGGTGCTGCGCCGCGCCAGCGGTGGCGGCACCGTGTTCCACGACCCGGGCAACCTCAACGTCACGCTCGTGCTCCCCGGCCCGGCCGACCGGCCGCTGGAAATGCTCGGGCTCGTGATGTCGGCGGCCGTCGAGAAGCTCGGCCTGCCACCGCGCCTCGGCGAGCGCGGCCTGTTCATCGGCGACGCGAAGCTGTGCGGGTTCGCGGTGTTCCGGACCAAGAACGGACTGCTGGCCCACTCGACGCTGCTGATCGACACCGACGCCGCGCGCGTCGGCGCCTACCTCACGGGCCCCCCGCCGGACCCGAAGCCACTCGACTCGCACCGCAGCAAAGTCGCATCACTGGCCGACCACGGCGTGCACCCGTCGGACGGCGAGGCGGAGTCAGTGGTGCGCGCCGCCGCCGCGGGCCTGCTCGGCCCCCTCGTGCCGCGCCCGCCCTCGGCCGCGGAACTCGACCGCCAGCGCGCACTGCTGGACACGCGCTACCACTACGACGGCTGGCACACCGACGGAAAACAGCGCCGCTGAGCGGTACTCGCCTGCGGAAAACCGCGCGGATGAGGGCTAGTTGCCGGCGAAATCAGTGCTGGTGAGCCTACTCGCCCGCGGAGAACAACGCCGTCGCGCGCCGCTCGCCCGCGGAGAACAACGCAGGTGACCAGTACTTCGCATGCGGAGAACAGCGCCGCTGAGCGCTTTTTGCCCGCGGGCATCAGCGTAGGTGAGTGCTACGCGCCGGCGGCGAACAGCGGCGGTGAAGGCCGGCATGCCGGCTAAAGCTGTACCGGTGAGCGCTACTCGCCTGCGGGGAACCGCACTGGTGAGGGCTAGTTGCCGGCGAAACAGTGCCAGCGAGCGCTGCTTGCCCGCGGAGAACCACGCGGGTGAGCGCTACTTAGTCCGCGAAGAGCAATGCGGGGGAGTGCTGCTTGCCCGCGGAGAACAGGGCGGATGAGCACTGTTTCGCCGGCGGAGAACAGTGGCGGGGGACGCCTGCTGCCGGCTGAAGCAGTGCCGGTGAGCTACTCGCCTGCGGAGAAGGTGACGGCGGGGATCTTCTTCACCGGACGTCGGGCCGGCTTCGGTTCAGTGGTCTTCACCACGGTTTTCGGTTCCGCGGCCGCGTTTTTCACCGGTTTCTTGGCCTGCGCGGTCTTCGGCGCCGGTTCGGCCTGCGTGGCCGGCCGGGCGGTCGTCTTGGCTGCTGCCGCGGTGCGCTTGGCGGGCTTGGCGGGTTGGGGCTTCGCCGGAACTTCCTGTGGTGCCACGGCTTTCGCGCCCGCGACCAACCGCGGCCGTTGCTTGCGGCCGCCCGTGCGGCGGCCGTTCGCGACGTACGGGTCGAAGATTTCCCGCAGTGCGGCGGCGTTGGGGGCGGAGAGGTCGATCTCGTAGTCGAGCCCGTCGAGGCCGAAGCCCACCGTCTCGGCGGCGGGTTCGCCGGTGAGGTCGTCCAACACGTGGACGGCGGTGTTCTTGGCCATGCGAAAGCCCTCCGTGCTCGATCGTGGTCGTGCGTGCAATCGGCACGGCGACGACCCGGTCACCCGGTGTCGCCGATTTCTTGCAGCTCGCGGAAGAGACTAGCGGCTGGCTTGCGTGAAGCCGCGCGGTGGTGTGCGCTGAACCCATGTCAGGACAGACTTTCGACGTCGTGGTGATCGGGGCCGGCCCGGTCGGTGAGGTCGCCGCGGAACGAGCCGCCATGGGCGGGTTCAAGGTGGCGCTCATCGAGCACGAGTTGTTCGGCGGTGAGTGTTCGTATTGGGCGTGCGTGCCGAGCAAGGCGTTGCTGCGCCCGGGGAACCTGCTCGCCGCGGCCAAGCGCATGCCGGGGGTGGTGGTCGGCGACGCGCTCGACCCGGCGCAGGTGCTCGCCCGCCGGGACTCGTTCATCGGCCGCGGTGACCCGCAGGGGCAGGATCACGGCCAGGTGGACTGGGCGCGCGGGGTCGGCGTCGAGCCGATCCGCGGCCACGCACGGATTTCCGGTGAACGGGAGGTGACGCTGTCCGACGGGCAGGTGCTCACCGCGCGCCACGGCGTGATCGTCTGCACCGGCAGCGTGCCGAACACTCCGCCGATCCCCGGCCTCGACACGATCAAGCCGTGGGGTTCGCGTGAAGCGACTTCGTCGTCGGCCGTGCCCGCGCGGCTCGGCGTGCTGGGTGGTGGCGTCGTCGGCGTGGAGATGGCGCAGGCGTGGGCGCGCCTGGGGGCGCAGGTGCACTTGATCATCACGAGCAAGCGCCCGCTGCCGCGGCTGCCGGAGTTCGCGGGCGACCTGGTGCTCGCGGGCCTGCGCGCCGACGGTGTGATCGTGCACACCGGCTCGGGCATCGACGAGGTGTCCGCTGTGGACGGCGGCGGCGCCTCGCTCAAGCTCACCGGCGGTGAAGACCTGGTGGTCGACGAGCTGCTGGTGGCCACGGGCCGTGTGCCGGCGACCGGCAGCGTCGGGCTCGAGGTCCTCGGCCTGCCCACGCACGGCCCGCTCGAGGTCGACGAGAGCGGCCGCGTGTCCGCCGTGGACGGTGGCTGGCTCTACGCGGCGGGCGACGTCACCGGCCGCGCGCTGCTGACCCACCAGGGCAAGTACGGCGCCCGAGTGACCGGCGACAGCGTCGCCGCGCGCGGACGCGGTGAGGACATCTCCACCGCGCCGTGGAGCCGCTTCAGCGCGACCGCCGACCACCACGCCGTGCCGCAGGTCATCTTCACCGACCCGGAGGTGGCGTCCGTCGGCCTCACCGAGGCCCGCGAGGGCTCGGCCGACCGCGTCGTCGACATCGACATCGCGGTCGCCGGCTCGGCCCTGTTCGCAGACGGCTACACCGGCAAGGCCCGCATGGTCGTCGACACCGATCGCGGCGTGATCCTCGGCCTCACCTTCGTCGGCCCGGACGTCGCGGAGATGCTGCACTCCGCCACGATCGCCGTGGTGGGCGAAGTGCCCCTCGACCGCCTGTGGCACGCGGTCCCCGCGTTCCCGACCATCAGCGAAGTCTGGCTGCGGCTGCTGGAGGCTTACGGCCTGTAGGAAGCTCCGGAAGACGGCGGGTCCCCGGTGGTTGCCGGGGACCCGCCGTTTTTTCGAGCCGTCAGGCGGGCATGGTGAGCGCGAGGGCACCCTGGGCGGCGCGGGTGAGGCCGGGGTCGTCCGGAGTGGACGGACCGGACTGCCACACGACCTGCACCAGCCGCACGCCGGTGCCGTCGAGTTTGCTGGCGTAGGCGGCACTGTCGAACTGCGGGGGCGGGCCCGGCCATTTGCCGGTCTCGGTGGCGACGTCGAGGATGCCGCCGCCGCCCGGGGTGTCGGCGACCTGTTTGAAGTGCGTGGCCTGCGCGGCGTCGGGGAACCGGACCACGGCCATCGTCACCGCGGCGGCGCGCCCGTCCACGAGAGCCGTGTAGCTGGCGCGGCTGACGGCGGAGCAGCTCGTCTGCTGCAGGCTGGCCTGCACGTCGCCGAACGCGTGCGACGCGCACCGCTGGTCGGAACTGCTCGCCCGCGGCTCGAACGACAGGCTCGGCGCCGCACTGCTCGCCGGCGCACTGCTCACGACCGCCGGCGGCGGCGCCGGACGCGCGCTCGAACTCGGTGCCGGCGCGGCCTCGCCACCCCCACCACCGCCGGTCGCCGCCACGACGATCGCCGTCACCAGCAGGATCGCCAGCAACCCGATCGCGGCCACCGGCACCCACCGCACGGTCCGCGACTGCTCCTTCTCCCGCGGCGGCGCACCGCCCCCCGCCGGCACCTCCACCGACCCAGCCGCCGACGCCGCCGACGACACCGCCCGCGGCACCGTCCCTCCGCCCGCGGCCGCCGCCGCACCCTGCCGACCCGCCGACGCGGGCGCCTTGCCATTGGGCCCGGCATTGGCGCCGGCAACGGGCGGCTTGCCATTGGGCCCGGCATTGATGCCGGCAACGGGCGACTTGCCACCAGGTGTGGCATTGACACCGGCGGGGGACTTGCCACCGGCGCTGGCGTTGGCGCCGAGCACGGGCGACTTGCCGGCCGGCCCGGCATTGGCACCGGCAGCAGGCAACTTGCCACCAGGTCCGGCATTGGCGCCGAAGACGGCAGGTTTGCCACCAGGACCGCCCGCGGGCTTTCCACCAGTGACGACAGGAGGTTGTCCAGCCGAAGCGTCAAGCGGATTGCCACCAGCCGAGGAAGAAGGCGTTCCACCGGAAGCGAGGGGCAGGTTTCCGGCAGGAGCGACAGTCGGCTTTCCACCGCGCGTGGGCGTGCCACCCGGCCCGCCGTTGCCATTCCCCGGCGCAACCGGGCTCGGTGCAGGCATCGCCCGCTGCTCGCGCTGCTTGGGCCCACCCTGCTTCGGAGAAGTCATCTTCTCCGTCACCGCCGACTCCAGCGAACCACCCCGGCCACCGCCCGAAGTGGACGGACCGTTGTCCTCCGCGCCGGGGAAGTTCGGCGCGGCAGTCGACTCGGTCGGCCCGTCGGCGAGGGGAAGCGCCTGCTCAGGCTCGGTGGTCGAGTCCACGGTCGCCGAAACAGCCGCACTGGGGAAGCGTGGGTCGGCCGGCGAAGCAGCCGTACCGGGGACGATCGGGCTGCCAGCCGAACCGCCCGCCGGGTCAGCCGCACCCGCCGCACCGGGGAAGCTCGGCGCGGCCGTCGACTCCGTCGGAGCATCGGCAAGGTGGATCGCAGGCTCGCCGCCGGTGGTTTCCCCGGCGGCCGGGGGAACGGCCGCCGGGGAAGACTGAGCGGGGAAAGGCGAAGTGGACGAACCCGGTGCCGCCGTCGATTCGGTGGGTGCGGTGGCGAGGTGGCCGGCCTGCTCGGGAACCGCGGCCGGGGAAGTGGCCGAAGTGGACGAACCCGGGAAAGCCGGCGCCTCGGCCGGCACGCCGGCGAGGGAAGGCGCCGCGACGTGCGGCACAGGCCGGGTGGTCGGGATGACCGGCGGGGGCGGCGGCACTGACGTGATGCGCGCCCGCTGCGCAGGCTTCGAGGCACCAGAAGGGGAAACACGGGTAGCAGGAGCAGGAACGACCGGAACCGGCGGATCATCCGTGTACCGGACGAACCCCTCGCCCAGCAGCACCTCGTCCGACATCTCCGGCGCGTCCGGCGCCAGCGCGCCGATCAGCGCCCGCGCCTGGTCCAGCGACCGCGGGCTCCGCGCCGTCGCCAGGGAGACGGTCGCAGCCAGCATGGTCGTCGGCGTCGGGTGGAGTACGCGCACGGGCCCGGCGAGGTCCGCGGGTGGCTGGTCGACCGTCTCGACGTACGGCCCCACCGCCACGATCGTGCCCACCGGGCCGGAACCCGGCGCCAGCTCGGCGATGCGGCGTTCGCACTCGGCCGAGAGGTCCAGGGCTTCCGTGGCGGGGTTGACGGCGTCGTCACCGTGGACCAGCGGCCAGCCGTCGGCCTTCCACGGGCCGCCGAGTGGCGCTTCGAGGCGCAGCGCGGGGTCGGGGAGGTCGACGCCGATCACGATGAGCACACCCTTCGGCAGCACCACCACGGCCTCGACGGCACGCTCGCCGCCGGCCGGGCGGGCGCCGATCAGGGCCACGCCACCGATCACGGTGCTGCCGCGGCCGAGGGAGGCCAGCGCCGCCCGCACATCCTCGGCGACGCGCGACGGCTGCTGCCCGAGGCGGACCAGTCGCACCGAAACCCTCCTCACCTCGTCCGTTTCGCGGCCCACGCTAGCGTGCCGACCCCGCAGATCCGTGCTGGACGCGGACGCGTCGGCGAGCCTCCCTCCTCAAGGGGGATTCCCGCGCGACTTGTGGTGTTCGTGTGGCCAAACGGCACGGTTGGGGTGCAGAATGTGCTACACAGATCGGGAATGACACAGCGGGGAGTGATACGGAGCCCACAAGCCGAAGTGAAGCTCGAGAGGCCGTAGGGGAAGACGTCCCTCGTCGAGCAAGCGGAGGTCAGCAGTGAGCACCCGTGGCAACACCCGAGGTGTGGTGTACGTCCACTCGTCGCCGTCTGCGGTGTGTCCGCACGTCGAGTGGGCTATTTCGGGCACCCTCGGAGCCCGAGTCGAGCTGAAGTGGACGGCGCAGCCCGCCAGTCCCGGACAGCTGCGTGCCGAGTGCGGCTGGCGCGCGCCTTCCGGTACCGCGGCCAAGCTGGCCTCGGCGCTCAAGGCGTGGCCGATGCTGCGCTTCGAGGTCACCGAGGAACCCAGCGCCGGCGTCGACGGTGAACGGTTCTGTTTCGCGCCCGGACTGGGCCTGTGGCACGGCCGGACCAGCGCCAACGGCGACATCGTCGTGGGCGAGGACCAGCTGCGCGCCCTCGTGAGCATGACCCGTGGCGGGGAGTCGCTGGCGCACAAGCTGGACGAGCTGCTCGCGGCGAGCTGGGACGAGGCGCTCGAGCCCTACCGCCACGCCGGCGACGGCGCTCCCGTCACGTGGCTGCACCAGGTCGGGTGACACCCGGGGGCGGGTGGGTACCCTCTCGGGGGTGACCGCCCGTCCGCCCGCACCCGCCCGCCAGCGGTGGCTGGTACCCGTCCTCGTCGTGGTGTTGTCGATCACCGTCGGCGGTGGCCTGCTCGCGCGCGAGCTGTACCGCCGCCCGGTCGTCGACACCGGCGACTCCATCGCCCCGACGACGCCGACGTCGGTGGACAAGGAGGACCAGCCCGGCCCCGGTGACGTCAAGGTCACCGAGGACGCCGCCCGGCACCCGGACGACAACGCCGTGCGCGCCGTGCTGCAGGAGTACTTCGACGGCATCAACCACCACGACTACGACCAGTGGGCGCGCTCGGCCAGCAAGGGCCGGATCGAGCAGACCTCCCGCGCGCAGTGGACCAAGGACTACAAGTCCACGAAGGACGGCAGCATCCTGCTGTACCGCATCGAACCCGGCGCCGGTTCGTCGCTGCGGGTACTCGTGGGCTTCACCAGCACGCAGTCGTCCAACGAGGCACCGGAAGCGCTCAGGGAGGGCTGCATCCACTGGCGCCTCGTGCTGCCGATGGTCCTCGAAGGCGGCGACTACAAGATCGACACCGTCACCCCCGGGACCTTGCCCGAACAGGAAAAGTGCTGAACCACCCCGGTCCGGACAACGAATCAGGGCCCCTCCCACGACGGGAGGGGCCCTGATTCGTTGCGGTGGAACCGATCAGGCGGCCGGCGTGAACAGCAGGGCGGTGTTGTGGCCGCCGAAGCCGAACGAGTTGCTGAGCGCCGCGGTGAGCTCGACCTTGCGGTTCTCGCCCGACACGACGTCGAGCTGCACCTTCGGGTCGAGGTCGGTGAGGTTCAGCGTGGCGGGCACCACGCCTTCGTAGATCGCGAGGATCGTGGCGATGCCCTCGACCGCGCCGGCACCGCCGACGAGGTGGCCGAGCGCGCCCTTCGGGGCGGTGACCACGGCGTGGTCGCCCACGGCCTTGAGGATCGCCGCCGCCTCGCCGATGTCACCGACCACAGTGGACGTCGCGTGCGCGTTCACGTGACCGATGTCGGCCGGGGACAGGCCGGCCATGCTCATGGCCGCCCGCATCGCCGCGATCTGCCCGATGCCTTCCGGGTGGTTGCCCGTGATGTGGTAGGCGTCGGACGTGATGCCGTAGCCGGCGAGCTTCGCGTAGACCCGCGCGCCGCGCTCCCGGGCGAGGTCGGCCCGCTCCAGCACGACCACCCCGGCGCCTTCGCCGAGCACGAAGCCGTCGCGGCTGGCGTCGAACGGCCGGGACGCGGCCGCCGGGTCGTCGTTGCGGGTCGACACCGTGCGCGCCTGGGCGAAGCCCGCGAGGGTGATCGGGTGGATGCACGCCTCGGTGCCGCCGGCGACGACGACGTCGGCCCGGCCGGACCGGATCATCTCGTAGCCGGTGGCGATGCCCTCGGCGCCGGAGGCACAGGCCGAGGCGGGGGAGTGGACCCCCGCCCGCGCCTTGAGGTCGATGCTCACGTGCGCCGCCGGCCCGTTGGGCATCAGCATCGGCACGGTGAGCGGCGACACCTTGCGGAGCCCCTGCTGGTGCAACAGGTCGTTCTGGCTCAGCAGCGTCATCGGGCCACCGACACCGGTGCCGATCGACACGCCGAGGCGTTCCGGCTCGACGTCGGTGTGCTCGTCGGTCTGCTCGGCGAATCCCGCGTCGGCCCAGGCCTGGCGGGCGGCGATGATCGCCACCTGCTCGCACCGGTCCAGCCGGCGGGCCTGGACCCGCGGCAGGACCTCGGACGGATCGACGGCCAGCGTCGCCCCGATCTTCACGGGCAGGCCGAGTTCCTCGACCCAGTCCGCGGTCAGCGGGCGGATGCCGCTGCGGCCGGACAGCAGGCCGTCCCAGGTGGACGCGACGTCCCCGCCGAGGGGCGTCGTCGCCCCCATACCGGTGATCACGACGTCGATGTTGCTCATGGGAGTCTCCCCAAGGTCTCGGCTCCGGACCGGGGGGCTTCCCCGGCCCGGGTACGAAGAGGACTTACTTCGAGTTGGCGGACACGTAGTTCACCGCGTCGCCCACGGTCTTCAGGTTGGCGAGCTCGTCGTCCGGGATCTTGACGCCGAACTTGTCCTCGGCCTGCACGGCGATCTCGACCATCGACAGCGAGTCGATGTCCAGGTCGTCCACGAACGACTTCTCGGCGGTGACGTCGTCCTGAGCCACACCGGCCACCTCTTCGACGATCTCGGCGAGGCCGGCGAGGATCTCAGCGTTGTCAGCCATTGGAGTTGTTCCCTTCTCGGTTCTTCTACAGGTCCACCTCGCGGGCACAGCGCCCGCGAGGGAAGTATCCATCAGGGGCAGACGAAGGCCTGCCCGGCATACGAGAGCCCGGCGCCGAAACCGATCGCCAGCACGACGTCGCCCGGCTTCGCGGTGCCCGCCTTGCGCATGTGGTCCAGCGCCAGCGGGATCGACGCGGACGACGTGTTGCCGGAGTACTTGATGTCGTCGGCCACGACCATGTCCTCGCGCGCACCGGCGGCGCGCAGCTTCTTCGCGATCGACTCGACGATGCGCAGGTTGGCCTGGTGCGGGATCAGCACGTCCACATCGGACGGCTGAAGGCCCGCGGCCTCCAGCGCGCGCATCGCGATCGGCGCGATCTTCGTGGTCGCCCAGCGGAAGACCGACTGGCCCTCCTGGTAGATCCACTTCTCGTCGCGCATGTAGATCAGGTCCACGAGGTCGCCCGCGCTGCCCCACACGACCGGGCCGATGCCCGGCTCGTCGGAGCCGCCGACCACCGCGGCGCCCGCGCCGTCGGCGAAGATGATCGCGTTGGCGCGGTCGGTCGGGTCCACCACGTCGGTGAGCTTCTCGGAGCCGATCACGAGCACCTTCTTCGCGGAGCCGGCGCGGATCAGGTCCGAGGCCACGCCGAGGCCGTAGCAGAAGCCGGCGCACGCGGCGTTGAGGTCGAAGGCGCCAGGGCTCGGGATGCCGAGCCGCGCGGCGACCTGGCCGGCCGCGTTCGGGATCGGCGTGGGCATCGTGCAGTTCGGCAGGATGACCGTGTCCACTTCGGACGGATCGACGCCCGCGTCTTCCAGCGCGGCGGTGCCGGCGGCGACGGCGAAGTCGACGAGCAACTCGTCCTTGTTCCCGAAGCGGCGCTCGATGATGCCCACGCGCTCACGGATCCACTGGTCGTTGGTGTCCATGAGCTGCGAGAGGTCGTCGTTGGTCACGACCCTCTCCGGCTGGTGGCTGCCGACGCCGAGGATCCGGGTGCTGGCAGGGCCCGTGCTCTGGCGCAGGCTGGGACGGTCGGTCACTGGGCGTCCTCCTCGCGCAGCTTCGCCAGCTCGGCCGGCGTCTTCAGCGCGGTGGTTGTGGTGACGACGCCCTTGAGCTGGCGCTTGACCAGGCCGGTCAGCGTGCCCGCGGGCGCGAGTTCGACGGTGCTGCTCACGCCGAGCGACACGAGGCCGTCCATCGTGAGGTCCCAGCGCACGGGCCGGGTGACCTGCGCGAGGAGCCGCTCCAGGTACTCGGTGCCGCTGGTGACCACGGTGCCGTCGGCGTTCGACAGCAGCGGGCGCGTGGGGTCGGCCGGGGTGAGGCCGGCGGCGTGCTCGCGAAGGGCGTCTTCCGCCGGCGCCATGTACGGCGTGTGGAAGGCTCCCGCGACCTTGAGCGCACGGATCTTCGTGCCCTCCAGGGGTTCGGCGACGATCCGCTCGATCGCGTCGGCGGCGCCCGAGGCGACGATCTGGCCGGCGCCGTTGCGGTTGGCCGCGGCCAGCCCGCGCTCTTCGAGCCACGCGACGACCTGCTCGGGGTCACCGAGCATCACGGCCGCCATCGACGTCGGCTCCAGCGCGCAGGCCTTGGCCATCTCGGCGCCGCGCACCGCGGCCAGCGCCACGGCGTCGGCCGGGGTCAGCACCCCGGCGATCGCGGCGGCGGCGAGCTCGCCCACGGAGTGGCCGGCCACCGGCGCGTCGTCGGCGACCGGTGCCACCTGCTGCAGGCGCTCGAACGAGAGCAGCGAGAGCGCGACGATCAGCGGCTGCGCGACCGCGGTGTCCTGGATCTCCTCGGCGTCGCCTTCCGTGCCGAGCCGGACGAGGTCGAGCCCGGCGCGGGCCGACCACTCCTCGACGCGCGCGCGGGCGCCGTCGGTCTCGAGCCACGGGGAGAGCATGCCGGGGGCCTGTGAGCCCTGGCCTGGGGAGAGGACTGCTGCTGTCACGTCGTCTATGACACCACGGGCGGGGGTGCGCACCCAGATGCGGGCGGTCACCAAGTCCGTGCGGGGTTATTGGAGGAAACCTCCAAAGACCCGCGGTGGAACCTTGCCCTTAACCCAGATGCCTTGTGGGATTCAACCATCGCTTGCCGTGAAGTCTGTCACGGGACCGGTGCCGTGCGCCAGAGGGTCACACCGTGTGACCGACCGGGGTCACCACAGGCCGCGGGCGCGGGCCAGCCTGCCGACGGTGAGCGCCGCCCGGAGCACGAACGCGTCCCGCGGCTCGGTGGGGTTGCGGCCGGTGAGCTCGGCCGCCTTGCGCAGCCGGTACCGCACGGTGTTGGGGTGCACGAACAACGTCTGCGCGCAGCGTTCGAGCACGCCACCGCTCTCGAGGTAGGTCTCCACCGTGCGCTGCAACGCCGGGCCCGCCTCCTCCAGCGGCCGCGCCACGAGGTCCACCAGCAGGCGCTCGGCCTCGGGGTCACCCGACAGCGCGCGTTCGGGCAGCAGGTCGTCGGAGCGGACGGGCCGCGGCGCGCCCGGCCAGCCGACCACCGCGCGCAGGCCCGAAAGCGCCTCGGCCGCGCTGTGGTGCGCCTCGGCGAGCGACGGCACGGTCGGGCCGGCGACCACGGGACCCTCGGCGAACACCGCCGACATCCGCGAGAGCGTCTCGCGTTCCTTCACACCGCCTTCGGTCGGGCCGCCGATCACGATCACCAGCCGTGAGCCCTGCACCGACAGCAGCACGGGCCGGCCGACCCGTGCGGCGCGGCTGCGGACCTCGAACACCACCGTCGGCGGGTCCTCCGAAGGCGGGTTGCCCACGATCACCGTCGCGGCCGACGCGGGGTCCCAGCCGAGCGCGGCCGCGCGCGAAAGCACGGCCTCCTCGGCGTCGCCGCGCACGATGCCGTCGACGACGAGGGCCTCCAGCCGCGCGTCCCACGCGCCGCGCGCCTCGGCCGCCGCCGCGTAGGAGTTGGCCGCGGCGAACGCGATCTCCCTGCCGTAGCGCAGGATTCCCTCGATCAGAGCCGCGCGTTCGGTCTCGTTCGCGGCGAACTCCGGCAGCTGTTCCTCGAACTGCTCGATCGCGAGCCGCACCATGCTCACGGCCTGGCGCAGCGAGATGTAGCGCGACAGCTCGGCCGGCGCGTCGCGGAACGCCTCGGTGGTGAGCTTGAGCGCTTCCTTCGAGTCGCGCAGCCAGTCGACGAACCCCGCCGCGCCCGCCTGCGTGATCAGCAGCACGCTGGCGCGCTGGTCGGCGGGCAGCCGCCCGAACCACACCAGCCGGCGTTCCATCACCGCGACGCTCGCGCTCGCGAGCCGCCCCGAGGCGTGGTCGAGCGAGCGCAGCGTCTTCGCCGACAGCCCGTGGTGCTTGGGGACCCGGCGCCCCGTCGTCTCTGCCATTCGTTCCGATCCTCCGCTGGAAGCCTAGTTGGACATTCGATCGGCAACTTTCGGCGGCGGACACGCAACCCGGGGCGCTAGGCACCGTCCGGCGGGATCTCTACGATCCGTAACCGGTGATGCACGTCACCGAGATCCGACGACAAGGGGGAAAGGGCCGATGCCAGAGCCCGGACTGGAGATCGATGCGATCTCCAAACGCTACGGCACCGTCGTGGCACTGGAGAAGATGACTTTCGACGTGCGGCCTGGCGAGCTGTTCGGCTTCGTCGGCAGCAACGGCGCGGGCAAGACCACCACGATGCGCATCGCGCTGGGGGTGCTGAGCGCGGACGCGGGCGAAGTCCGCTTCGCGGGTTCGCCCATCACGCACGAAACCCGGCGCCACATCGGGTACATGCCGGAAGAGCGTGGTTTGTACCCCAAGATGAAGGTGGGTGAGCAGCTGACGTACCTCGCGCGGCTGCACGGCATGTCGGCGGCCGAAGCGAAGGCGTCGACCGAGCGCTGGACCGAACGCCTGGGTGTGGCCGCGCGCCTCGGCGACGAGGTCGAGAAGCTCAGCCTCGGCAACCAGCAGCGCGTGCAGCTCGCGGCCGCGCTGGTGCACGAGCCGCGCATCCTTGTGCTGGACGAACCGTTCTCGGGCCTGGACCCGGTCGCGGTCGACGTGATGAGCAAGGTGCTCAAGGAGAAGGCGGCCGACGGCGTGCCCGTCGTGTTCTCCAGCCACCAGCTGGATCTGGTGGAGCGCCTCTGCGACCGCATCGGGATCGTCCGGAGTGGACGGATGGAGGCGATGGGCACCGTCTCGCAGCTGCGGGCCGGCGGCGCCGTGCGGCTGCTCGTCGACGCGCCGCAGGCGGCCGACGGCTGGGCCGCGAACCTGCCCGGCGTCACGGTGCTGGGCCGCGACGGCTCGGTGACCGAGCTCGAACTGGCCGACGGTGCCGACGACCAGGTCGTGCTGCGCGCGGCCCTGGCGACCGGGCCGGTGCGCGAGTTCGCGCGCAAGCTCCCGTCGCTGACCGATCTGTTCCGTTCCGTCGTCACCGAGCACCACCACGAGGAGGCGGCGGCATGAGCACGCCCGACGTCCGCATGAGCCCGCTGGCCGGGGTCGGCCTGGTCGCCTCGCGCGAGATCAGCACGCGGCTGAAGTCCAAGGCCTACCGGATCAGCACACTCGTGCTGCTCATCCTCATCGTCGCCGCGGTCGTGGTGCTGAAGCTCGTGGGCGGCAGCAGCGGTCCCGACGCGACCGTCGGTTACGTACCGGCCGCGGCACCGCTGTCGGCGCCGCTCACGGCGATCGGGAAGTCGGTGGGGCAGGACATCGCCACGCAGCCCGTCTCCGATGCGCAGGCCGGGATCGCGAAGCTGAAGGACGGCTCGCTCGACGCGCTGCTGGTCCAGGGCGCGGACCGGGTGCACGTGCAGGTCGAGAAGGACCTCGACGGCAATCTCAAGAACGTGCTCACGGTGCTCGCGGGCCGCGTCGCGCAGAACACGGAGATCCTCGCGCAACACGGTGATCCGGCGAAGGTGGACGCCGCCGTCGCGAGCGCGAGCGTCGACGAGCTGCCGCCGCTGGAGAAGCCGTACGACTACGACAGCCAGCAGCTCGTGCTCGGCATCATCGCGGGCATCCTCATCTACATGTCGCTCCTGCTCAACGGCCAGAGCGTGGCGCAGGGCGTGGTCGAGGAGAAGACGTCTCGCGTGGTCGAGCTGCTGCTGTCCACCATCCGGCCGTGGCAGCTGATGGCGGGCAAGGTGCTCGGCATCGGCACGGTCGGGTTGATCCAGATGCTCGTGATCGGGGTGGTCGGCATCGCCGCGGGCCTGGGGACGGGGGTGCTCACCATCTCGGCGTCGGCGGCGATCGGCACCGTCGTCTGGCTGGTGGTGTGGTACCTGCTCGGGTTCTTCATGTATTCGATCGTGTTCGCGGCGCTCGGCGCGCTCGTGTCGCGGCAGGAGGACGTGAGCGGCGCCGTGTCGCCGGCCCTGATGCTGGTGATCGCCGGCTACGTGGTGGGCATCTCGGTGCTGCCCTCGGACCCGTCGAACAAGTTCGCCGAAATCCTGTCCGTGATTCCGGTCTTCGCGCCGACGCTGATGCCGATGCGGCTCGCCATGGGTGGCGTGCCCGTGTGGGAAGCCGTGGTGTCGGTGGGACTCGTGGTGCTGCTGATTCCGCTTTTGATCTGGCTGGCCGCGCGGATCTACCGCAACGCCGTGATGCGCACCGGTGCGAAGGTGAAACTGCGCGACGCGCTGCGCGCGGCCTGAGTGTCCGTTCGGTGAACGCGTGTCGTCGCCCTGTGAAACCCGAAGGACGCCGAAACCTCGAAGGGCGCTGAAAGCCCTGAAGGGTCCGGCGAAACCTGAAGCGTATTCGCAGGGCGACGACGCGAACACCCGCTGAATACGCCCGGCGGTAATACCCGCAAATGCTCGAGGCCGCCCGGCGCTTGCGGTTTACGCTGCGCCGGACGGCCTCGTCTCCCCGGTCCCCACCGGTAGTACAAGTATGGCCGCGATTGATCTTCCGGCGCCAGTCGTCTCACTCGATCGTGGTGCAACGCACTCCCGCTGGCTGGGTACCTGATCATCGACCCGCTGCAACGGCCCGCAGCCGGGAATCCACGACGAAGGGAGCCAGCGTGGGTGAGCAACTCAAGGACGGACTCGGACAGGCCTGGAATCTGGTGGCCACGTTCGTCCCGAAACTCGTCGGTTTTCTGATCATCCTGCTGATCGGCTGGCTGATCGCGAAAGCGGTGTCCAAAGCGCTGTCACTGGTGCTCGGAAAACTCGGATTCTCCCGGCTCGTCGAGAAGACGGGGCTGACCGGAATGATGAAGCAGGCGAATGTCGACGCCACCGGCATCCTCGTGAAACTGGTCTACTACTTCATTCTGCTGATCGCGCTCCAGCTGGCGTTCGGCGTGTTCGGAGAGTCGAATCCGGTCAGCCAGCTGCTCAACGACATCATCGCGTTCCTGCCGCGGATCGTGGTGGCGCTCGTGCTCATCGTCGTGGCGGCCGCCATCGCGAAGGTCGTGCGTGACGTCGTGAACTCGGCGATGTCCACGCGGCCCGCGGGCCGGCTGCTCGGCACCGTCGCCTACTGGCTGATCATGGCGTTCGGCATCATCGCCGCGCTGGGCCAGGTCAACGTCGCCACCGCCATCACCGGCCCGGTGCTCATCACGGTGCTGGCGACCATCGGCGGCGTGATCGTGGTCGGCTTCGGTGGTGGTCTCATCAAGCCCGCGCAGGACCGCTGGGGTGGCTGGCTCGCCAACCTGCAGGGGCAGCTGAGCCCGGGCAACGGCGGTGGTCAGCGCCAGGTCGGTGGCCGGCCGCAGGCCCAGACCACGCCGGCCCAGACCACCCAGGCCCAGGCCCAGACCACCCAGGCTCAGACCACGCAGACCCGCACGCAGCCGGTTCAGCCGGGAAACGGCCACCAGGCCGCGAACGACACCCCGACCCCGCCGGTCGGGTTCAACCGCGTCGATCGCTGATCCCGGCGCGGTTCGGCAGGCCGGGTGCATCGGGAGGGCACCGGGCCTGTCCGCGTGCTGGGACGGTGTCGCCCGCCTCACACCCCGGGGAATCCCGCGCCCGCGCCCGGTGTTGGCGCCAGAGTTACCTGGGGGCCGAGAAAGGGTGCGGACGTGGACTTCCTGCTGCAGCACGGTGTCACGGTGTTCGGCCAGTGGATCTCGATCGCGGAGCTCGCGGGGCAGGTGCTCGCGCTCGCGGTCGTGTTCCTCGCCGACCGGCGGACGCTGTGGACCTGGCCCGTGCAGGTCGGCGCGACGATCCTGCTGTTCTCCGTCTACGTTTCCGCGCACCTCGGCGGCCTGGCCAGCCGGCAGATCGCCATCCTCGCGATCTCGCTCTACGGCTGGTGGGCGTGGCGCCGCCGCACCGACCCGGTCAACGGCGTGGTCGTGCGCACGGGCCGGCCCGCCGAGCGCTGGGCGATGGCCGGTGCGTTCGCCGTCGGCACCGTCGCGATGGCGCTGGTGCTGCAGGCGCTGAACGCGTCGTGGGCGCCGTGGCCGGACGCCGCGATCTTCATCGGCACGCTCGTCGCCTTCGGTGCGCAGGGCGCGGGGCTGGTCGAGTTCTGGGGTGTGTGGCTGGTGGTCGACGCGATCGGCGTGCCGCTGCAGATCTCCTCGGGCCTGTACTTCTCGGCCGCGATTTACCTCGTCTTCGCGGTGCTCGTCGTGCACGGCTGGTGGAACTGGAACCGCTCGGCCAAGCGCGTGGCCGCGCACCGGGCGGTCACGGCAGCATCCAGCTGAGCACCGGGGTGCTCTGCCCGAACACGATCAGGCACATCACCAGCAGCAACCCCACGCTCCACGGCAGCACCTTGCGCAGCAGCTTGCCCTCTTCGCCCGGCAGGTTGGCCGCGACGCACGCGATGGTCAGGTTCTGCGGCGAGATCATCTTGCCCAGCACGCCGCCCGAGCTGTTCGCCGCGGCCAGCAGGTCCGCGCGCAAGCCCGTCTGGTGCGCGGCCGTGACCTGCAGGGCGCCGAACAACGCGTTGGCCGAGGTGTCCGAACCCGAGACGGCGACGCCGAACCAGCCGAGCACGGGGGAGAGGAACGCGAGCCCTGCTCCGGCCGCGGCGATGAACGTGCCGATGGTGGTCGTCTGGCCGGACAGGTTCATCACGTAGGCCAGCGCGAGCACCCCGGTCACGGTGACGATGGCGAACCGCAGCTCCTTCACCGTCGCCAGCCACTCCCGCCCGGCCGTGCCCGCGGCGACCTTGAGCGCCACGAGCGTGAGCAGCCCCGCGATCAGCACGAGCGTGCCGCCGGTGTTGAGGAACGGCAGTGAGAACGTGTTGCCGGACACGGCTTTGCCGTCCGGGCCGTGCACGTCGAGGCCGGGCCAGTGGAACTTCCAGGTGGCCGCGTCGAGCAGCTTCTTGATCGGCGGCACCTGCGCGAGCGAGAAGATCACGATGATCAACGCGTACGGCAGGTAGGCGCGCACGACCTCGCCCCGCTCGTCGGGGCGGTCGAGCGTCGCGGTGCGGGGGCCGGTGAGCACCTGCGCGCGGACCTCGGCGGGCACCGCGCGGCGCGTCATCGGCAGCGCCACGAGCGCGGCCGCACCGGCCAGGGCCGCGCCGATGTCGGCCAGCTGCGGCGAGACGAAGTTCGAGGCGAGGAACTGCACCACGCCGAACGCGACGCCGCACACCAGCGCCGGCACCCACGTCTCGCGCAGGCCGCGCTTCCCGTCGACGATGATCACCAGCAGCAGAGGTACGAACAACGCCAGCAACGGCGTCTGCCGCCCGACGATCGACGACACCTGCTCCAGCGGCAGCCCCGTCACCTGCGCCAGCGTGACCACCGGCGTGCCCATCGCACCGAACGCCACCGGCGCGGTGTTCGCCACCAGTGCCACCACGGCGGCCTTGCCCGGCCCGAACCCGACGGCCACGAGCATCACCGCGCTGATCGCCACGGGCGCGCCGAAGCCGGCCAGCGCCTCCATCAGCGCGCCGAAGCAGAAGGCGATGATCAGCGCCTGCAGCCGCGGGTCGTCGGAGATCCGGCCGAACGAACGGCGCAGCACGTCGAAGTGACCCGTGTGCACGGTGATCCGGTAGACCCACAGCGCGTTGACCACGATCCACAGGATCGGGAACAGCCCGAACGCCGCCCCTTGCAGCGCCCCGGAAATCGCTTGCCCGACGGGCATTCCGTACACGGCGATGCCGACCACCAGCGCCACGACCAGCCCGATCAACGCGGCGTGGTGCGCCTTGGTCCGGACCACCCCCAGCAGCACCAGCACCACGGCCAGCGGCACCACCGCGACGAGCGCCGAAAGCCCGAGACCACCGAGGGGAGCCACGTCCTGCACGAACACGCCGACCTCCGGGGGGACCGCTGTTTCCGGATCGCGGAAACAGCCTTTCACGAGGTGGCTGAGATACTCGTCACAGACCCACCGGTACGTCAACCCGGTGTCGCACGTCTGGACCAATGCCGCAAAGCGACATTGGGTGTGTTGGGCGCACCGAACGCGGCATTCGGTGCAGCAGGGCACCGAATGCCGCGTTCAGGCTCGGCAGAAGATCAGCGCAGGGTCACGTGCGAAGGCCGCAGGTCCTCGACGCGGCGCACGCCCAGCAGCTGCATGGTCCGGATCATTTCCGTGCGCAGGATGTCCACGCAGCGCTGCACGCCGCGCTCGCCGCCGGCCATCAGGCCGTAGAGGAACGCGCGGCCCACGAGCACGAAGTCGGCGCCGCGCGCGATCGCGGCCACGATGTCGCCGCCGGAGAGGATGCCGGTGTCGACCCACACCTCGGCGGTGCCCTGGATCTCGTCGAGCACCGCGGGCAGCAGCTCCAGCGGCGTCGGCGCGCGGTCGAGCTGGCGGCCGCCGTGGTTGGACAGGACCACGCCGTCGGCGCCGTGCTTCACCACGTCTCGCGCGTCGGCCACGTTCTGCACGCCCTTGACCACGAGCTTGCCGGGCCAGGTGCGGCGCACCCAGTCGAGGTCGTCGAAGTCGAGCGTCGGGTCGAAGAGCTGGGCCAGCAGCTCGGCCACGGTGCCGTCGAAGTGGTTCAGCGAAGCGAAGTTCAGCGGCTCGGTGGTGAGCAGGTTGAACCACCACGCGGGGTGCATCGCGCCGTCGGCGAACGTCTTGAGCGTGAGCGCCGGCGGGATGGTGAGCCCGTTGCGCACGTCGCGCATCCGCGCGCCGGCCACCGGGGTGTCGACGGTGAGCAGGAGGGTGTCGTAGCCGTTCTCCCACGCGCGATTCATCAGATCTTCGCCGGCGCCGTGGTCGCGCCACACGTAGAGCTGGAACCACTTGCGCGCCTCCGGGGCCGCCGCGGCGAGGTCCTCGATGGAGGTGGTCGCCATCGTCGAGAGGCTCATCGGGATGCCGTTGCGCTGCGCCACGCGGGCCACGGCGCTCTCGCCCTCGTGCTGCATCATGCGCGTGAACCCGGTGGGCGCGAAGCCGAACGGCAGCGCCGAGGTCTTGCCGAGCACGGTCCGCGTGGTGTCCACATCGGACACTCCGCGCAGCACGTTGGGGTGGAACTCCACGCGCCGGTACGCCTGCCGGGCACGCAAGAGGCTGTCTTCGAGCTCGGCCGCGCCGTCGGTGTAGTCGAACGCGGCGCGGGGCGTGCGCTTGCGCCCGATCATCCGCAGGTCGGCGATCGTGTGCGCGCTCGACAGGCGCCGCTCGGTCGGGTTCAGCACGATCGGCTTCGGCCGCAGGATCTGCTTCAGTTCGCTCGGCCGCGGCAGACGACGCTGGGTCACGCTCGATCACCCTTCCTCAGACGCTGGGTACCTCAAGGCTTGGATACATCCGATGTCTAGCTTAGTGGGCTCGGGCCTCGAAACAGCAAGACCCTCCAGGCCATTGTCCGGCCCGGAGGGTCTTGCGGCGACTACTGCTTACGCGTTGCCGGAGTCCGACGTCTGCGGGCCGGCGGCCGAGACGTCGTCGAGCCGGTAGCGGCGCACCGCTTCGGTCACCTTGTCCTGCGCGACCTCGCCGCGCTTGGCGAGCGCCGTGAGGGCGCCGACCACGATCGACTGCGCGTCCACGAGGAACTTGCGCCGGGCGGCCGGGCGGGTGTCGGAGAAACCGAACCCGTCGGTGCCGAGCGTGAGCATGTCGGTGGGCACCCACGGGCGGATCAGGTCCGGCACCGCGCGCATCCAGTCCGACACCGCGACGACCGGCCCGTTGACGCCCGAGAGCGCCTGCGTCACGTACGGCACGCGAGGGCTGTCGGCTGGGTGGAGCAGGTTGTCGTGGTCGATCTCCACGGCCTCGCGGCGCAGCTCGGTCCACGACGTGGCCGACCACACCGCCGCGCGCACGCCCCACTCGTCGGCCAGCAGCTGCTGGGCCTTGAGCGCGTCCGGCATCGTGACGCCGGAGACCAGGATGTGCGCCTCCGGGCCGTCGCCCGCCGGGGCGTCGGCGTACTTGTAGAGCCCCTTGAGCAGGCCGTCGACGTCGAGGTTCTCCGGCTCGGCGGGCTGCTGGTAGGGCTCGTTGTAGATCGTCAGGTAGTAGAAGATGTTCTCGCCGTTGCCGTGCGGCCCGGTCTCGCCGTACATGCGCCGCAGGCCGTCGCGGACGATGTGGGCGATCTCGAACGAGTAGGCCGGGTCGTAGGCCACGACCGCCGGGTTGGTCGCCGACAGCAGCAGCGAGTGCCCGTCGGCGTGCTGCAGGCCCTCACCGGTCAGCGTGGTGCGGCCCGCGGTGGCGCCGAGCACGAAACCGCGCGCCATCTGGTCCGCCGCCGCGTACAGGCCGTCGCCGGTGCGCTGGAACCCGAACATCGAGTAGAAGATGTAGATCGGGATCATCGGCTCGCCGTGCGTGGCGTACGAGGTGCCGACGGCCGTGAACGACGCGGTGGAACCCGCCTCGTTGATGCCCTCGTGCAGCAGCTGGCCCTTCTCGGACTCCTTGTAGGCCAGCATCAGGCTCGCGTCGACCGACGTGTACGTCTGGCCGTGCGGGTTGTAGATCTTGGCCGTCGGGAACATCGAGTCGAGACCGAACGTGCGGGCCTCGTCCGGGATGATCGGCACGACGCGCTTGCCGATCTCCGAGTCCTTCGCGAGCTCGCGCACGAGCCGGACGAACGCCATCGTCGTGGCGACCTCCTGCTTGCCCGAGCCCTTCCGGATGCCCTCGTAGACCTTGTCGCCCGGCAGCACGAGCGCCTTGGCGTGCTTCGGCCGGCGCTCGGGCAGGTAGCCGCCCAGCGCCTTGCGGCGGCCGATCATGTACTCGATCTCGGGCGAGTCCGGGCCCGGGTGGAAGTACGGCGGCAGCTTCGGGTCGCGCTCGAGCTCGGCGTCGCTGATCGGGATGCGCTGGGCGTCGCGGAACAGCTTCAGGTCGTCGAGCGTGAGCTTTTTCATCTGGTGCGTGGCGTTGCGGCCCTCGAACGCCGGGCCGAGGCCGTAGCCCTTGATGGTGTGGGCGAGGATCACCGTCGGCTGGCCGTGGTGCTCCATGGCCGCCTTGTACGCGGCGTACACCTTGCGGTAGTCGTGGCCACCGCGCTTGAGGTTCCAGATGTCGGCGTCGGAGAGGTCCTTGACCAGGTCCTTCGTCCGCGGGTCGCGGCCGAAGAAGTGCTCGCGCACGTACGCGCCGTCATTGGCCTTGTACGTCTGGTAGTCGCCGTCCGGCGTCACGTTCATCAGGTTGACCAGGGCGCCGTCGCGGTCGGCGTGCAGCAGCGAGTCCCACTCGCGGCCCCAGATGACCTTGATCACGTTCCAGCCCGCGCCGCGGAAGTACGACTCGAGCTCCTGGATGATCTTGCCGTTGCCGCGCACCGGACCGTCGAGCCGCTGCAGGTTGCAGTTGATCACGAAGGTCAGGTTGTCGAGGCCCTCGCCCGCGGCCACGTGGATGAGGCCGCGCGACTCCGGCTCGTCCATCTCGCCGTCGCCGAGGAACGCCCAGACGTGCTGGTCGTTGGTGTCCTTGATGCCGCGGTCGCGCAGGTAGCGGTTGAACCGGGCCTGGTAGATGGCGTTCATCGGGCCGAGGCCCATCGACACCGTGGGGTTCTCCCAGAAGTCCGGCATCAGCCGCGGGTGCGGGTACGACGGCAGGCCGCCGCCCTCGCCGGCGTGGCTGTACTCCTGGCGGAAGCCGTCGAGCTGCTGCTCGGACAGGCGACCCTCGAGGTAGGCCCGCGCGTACATGCCCGGGGAGGCGTGGCCCTGGAAGAAGACCTGGTCACCGCCGCCGGAGTGGTCCTTGCCGCGGAAGAAGTGGTTGAAGCCCACCTCGTACAGCGCCGCGGACGAGGCGTAGGTCGAGATGTGGCCGCCGACGCCGACGCCCGGCCGCTGCGCGCGGTGCACCATGATCGCGGCGTTCCAGCGGATGTAACGGCGGTAGCGGCGCTCGATCTCCTCGTCGCCGGGGAACCACGGCTCGTTCTCCGTGGGGATGGTGTTCACGTAGTCCGTGGACGTGAGCGCGGGCACGCCGACGTTGCGCTCGCGGGCGCGCTCCAGGATGCGCAGCATCAGGTAACGGGCGCGCTGCTGGCCACCCCTGGCCAGCGCCTCGTCGAAGGAGTCGAGCCACTCGGCGGTCTCCTCCGGGTCGATGTCGGGCAGGTGCGCCGCGAGTCCGTCACGGATGACGCGTACTCGTGCCGGGGTCTCCTTGCCGGAGGCGCCGTCGTTCTGCGGGGCCAAGGGGTCTCCTTGTAGCTGGTTGTAGCCGTTGTAGCTGCTGGGCGGGAGTGCACGCCGATTCCCATCGTCGTCCCCGGCCCGGCTCCCGTCACCTTTACTGTCCGGTAACAAGGGTCGCCCCGAGTGCACCACTCCCCGCGTGCGGTGTATCGCGCGCGCGTTTTCTTCTCCACAACACTAGAGGAGAGGTTTCCGGGGGTTGCCGGAGCGGTCGTGCGACACTGCCCACAGACACCTGTCCCGGGGTCACCGAAGACCCCGGGGGCCTCCACGCTGCGACACGACTTGTCAAAGATCCGGTGTGGACGGTTGCGCGCAGCGCCGCGCCAGTGTTCGCTATCGAACAACCGTGTACCCGAGTGTGGTGGCCGGCGCAGCTTCACCTGCGTCACCGACCACCGCGCTCCGTCGTAGTTGGAGGAGTGGAAGCAGTGGTCGCCGCGGGAGACGCAGGCACTGCCGGCGTCGCCGAGAGCCTTGGCATCAAGCCGGACATGGTGGTCCAGGAGATCGGCTGGGACGAGGACGTCGACGACGACGTCCGCGCGGCGATCGAGGAGGCGATCGGCGCCGAACTCCTCGACGAGGACGCCGACGAAGTCATCGACGTCGTGCTGCTCTGGTGGCGCGAAGACGACGGCGACCTGGGCGACGCCCTGGTCGACGCCCGTGGTCCGCTGGACGAGAACGGCGTGATCTGGGTGCTGACGCCCAAGACGGGTCAGCCCGGGCACGTCGAGCCCAGTGAGATCGCCGAAGCCGTGCCCCAGGTCGGTCTGTCGCAGACCGCCAACATCAGCGTGGGAGCCGACTGGCTCGGGACCCGCCTGGTGTCGCCGAAGTCCTCGAAGGCGAAACAGCGGTGAACCCGGGCCTGCGCGGCTGACACGATAGGGTTGTCGGCGCAGGTTTCGTGATCGCTTTCGGAGAGGATTCGCCGCATGGCCGTCGAGGTCGGTACGCCAGCCCCGGACTTCACGCTCAACGACTACAACAAGCAGCCCGTCACGCTGTCGTCGTTCAAGGGCGACAAGCCGGTTCTGCTGGTCTTCTTCCCGTTCGCGTTCAGCGGGACCTGCACCGGCGAGCTCTGCCAGCTGCGCGACGAGTTCGCCGACTACGACACCCGGGGCGTCCAGATCCTGGGCGTCTCCGTCGACGCGGTCTTCTCGCTGAAGGTGTGGGCCGAGCAGCAGAACTACCAGTTCCCGCTGCTCTCGGACTTCTGGCCCCACGGCGCGGTCGCCCAGACCTACGGCGTCTTCAACGACAAGGCCGGCATGGCCCTGCGCGGCACGTTCCTCATCGACACCGACGGCATCGTCCGCTTCGCCGAGGTCAACCAGCCCGGCGAAGCCCGCGACCAGTCGGCGTGGAAGAAGGCCGTCGCCGAACTGGCCTGACTTTTCCGGCGGAACCCCGCATCGGCCTTCGACGCGGGGCTCCGCCGCCGGGCGCATAGCTCAGCGGAAGAGCACTCGGTTTACACCCGAGCGGTCGCAGGTTCGAACCCTGCTGCGCCCACGCCGGGGCTTGGGGCGAACTGTGTTCGCGGAATGCGCGAACCGGGGGCGCCCCGGCGTCGTCTTTGGGGGTGCAACCCCCAAACCCCGCCCGGAGGGCTTCGCCCCCGGACCCCCGGCTGGGGTCACCTTGGGTGGGTTCCCCCAGCCCCAGCGTGGTCACCTTGGGTTGGTTCCGTCCGTGTTCGCGGAGCGCGCGGGCGGGGGCGTCACGCGGTTCTTTTTGGGGTGCAACCCGCAAACTCCGCCTGATGGGCTGCGCTTCCGGACCCCCGCGGTGGTCGTCTCGGGTGGGTTCCGTCCGAGTTCGCGGAGTGCGCGGGCGGGGCGTCACGCGGTTCTTTTCGGGGTGCAACCCGCAAGCCCCGCCTGATGGGCTGCGCTTCCGGACCCCCGCGGTGGTCGTCTCGGGTGGGTTCCGTCGGTGTTCGCGGAAGGCGCAGATCGGGTCGTCCCGCGGTGTTTTGGGGTGCAACCCCAAGCCCCGCCTGGTGGACTTCGCTTCCGGTGGTCGTCTTAGGTGGGTTCCAGGCGCAGCGGTGGTCGCCTCGCGTGGGCTCCGTCGGTGTTTGCGGGGCGCGCGGATCGGGTCGTTCCGCGGTGTCTTTGGGGTGCACCCCCCAAGTTCTGCCCGGGTGGCCCCGGGCCCCGGCCGTGGTCGCCTTGGGTGGTTTGGCGCCGGCAGTGGGCGACTTCGGTGGTCCCGGCGCTGGATGCTCGGTTCTCTGGGTGAGTCGTGTTCGCGGAGCGGGCGGGCGGGGCGTCTCGCGGTGACTTGTGGCGGTGCAAGCCGAGGATTCCTCCTGGTGGGCTTCGCCCCGGACGCCCACGGTGGGTCGTATTTGTCCGATCGGTAACGGTTGGCGATCGGTTGGCCACAAGGCGCTTCGCGGTGAGGGGGCGGCCCTACGCTGGTCCGGGCGTGATCGGGCGGCGCCGGGCCGTGATGGGGGACGTGTGGACGCGCAGCGTGCGTATCGGCGGGTCAGCTGGACGTTCGGGTTCTTCGCCCTGCTGTTCTGCACCTCCGCGGGCACCGCGGTGGTCGCGGAGGGGGCGTTGCGGGGGCCGGGCGTGTCGTGGCCGCCGGTGCTGGTGCTGGCGGTCGTCGCAGTCGTCGGGGTGGTCGTGCTCCGGGGCGGGCGGAAGGTGGCGTCGCGGCGGTACGTCGAGAGCGCGCTGCGGCGGGGGCGGGCCGGGTTTTCGCCGGCGTTCCCGTTCACGCTGGCCGCGTGGGTGCTGGCCGGCGCGGGCTTCGGTGGGCTCGCCGGCACCGCGGTCGTGGCCGCCGACCTCGGCGACGCCTCCTCGCGCGCGCACCTGCAAGCCCTCGTGGACTTCTCGCGGCCGATCCTGCTGCTCTTCACGAGCCTCGTCGTCCTCGCCGCCGCGGGCTACTATTCGTGGCGCTTCCGGGAACGCCACGAACTCCTGACGCTGCAGGCGGCGGGGATCGCGGTCGTGGTCGAGCCCGAGGCGCCGCGGCCGATGAAGGTCACCCGGATGTGGCTCGTCGGCACGCTCGTCGACGCACTGCTCTTCGCGGGCGCGATCGTGCCCCGGCTGCTGTCCGACGACGACCGCCCGACCTCGGACGAGCTCACCACGGGCGGCTTCAACGTCGTCGCCGGACCGGCGGTCGTGAGCTTCTCGATCCTGCTGCTCATGCTCGCCAACTGGTCGACGCGCCGGCCCGCGCTGCGGGCTCTGCTGCACCCGGCGTCCCTGGCCGCGATCGGCCTCGTGCTGCTCGGCTACGGGCTCGACAGCGGGGCCGGCCTGACCGTCGTGGGCACCGTCCTCGGCATCGCCGGAATCCTGCTCGGCTCGGCCACCTGCCTGAACATCATGACCCGCGGCGCCCAGCCCTGGATGGGCCTGCTGTACCTCGCCGGCAACTACGTCTACGGCTACCTCATCGCCCCGAACGGCGACTACGTCCTCCCGCAGGGCGTCACCGGCTGGATCATCGCCCTCCTGGCCGCGGCCTACGCGATCCGCGAAGCGGTCAAGCACTACCGGGAGTGGACCACGGTGGAGCCGATCTGACGCCGGCGCCCGGAGCCGGGCCTGCCCCCTCGGCAGGCCCGGCCGCGCGGTGCGCGTCGCGGGCGAACGTGGAGTAGGAGGCCCGGCGGGAGCCGGTGGATACGTCGAGCACTGCGGCAAACGGGTGAACCTTCAGGCGGCGGTCCACGCGTGTTCGGTCAGGCTCGGGTGCAGGGGAGCGGCCACGAGCCGGTTGGCGAACGTCGAAAGCGTGTACGCGCCGATCCCCAGCACGACCTCGAGCGCCTGTCGCGGGGTGTAGCCGGCGGCGAGGAACGCGTCGAGGTCGGCGGCAGGCACGTCACCGGTCGTCGCGAACGTCGTCAACGCGAACCGGCGCAGCGCCTCCAGTCTCGGAATCGGCAGGGGCTCCGCCGCGCGCAACGCCGCGATCAGCGAAGCCGGCGCGTCGAGCTGCACCAGCTTCGCGGTGTGCAGCGCGACGCAGAAGTGGCAACCGTTGCGCGTGGACACCACGAGGATCAGCGTCTCGCGCTCCAGCGGCGACAGCGTGGTGGTCTCGAACAGGACGCTCAGCTTGAGGAACCCGTTCAGCAGCTCCGGCGACGTCGCCAGCCGGGCGACGGCGGCGGGCAGCGAGCCGAACTGGGCTTCGGTCGCCGCCAGGGCGCGGCGGGCGGCCGGCGGGGCGGTCTCGGCGGTGTGCTCGGGGAAGTGCGGCACGAAACCCTCCTGGGGTAAAGTCGTCAACGTGGTTGTCGAATTCCAGAAGGTAAACCTGGTTGTCGAATTTGGCAAGCGGCATGGCTGACGCGCCCGGCTTCGAGCTGCCGTTGCTGCTGTTCTCGGGCTTCCGCGCACTGATCGACGACCTGCACGCCGAGCTCGCTCGCCAGGGTCACCCCGACGTGCGCCCCGCGTTCGGCTTCGCGATGCAGGCCATCGGGCCGCGCGGGGCCACCGCGTCGGAGCTGGGCAAGCGGCTCGGCGTCTCGAAACAGGCCGCGGGCAAGACCGTCGACCGCCTGGAGCAGCTCGGGTACGCCGAGCGCGCCGACGACCCCGAAGACGCCCGCCGCAAGCTCGTGCGGCTCACCCCGCGCGGCCTCGACTCCCTCGCCCGCTCCGCCGCCATCTTCGAAACGCTGCGCGCGAACTGGGTCGCTCAGCTCGGCGCCGACCGCGTCCGCGCCCTCGAAGCCGACCTGCGCACCATGACCGGCGGCGGCTTCCGGCTCGACGTCGCGGGCTGGTTCGCAGGCTAGCGCGACTCCTGCGCCAGCTTCGCCACCTCGCTCGTCAGCAGGTCGATCTCGCCCTCGGTGTTGTAGTAGTGCACCGACGCGCGGACGAGGTCGGGCAGGTCGCGGGCGGTGAAGTCGTACTGCGCCGAGGTCGCGTGGATCACGCTCGTGTTGATCTTCGCGGCCGAAAGCCGCACCTTCACCTGTTCCGCGCCCAGGCCGTCGAGGCTGAACGCGACGAGCCCGCACTTGCGCGCGCCGACGTCGTGCAGGCGCACGCCGTCGAGCTCGCCGAGGCGGCCGCGCAGTGTCGCGCCCAGCTCGGCCACGCGGTGCTCGATCGCCGGCAGGCCCCATTCGAGCGCGTAGTCGACGGCCGCGCCGAGCCCGAGCACGGCCGCGTAGTCGCGTTCCCACACCTCGAACTGCTTCGCTGTCGGGTCCACCACGAACTCGCCGGGCGACTCCCAGCTGGCCGAGTGCAGGTCGAGCATCGCCGGCTCGAGCCGCTCGCGCAGCCGCGGGTGCACGTAGAGGAACCCGGTGCCGCGCGGCCCGCGCAGGTACTTGCGGCCGGTGGCCGAGAGCGCGTCGCACTGCAGCAGCTCGACGTCGAGGTCGATCTGCCCGGCCGACTGGCACGCGTCGAGCAGGAAGGGGATCCCGGCCTCGCGCGCGACCTTGCCGATCTCCTCGGCCGGGTTCACCAGGCCGCACTGCGTCGGTACGTGGCTCACGGCGATCAGCTTCACGTCGTCGTCGATCAGGCGGCGCAGGTCGGCCACGTCGAGCTGGCCGGTCTCGTCGTCGGCGACCACCTCCACGCGCGCGCCGGTGCGGCGCGCCACCTGGAGGTAGGCGATCGCGTTGCTCGCGTACTCGGCGCGAGAGGTCAGAATCTTCTCGCCCGGGCCGAAGTGCAGCGCGTAGAAGACCGCCTGCCACGAGCGTGTCGCGTTGTCGGTGATCGCGATGTCCTCGGGTGCGGCGTTGATCAGCCGCGCCACGGACGTGTACACGGCTTCGGTGCGCTCGGCCGCCGCCGCGGCGGCCTCGTAGCCGCCGACCAGCGCTTCGGCTCGCAGGTAGTCGACCATCGTGTCGGTGACGCGGGCCGGCGGGAGCGCCGAACCGGCGTTGTTGAAGTGGACGACGCCGGTGCAGCCGGGCGTCTCGGCGCGGGCGCGGGCCACGTCGGCGGGCTGGATGACCATGTGAACTGAATACAGTAGGGCCAGTCTGTATGCAATACTGCGCGGATGACCAAGCGACTCCTGCGAGGTGAGCTCATCGAGGAGATCACCACGCGCGTGCTCGACGGCCGGCTGGACGCCCGGATCAACGAGGTGCACCTCGCGCGCGAGCTCGGCGTGAGCCGCACGCCGCTGCGGGAAGCGCTGATCGGGCTCGCCGACCGCGGGCTGCTCGTAGCCGCGCCCGGCCGCGGGTTCCTCGTCGCACCGCTCGACCCGGAGGAGGCCAAGCGGCTCTACCCGCTGGTCGCCGAACTGGAGTCGCTCGCCCTGCGCTGGACCTCGCCGCTGGATCTGACGCTGCTGCCGGACGCGCTCGACGCGATCGCGGACGAGATGACGGCCCTGCCCGCCGGCGCCGATCTGTCCGCTGTGGACGATCGCTGGCACGAGCTGCTGCTCTCCCGCTGCGGCAACCCGCACCTGCTGCGCTTGATCGAGCAGACGAAACCCTTGCTGAAACGCTACGAATCCGTGTACTTCGGCGGCCCCGAACGAGCCGCCGAGAGCATCGCCGAGCACCGGGCGATCGCCGGCGCGCTGCGCTCCGGCGACGTGCCCGGCGCGACGACGCTGCTCGTCCGCAACTGGGTCAAAGCACTGGCGTACCTCGAACGGAGCTGAACGCATGAAGGTCTTCGCGCACCTGTCGGACATCCACCTCGACGGCGGCGACCGCGCCGACGCGCGCACCGCCGCGGTGTTCGACTACCTGCGCGAACTCGCGGTCGAGGCGGTGTTCGTCACCGGCGACGTCGCCGACCACGGCCTGCCCGAGGAGTACCGGCGCGCGGCCGAGCTGCTCAAGCACTCCGCGCCCGTGCTCACGTGCCCCGGCAACCACGACGTGCGTGAGGCCTTCCGCGAGGTCCTGCTCGGCGAGCCGGCGGGCGCCGGCCCGGTGAACGTCGCCACCGACGTGAACGGCGTCCTCGTGGCCATGTGCGATTCCACGATCCCCGGCAAGGGCGCGGGTCACCTCGAAGACGCGACGCTCGCGTGGCTCGACGAAGCGCTCTCCGCCCACGACGGACCCGCGTTCGTCGCCTTCCACCACCCGCCGGTCGAGATCGGCATCCCGCTCGTGGACGCCATCCGCCAGACCGGCGAAGACCGCCTCGCCGAGGTCCTGCGCCGGCACCCGGACGTGCTCGCACTGCTGTGCGGCCACGTCCACACCGGCGCCGCCACGACGTTCGCGGACGTGCCCGTGCGCATCGCCCCCGGCGTGGTCTCCGGGTCACTGCTGCCGGTCGAGCCCGGTGCCGGCCGCGGCTGGGACGAAGGCGGCCCGCTCGATTTCGACCGGCCGCCGTCGCTGCTGCTGCACGTGCTGCACGACGACGGCCGGCTCACCACCCACCAGCGGGTGGTGCCGTTCAGCGGCTGAAGACGGGCAGCGTGACCCGCGACGGGTGGGCCGCGTCGTGGAAGATCTCGAACCGGTTCGCCTTGCCGTCGACGGCACTGGCCACCGGTTCGCCCGTGCCGTGGTTGCGGGCGAAGCGCGGGAACGCGCCGCCCGCCACCTGCACGCGAAGCCGGTGGCCGCGGCGGAACCGGTAGGCCGTGGGGTCGAGCCGCAGCTGCGCGGTCACGATCCCGTCGGCGTCCGCCTCGGGCGCGCCGGGCCGCAGCCGCAGGATGCCGTCGGTGACGTTGCGGGAGCGGCCGTCCTGGTCGACGTCGCAGATCCGCGCGTACACGTCGGCGTGGCCCAGTTCGGTGCGCACGAACACGGTGGCGCTCACCTCGCCGATCACGTCGAGGTCGGCGATCAGCGGTTCGCCGGTGAACACGAGCACGTCGTCCCGGGCCTCGACCTCGTTGTTGTCCTGCTGCTTGTTGGTGCCCGTCAGCAGCGGACCGCCGACCGCGGGAGTCGGGTCGGCGGGGTCGTAGGTGAACGCGGTGGGCCGGGCCTCGCCGTCGACCACCTCACCGAGGCCGCCGATCGGGCGCAGGTGCGAGTCGGTGGCCGTGGACTCGGGCGGCCACGCGTCGAAGTCGAGCCAGGTCGCCGCCTGCTGCAGGTACAGCCGCACGGGGGAGCGCTGCAGCTGCACGCGGTCGTCGAGCAGGTGCGCGCGCAGGAACCCGACCTGGTCCTGCACGGAGATCCGCAGGCTGGCCGGGTCGCCGTGGGCCCACGGCCCGATGGTGATCCGCGGCGCGCGCCCCGCGTCCTGCAGCGTCCGGAAGTCCCGCAGCTGGCCCTGGATGAACAGGTCGTACCACCCGGTGACCATGCTGACGGGCACGGTGAGCCCGGCGACTTCCGCGCTGTGGTCGGACATGGCCCAGTAGCCGTCGTCCGGTTCGGCGTGGGTGGTCACGTCGCGCAGGAACAGCACCTGCTTGCCGATCGCGGCCACGTCGGCGGCGTTCAGCGGCAGGTGCGCCATCGCGCGGCGCGTCTTGCGCTTCTGCACGGGGTTCGGCAGGCCCGCGAACCGTTCCTCCTGCCGGCCGATCATGGCCGACCACGACACCATGTTGTCGGCCGCGAGCACCCCGCCCGGGTAGAACGTGCTCACGAACTCCGAAGCCGTCACGCCCAGTGCCATGGCCTCGAGCGGCGGGTCGAGGTAGGGCCCGATCGCCCACTGCGTGTGCCCGAGGTAGCTCAGGCCCGCCGTCGCCAGCCGCCCGTCGCACCACGGCTGCGCGCGCAGCCACTCGGCGGTGGCGAGGCCGTCTTCGCGTTCGAGGTGGAACGGGCGGAACTCGCCTTCGGAACCGAACGTGCCCCGCGTGCTCTGGACCACCGTCTGCAGGCCGTGGCGCGCGAAGACGCTGCCGAAGAGCGCCGCGATCGGCCCGGTGCGCCCGTACGGCGTGCGCACGAGCACCACCGGGCCGGAGCGCTGGCCGGCCGGTGTGTACCGGTCGGCCACGAGGTGGACCCCGTCGGGCATGGGTATCCGCAGGCCCTTGGTGGCGACGGGGGCCGGGCCCTCCGCCTTCGGGAGACCGAGCAGGAGGTCGGCAATGCGCTGCAGCACAGGTTTACCCCTTTCACCGAGCCGGACGCGTCCGACGCTACCCGTCTCGCGTGAGGAGGGTCACGCAGCGCGCGGGCGCCCTTCGAGTTCCGCGGTCACGCGCAGCGCCGGGCTCGTGAAGGGTTCGAGCACGCCGGCGTCGACCCCGCACAGCTGCAGCGCGGCCGCGAGCACGGCAGGCCGCGCGCGGTCGCCGCCGTCGGCGATCTTCAGCGCCACGGCCGTGCCGTCGGGCAGCGCGGCGAGCTGCACGGCCTCGAACCCGTCCTTCGCGAGGAGCCCCGGCACCGCGCGCATCAGCGCGGTGACGTCACGCCGGGTGCCGCCCACGAGGTCCGGGTGCTGCCGGATCCCTTGGGCCACCAGGCTTTCCGGGGTGCCGGCCGCCGCGGTCGCCAGCCGTGAGGCCGCCCGGGCGAGCCCGCGCAGCGACAGCGCGAACAGCGGCGCGCCGCACCCGTCCACGGCCACGCGCGGCACGGTCTGCCCGGTGAGGTCCTCGACGGTCTTCCGGATCGCGAGCTGCAACGGGTGCCCGGGATCGAGGTACGTGCGCGGGTCCCAGCCCCGCTCCCGGCAGGTGGCGAGCATCGCGGCGTGCTTGCCGGAGCAGTTGTGCGCCAGCCGCGCGGGCGGCCGGCCCTCGGCGACCCACGCGTCACGCTCGATCGGGTCGAACGGGTAGTCGGCCGGGTTGCCGAGGTCTTCTGCGGTGAAGCCGTGGCCCGTCAGCACAACGGCCGCGGCGTCGAGGTGCCGGCGCTCGCCCGAGTGGCTGGCCGCGGCGATAGCGAACCCCGCCGGCGGCAGCCGCAGGCCCAGCCGGGCCATCGCCGTGGCCTGAAGCGGCTTCGCCGTGGAGCGCGGGTATATCGCGACGTCCGGGTCGCCGGCGGAGAAGAGCGTGGAGCCGTCCGGCGCGAGCGCGATCACCGAACCGTGGTGCACGCCTTCGACCATGCCGTCGCGCAAGAGGTGGACCAGGGGGACGTGCTGCGGCACGCGCTGCTCGGGCGCGCTCACTGCTCGGCCCTCTCGAACGCGCTCATGTCGATGCGCTTGCGCACGCAGAACCAGCCGATCACCAGCGCCACGACGATTGCCGGCAGCGCGAGCAGCGTGATCCGGCCGGTCTTGTCGAACGCCATCAGCACCACCACGGCGGCGAGGAACACCAGCGTCGTGATCTCCGTCCACGGCGAGCCCGGCAGCCGGAACGACGGGCGCGTCAGCTCACCGCGGTCGGCCTTGCGCACGAACAGCAGGTGGCACAGCACGATGATCGCCCACGTGGCGAGGATGCCGATCGCCGCGAAGTTCAGCACGATCTCGAACGCGTCCTTCGGTACCACGTAGTTGAGCGCCACGCCGAGCACGCAGACCGACGCGGTGAGCAGGATGCCGCCGTAGGGCACCTGGTTGCGGTTCATCACGCCGGTGAACCTCGGCGCCGAACCGGCGACCGACATCGACCGCAGGATGCGGCCGGTGGAGTACAGGCCCGAGTTGAGGCTCGACATCGCGGCGGTGAGCACCACGAGGTTCATCACGCTGCCCGCCGCCGGCACACCCAGGTGCGAGAGCACCGTCACGAACGGGCTCTCGTCGCCGGTGTAGGAGTTCCACGGCATGAGCATCGCCAGCAGCACCACGGAACCGACGTAGAACACCGCGATCCGCCACATGATCGAGTTGATCGCCTTGGGCATGATCTTCTGCGGGTTCTCCGTCTCACCCGCCGCGACGCCGACCAGCTCCACCGACGCGTACGCGAACACCACGCCCTGCACGATGAGGATCATCGGCAGCAGGCCGGCCGGGAAGATCCCGCCGTGGTCGGCGATCAGCTGCGGGCCGGGCGCGAGGCCGTCGACCGGGTGCTGGGTGACCAGCAGCACGATGCCGATGATCATGAACAGCACGAGCGCCGCGACCTTGACGATCGCGAACCAGAACTCCATCTCGCCGAACAGCTTCACCGAGACGAGGTTCAGCGTCAGCACCACGGCCAGCGCGATCAGCGCCAGCACCCACTGCGGGATCGGCGCGAAGAACGACCAGAAGTGCGCGTACAGCGCGATCGCGGTGATGTCGGCGATGCCGGTCGTGGACCAGTTGAGGAAGTGCATCCAGCCCGCGACGTACGCGCCCTTCTCGCCCATGAACTCCCGGGCGTAGGACACGAAGGCGCCCGAGGACGGGCGGTGCAGGATCAGCTCGCCCAGCGAGCGCACCACGAAGAACGCGAAGAGCCCGCACACGGCGTACACGATCGCCAGCGCCGGCCCGGCTTGCGCGAGCCGTCCGCCCGCGCCGAGGAACAGGCCGGTGCCGATGGCGCCGCCGATCGCGATCATGGAGATGTGGCGGGACTTCAGCGCCTTGTTGTAGCCGGCGTCACCGGCGTCGGCGTGCTTCTCCGTTTCGCCCGACGACGGAAGGGTCTGTTCACTCACGTTTTCAGTCGTTCCTGTTCTGCTTCGCCGTGCGGCCGGGCCACACGATGGTGGTCAGCGCCTGCTCGACGTGCGCGAGGTGCGCCGTCATCGCGGCCACGGCCGCCTCTTCGGAGCCATCGGCGATCGCCGTGACGATCCGCCGGTGCTCCACGTTCGACTCCGCGCGCCGGTCGCCCAGCTGGTTGAGGAACGCCGACTGGCGCGCGAGCGCGTCGCGGATCTCCTCGATGACCTTGGCGAACACCGGGTTGCCCGAGGCCTGGGCGATGGTGATGTGAAACAGCGAGTCGAGCGCCACCCACGCCGTGTTGTCGGTCTCCAGCTCCATCCGCTCGGCGAGGTGGCCGAGCAGGTCGAGGTGGCCGTCGTCCCGGCGCAGAGCCGCGTACCCCGCGACAGGGATTTCGACGTGACGGCGCACCTCGATGAGGTCGCGGGCCGAATAGTCACCGAAAGTGGGGTTCTCGGCCGGGCCGGTCGCGGTGACGAACGTGCCCTTGCCGGTGCGGGAAACGGTCAGCCCGAGCGCCTGCAGCCCGCGCAGCGCCTCGCGGATCACCGAGCGGCTGACCTCGAACTCCTTGCTCAGCGCGGCTTCGGACGGCAGCTTGTCGCCCACGGCGTACTCGCCGCGTTCGATGGCGCGGCGCAGGTAGGCCAGCACGGCCTCCATGGCGCTCACGCGACGGGGGCCTTGTCCGGCTGTCTGGCTGTCAGACAGGTTCATGGAACGAGATCGTGAAGTTCCACCGAACCGGTGTCAAGTCAGGTGGAGGTCTCCCACATCCGGACTGGGGAAATCACCGGAATCGTGTGGGCCGGTTCACGCGCGCCCGTTCTGTCGGTGGGGCGTGCGAGGGTGTCGCCGTGGCGTCACCCGCGAAGGTTTCGTCGGGCCCCGGGCGGCATGTCGGCGGGCGCGGCGGGCGGGTGAGGAGAGAGGATCCCTACGAGCCGCACAGCGCGAGCGCGGACTAGGGTGGAGGACCCCGGGCCGCGCCGCAGCAACAACCGGGAAGCCGTCTGCCTAGGGGAGGTTTTCGCTGGTGTCGAACGATTCCTTCGTCCACCTGCACGTCCACACCGAGTACTCGATGCTCGACGGTGCGGCGAAGATCGGACCCCTCTTCGCCGAAGCGGCGCGGCTGGGCATGCCCGCGGTGGGCATGACCGACCACGGCAACATGTACGGCGGCGACGAGTTCTACCAGACCTCGAAGAAGCACGGCCTGAAGCCGATCATCGGCATCGAGGCCTACATCGCGCCGGAGAGCCGCTTCCACAAGAAGCCGGTGTTCTGGGGCCAGGCCAGCCAGCGCGGCTCCGACGAGTTCGGTGAGGGCGGCGACGTCTCCGGTGGCGGTGCCTACACGCACATGACGATGCTGGCGGAGAACGCCACCGGGCTGCGGAACCTGTTCAAGCTCTCGTCGATCGCCTCGATCCAGGGCTACTACCGCAAGCCGCGCATGGACCGCGAGCTGATCGCGGAGAACCACCACGGCATCATCGCCACCACCGGCTGCCCGTCGGGCGAGGTGCAGACCCGCCTGCGGCTGGGCCAGCGCGAGGCCGCGATCCAGGCCGCGTCGGACTACAAGGACATCTTCGGCGCCGACAACTTCTTCCTCGAGCTGATGGACCACGGCCTGCCGATCGAGCGGTCCGTGCGCGAGGGCCTGCTGGAGATCGGCAAGCTGCTCGACCTCAGGCCGCTGGCCACCAACGACTCGCACTACGTCACCAAGGACCAGGCCGACACGCACTCGGCGCTGCTGTGCGTGCAGGCGGGCAAGACGCTCAACGACCCGACCCGGTTCAAGTTCGACGGCGACGGCTACTTCCTCAAGTCGGCCGAGGAGATGCGGCAGTACTGGGACAAGGAGGTCCCGGGCGCGGCCGACAGCACGCTGCTGATCGCCGAGCGCGTGCAGTCCTACGAGGACGTCTACTCCCACAAGGACCGCATGCCGGTGTTCGAGGTGCCCGAGGGGCACACCGAGGCGACGTGGCTGCGGCACCAGGTGGCCGAGGGCCTCAAGTGGCGCTTCCCGGACGGCGTGCCCGACGGCTACGAGGAGCGCTGCGACTACGAGCTCGGAGTCATCGAGCAGAAGGGCTTCCCGGCCTACTTCCTCATCGTCGCCGACCTCATCCAGCACGCGCGCGAGGTCGGCATCCTGGTCGGCCCCGGCCGTGGTTCCGCCGCCGGCGCGCTCGTCGCGTACGCGCTGGGCATCACGAACCTCGACCCGATCCCGCAGAAGCTGCTGTTCGAGCGGTTCCTCAACCCCGAGCGCATGTCGATGCCCGACATCGACATCGACTTCGACGACCGCCGCCGCGGTGAGATGATCCGCTACGCCACGGACAAGTACGGCGCCGACCGCGTGGCCCAGGTGATCACCTTCGGCACCATTAAGACCAAGGCCGCGATCAAGGACTCGGCCCGCGTGCACTTCGGCCAGCCGGGCTACTCGATCGCGGACAAGATCTCCAAGGCCCTGCCGCCGCCGATCATGGCCAAGGACATCCCGCTGTCCGGCATCGTCGACTCGAAGCACGAGCGCTACGCCGAAGCAGCGGAGGTCCGCGCCCTCGTCGAGACCGACGAGGAGTGCAAGACGATCTTCGACACCGCGCGCGGGCTCGAAGGCCTGATCCGCAACGCCGGCGTCCACGCCTGCGCGGTGATCATGTCGAGCGAGCCGCTCACCGACGCGATCCCGGTGTGGCAGCGCGACGACGGCTCGATCATCACCGGCTGGGACTACCCGTCGTGTGAAAACATCGGCCTGCTGAAGATGGACTTCCTGGGCCTGCGCAACCTCACGGTGATCGGCGACGCGCTGGCCAACATCAAGGCCAACCGCGGTGAGGAGATCGACCTCGACCGCCTCGGCTTCGACGACCCCGAGGCCTACAAGCTCCTGGGCCGCGGTGACACGCTCGGCGTGTTCCAGCTCGACGGTGGCGCGATGCGCGACCTGCTGCGCCGCATGCTGCCGACCGGGTTCGAGGACATCGTCGCGGTGCTGGCGCTGTACCGGCCCGGCCCGATGGGCATGAACGCGCACAACGACTACGCCGACCGCAAGAACAACCGGCAGAAGGTCACGCCGATCCACCCGCAGCTCGAAGAGCCGCTGCGCGAGATCCTGTCCGAGACCTACGGCCTGATCGTGTACCAAGAGCAGATCATGCAGATCGCGCAGAAGGTCGCGGGCTACACGATGGGCCGAGCGGACACGCTGCGGCGAGCCATGGGCAAGAAGAAGAAGGAAGTCCTCGAGAAGGAGTACGAGGGCTTCGAAGAGGGCATGAAGGCCAGCCCGCTGCTGCCCGGCGGCTTCTCGCCCGAAGCGGTCAAGGCGCTGTGGGACACGATCCTCCCGTTCGCCGGCTACGCGTTCAACAAGAGCCACGCGGCCGCGTACGGCCTGATCGCGTACTGGACGGCCTACCTCAAGGCGAACTACACGCCGGAGTACATGGCCGCGCTGCTCACGTCCGTGGGTGACAACAAGGACAAGTCGGCCATCTACCTGTCGGAGTGCCGTCGCCTCGGCATCAAGGTGCTGCCGCCGGACGTCAACGAGTCGGCCCTGCGGTTCGCGGCCGTCGGGAACGACATCCGCTTCGGCCTGGGCGCCGTGCGCAACGTCGGCGCCAACGTGGTGGAGTCGGTCATCAAGACGCGCGAGGAGAAGGGCAAGTACTCCTCGTTCACCGACTTCCTCGACAAGTCCGAGCTGGTGGCCTGCAACAAGCGGGTCATGGAGTCGCTGATCAAGGCCGGCGGGTTCGACACGATGGGCCACACCCGCCTGTCGATGATCCAGGTGCACGAGGACGCGGTGGAAGCCGTCGTGCCGCTCAAGCGCCAGGAGGCCATGGGCCAGTTCGACCTGTTCGGCTCGTTCGGCGGGGACGACGACTCGGCCGAGGCCACGCCGTCCTCGTCGCCGCTCGCACACCTGAAGTTCGGTGAGGAGGAGTACCCGCGCAAGCAGCTGCTCGCCTACGAGCGGGAGATGCTGGGCCTGTACGTGTCCGCGCACCCGCTCGACGGTGCCGAGCGCATCCTGCGCAAGCACGCGCCCAAGCCGATCGCCGGCCTGCTCGCCGATCCGCCGAAGGAGGGCGAGGTCGTGATCTCGGGCCTGCTCACCTCGCTGGAGCGGCGCGTGAACAAAAAGGGCGAGCCCTGGGCGATCTGCACGGTCGAGGACATGGACGCCGCGATCGAGGTGCTGTTCTTCGCCAAGGCGTACTCGATGTTCGCCGCGGACCTCATCGAGGACAACGCGGTGCTGGTCAAGGGCCGGGTCAACTGGCGCGAGGACAAGATGTCGGTGTTCGGCGGCGGGCTCGTGCCGCTGGACCTGTCCGAGATCGGCAACGGCGACGAGGAACCACCGCTGATGCTGCTGGCCGCAGCCGAGAAGATCGACCAGTCGGTGGTGAGCGAGCTCAAGTCGACGCTGCTGGCGCACAAGGGCGAGACCCCGGTGCACCTGAAACTCGTCGGCAAGAACCAGACCGTGTTCGCGCTCTACGATTACCCCGTGAAGGTCAGTTCGATGCTCATCGGTGAGCTCAAGGGCATCCCCGGGATCACCGCCAACACCTGATGACCGAGTACGTTCCGGACCCGCTCCGGTGGCGTGCCCTCGCTGTCACGTTGACGGCCGGGTTCATGACCCTGCTCGACGTGAGCATCGTCAACACGGCCCTGCCCGCGATGCAGCGTGGCCTGAACACCGGCAGCGGCACGATCCAGTGGGTCGTGTCCGGATACGCGCTCACGTTCGGCCTGGTGCTCGTCACCGGCGGGCGGCTCGGCGACGCGCTCGGCCGGCGGCGGGTGTTCCTCTTCGCGCTGGCCGCGTTCGTCGCCACGAGCGCGCTGGCCGGCGCGGCCCAGGACCCGAGCACGCTGGTGATCGCGCGGCTCGCGCAGGGCTGCGCCGCGGGTTTCCTGACCCCGCAGAACACCGGCCTGATCCAGGACCTGTTCCGCGGCGCCGAACGCGCCCGTGCGTTCGGCATGTTCGGCGCGGTGGTCGGCATCTCCACGGCCGTCGGGCCGGTGCTCGGCGGCGTGATCCTCGCGGTGTTCGGTGATCCGGGCGGCTGGCGCTGGGTGTTCTACGTGAACGTGCCCGTGGGCGCGCTGGCGTTCGGGCTCGCGATGCGGCTCCTGCCGAAGACCGAGCGGCGCCGGGTCCGGCTGCGGTCGGAGATCGACGTCGCGGGCATTCTGCTGCTGGCGGTCGCGGTGCTGGGGGTGCTGCTTCCGCTCGTCGAATCGCAGCAGGACGGCCTGCGGCGCCTGTGGTGGCTCTTCCCGATCGCGGCGGTGTGCTTCACCGCGTTCGTGCTGTGGGAGCGCCGGGTGGTGGCACGCGGCCGGCAGCCGTTGCTCGATATCCGGTTGTTCACGAGCACACCGGGGTACGCGCCCGGCGCCGCGGTGGGGGCGCTGTACTTCTGCGGGTTCGCCGGCGTCTGGCTGGTCTTCGCGCTGTTCTTCCAGCAGGGGCTCGGGTACACGCCGTTGCAGTCCGGGCTGTCGGTCACGCCGTTCGCGATCGGCTCGGCAGTGTCGGCCGCCGTCGCGGGACGGCTGGTGCCCCGGTTCGGGCGGCGGCTGTCCGTCACGGGCCTGAGTCTCGTGGCCTTCGCGCTGCTGGTCGTCGCGGCGGTGGTGGAGTTCGTGCCACCGTCGGTCGCGGGGTGGGCGGTCGCGCTTCCGTTGCTGCTCGGCGGAATCGGTGGCGGCATGGTGATCTCGCCGAACACCACGCTGACGCTGGAGTGCGTGCCCACGAACATGGCGGGCGTCGCCGGCGGTGCGTTGCAGACGGGGCAGCGCATCGGCACGGCGATCGGCACGGCGGTGCTGGCTTCGGTGTTCGAATCGGCGGTGGTCGCGTCGGGGCGGAACTACCCTCGCGCGCTCACCATCGCATTGTGCTGCTCCGCGGCGTTGACCTGTGTGGCGCTGCTGCTGGCGGTCCTGGAGCTGCGCGCGCGGCGCGTCCGGGCGGCTCGCAGTGAGGAGCACGAGGCGGCCGAGCGGGCCGCGGCCGTTCACCGACTGTGAGATGGTCACGCTCACTCAGCAGTATTGGTGAACTACTTTCAGCTATTCGGTGATGCTCCATCCGAGTGACACGCTACGATTGACCCTGGTGCTACTCAGAGCAACCGGGTAGACCTTATGGAGCCTTCAGCACGACACTTTGGCTACCTACAGTGGCATTTCGATCGATCGACCGGGGATGGGTCGATCGGCCGAGCGGCTGAGAGTTCCGGAGTTCCATGGAATGGACACTCTTGGTCACCTCCCAGGCAACGGATCGTCGGCGTCCGCGGGGGACCGTACGGCGACCGCCGGGAGCAATGCCCGGGGTGGCGAGGGAGTGCGGCGAAGGCATTCGGGCGGGCCCGGGAGAGGGGGAACCGGGCCCGCCCTTTTTCACCTCGGTATTCCTCCCCTTTCACCCTCCGGTGGGGGTCGTACTCGCCTGAGCGCTTTGACCGTGTTGGGATGACGGCGTTCGTCGGGTGAGTGCGGGGAGCGTCGATGTCCCAGGGGATTTTTCCGGTCCAGCGGATCCGGGTGTGGTACCGGCCGATGCGGTCACGCGACAGCGGCGAGAACCACCGCGTGTCCACCCCGCTGGAACTGCTCTTCGACCTGTGTTTCGTCGTCGCCGTGGGCGCCGCGAGCGCCGATCTCCATCACGAGCTGGTCGAAGGGCACATCGGCCACGGGATCCTGAGCTACGCGATGGTGTTCTTCGCGATCTGGTGGGGCTGGCTGAACTTCAGCTGGTTCGCCTCCGCGTTCGACACCGACGACGTGCCCTACCGGCTGGCCACCCTCGTGCAGATCGCCGGCGGCCTCACCGTCGCGGCCGGCGTGGACCGCGCGTTCAACGGCGACTTCCGCGTGGTGATGGTCGGCTACGTGCTGATGCGGCTCGCGATGGTGACGCAGTGGCTGCGTGCCGCGAAGTCGGATCCGGAACGGCGCACGACAGCGCTCTGGTACGCGGGCGGGATCACGGTCGTGCAGGTGTTGTGGGTCGCCGACGCGTTGATCGCTTTTCCCCAGACGACGGCGGTGATCCTGTTCGCGGTGCTGGTGGTCTGCGAGCTCGCGGTGCCGAGCATCGCGGAATCGCGGGGCGGCACGTCGTGGCACCCGCACCACATCGCCGAGCGCTACGGCCTTTTCACGCTGATCGTGCTCGGCGAGGTGGTGCTGAGCGCGACCACCGCCGTGAAGGAGGGCGTGTCCGAGGGCGAGCACGTCGGCACCCTCATCGGGCTCGCCGCGGCCGGGCTCGTACTGGTGTTCTCGATGTGGTGGCTGTACTTCGACCAGCCGGGGCACCTGCGGCTCGTGCGCCATCCGTCGCTGCTGAGCACGTCGAGCTGGGGGTACGGGCACTACCTGATCTTCGCGTCGGCCGCGGCGGTCGGCACGGGGCTCGAGCTGGCGGTGGACTACGACACGCACCACAGCGCGATCAGCGGCCTGGCCACGGCGCTCGTGGTGACGGTGCCGGTCGCGGTGTTCCTGCTGAGCGTGTGGCTGCTGCACATCGGGCCGACGAACGAGTGCCGGGAGATCGCGATCGGGTACCCGGTCACCGCGGTGCTCGTGCTGGCGGCTTCGTTCGGGCCGGCGCCCATCCACGTCGCGGCGGTGCTCGCGGCCGCGTTGGTGGCGCTGACGGTGTTCGCGACCCACGGGCGGGTGCGGTCGGCGTGAGGGGTCGTCGGCGGTCGTGTCGGCCCGCTGCGGGTTGCGTGGGCTTGAGCGGCGGATCGATGCAGGTCAGGGAGCCGGCGCACGCTTAAGGGACCCCCCTGTTCGGGCCGGTTTTCGGCCATGTAAAGTTCTCCAAGTCGCCAGGGAAACCGAGCGGCCGCCGGGAACACGAACCAAGCTCCCACCTCTGGTGGTAGAGTGGGTGGTCCCAAACCTCCGGAGCTGAACCAGCCCCCAGCGAAGCGCGAGTTTCGCCAGGGTGTACTGTAGCTCTCCGGAACAAAAAAGCTTGAAACAACGCGGTGATCTGGTTTGCCTGCTGGGTGGGCTGGGTTGCAGTGTGTTGCTTGAGAACTCAACAGTGTGCTAGTGAACTAAGCCAGTAGAGCTTATATGAAACCCCCTCGTCGGGGTTTCCTTTGAGAAAACTAGA
>NZ_JBEYSJ010000009.1:0-126527 GCF_040704195.1 Amycolatopsis sp. NPDC047767
CCTCGGGCCCTACCCCGACGAGGCCACCGCCCGCCGCGCCCTCGACATCGCCCGCGAGCGCAACCGCCAGGCCGATCCGACCGCCCGAATCCGGAAACCGGCTCAAAGGCGATCTCGCACGCCACGCCGGAGGCGGGGCCAAAATTACAGCTCCCGCAGGAGCGCGGCGATGCGACGGAGCGGCCGTCGCGCGATGGCGCCGAGGCGGGTGCCGTCGGTTTCGGCGTTGTGCAGGATGGCGGCTTCCGCGGTGGCCAGGGCCGGGGGGTCGGGCGTGCCGGTGAGGGCGGCGGTCACGGCGTCGGAGAGGGGGCCCGCGACTTCCGACGTGTCGGTCGGTTCGCCGCGGGCGGTGAGTTCGGTGGTGTCCTCGAAGTGGATGCGCACGAGGGTGCCGATGTCGGAGGCGGCCTGGGCGAGGGGCACCAGGGCGGCGAGGTGGTCGGTCTCGGTGCGGCGCCACCACGGGTGGGAGCGCACGGCTTTGCGCGCCAGGGCGAGCTTTCCCGGCAGCGCGCGGGCGCGGGTCTCGACCGCGCGCACCGCCTCCTCGTCGAGTGGCGCCCGGAGGTTCCGGGCCAGTTCGGCCGCGGTCTCGTGGAGTTCTTTCACGAACGTGCGGGCCGGGTTCGCCGGCAGCAGCAGCGGCGCCAGCACCACGGTCACCCCGGCGCCGACGGCCGTCTCCCACAGGCGCGACAGCGCGTAGGAGTCCGGGTCGGTGCTGGCGAACACCAGCAGCGCCGACACGGCGACCTGGATGTTGAGCGTGCCGCCGATGCGCAGCACGATGCCCACGGCGAGCGCCAGCGCCAGCACGAGTGCGAGCGCCCCGGCGGACGGGTGCACCACACGCAGCACGAGAATCCCGATCGACAGCCCGCACACCACACCGGCCACGCGCGCCAGGGACACGTTCAGCGTCGAGTACGGCGCGTCCCGGATGGACACCAGCGGCACGATCACCGCGTACACCGGAGGCTGCCGCGCGCCCAGCCACACACAGATCTGCCACGCCACGGCCGCCGTCACCACGATCCGCAGCGCGAACGGCCCGTCCGTGCGCAACAGCTCGCCCGCGCGGCTGTGTTGTCTGCCCCGGCTCCGCCGAGGCGTGCGAGATCGCCTCAAGCCGGCTTCTTCCCTCCCGGTTTTCGCCCAGCCCAGGGGCTGCGCGAAAACCGCTCAGTCCGGAAGCCGGCGCGATCTCGCCGGGTGTCGGTCGTCGTCATCGGCTCATCCTCGGGCCGAACGGCGGATCCGTCTAGCGGTCGGCCACGAACGGCAGAGACCGGTACCAGATCTGGCCGATCACCGAACCGAGGTCCTGGATGCGTTCGGGCCGGGGCGTCACCGGCAGAAGTCCGATGTGGACGTAGGCCATCTGCTCGATGAGCGAGCCGAGGGCCTCGGCGTGGAGCTCGTAGTGGGTGGCCTCGATGACGCCGCTCTCGTGGAGCCGCCGCAGCCAGCGTTCGGTGCGGTGGACGAAGCCGGAGCGCACCTGGAGCCACAGTTTGAGGAAGCCCTCGTTTTCGCTCGCGGCCGCGGCTTCGCGCATCACGCGCAGCAGGTGGCGGTTGCGGGCGTACGAGTGGAGGTACGCGATGGTCTGCTCCACCAGGTGGTGCTGCTCGTCGCCGGAGCGTGGTGCGGTGGCCGAGGCCGCCGCGAGCTCCTCCAGTGCCGGTTGCAGGGCCGCGAGGAAGATGTCGTCGAGGCTGGTGAAGTGGCGGTAGAAGTTGCCCTGCGCGGTGTCGGCGCGGTTGGTGATGTCCGAGACGCGGGTGCGTGTGTAGCCGTACTCGGAAAAACACGCCGTGGCGGCCTGCACGAGCTTGTCGCGGGTCTGCGCGCCGCGTTTGTTGGGGCGCTTGTCCACGGCGTCGGGCTGCAGCGCGGCGATCAGTTCGCGGACGCGCACGCGCGCGGCCTCCGCCCGGTCCTCGCCGGTCGTCTCCTGCGTGCTACTGCTCATCTTCTGCTCACCCAACCGGTCATTCGCGTCCGCCGACGATACTGTGCACATCGTTGCCAATCCGACCACAGTCACGGCCGAATGACTTCGCGGCAACGGTTACGTGCCGCGCGGGGGGCCGGCCTGCTTTTCGGCCGGATCAGTACTGTGCACCAGCGCGAGCAGCTCGGGCAGCGCGCCGTCGCCGCCGGTCCGTGCGGCGGCCCACTCCGTGAGCGTCGCCGCGGGACCGTCGACGGTCGTGCCCGCGCCGCTCGCGCGGTCGCCGTCGAGCACCGCGCCGGTCGTGCCGTCGACCGTCACCAGGCGGCCGCGCAGCGCGTCGACGGTGCCGTCGCCGCAGCCGACCACGCACGGGATGCCCGCCTCCCGGCACACCAGCGCCGCGTGCGAGGTCGACCCACCGTGCTCGGTCACGACGGCCGCCGCGGCGAACATCGCCGGCACGTCCTCGGGGGACGTGAACGGCCGCACGAGCACCACGGCGGTCCCGGCGTCGGCGGCGTCCAGCGCTTCGTCCGGGTCGGTCACGACCTGGCCCACACCCAGGCCGGGGCCCGCGCCGGTGCCGCGGGCGAGCTCGACGCCCTCGGCCGCGCCTGCCGTCTCCAGCAGCTGCGTGGCCTGGGCCGGGGTCACGCGCGTGAGCGCCGTGTCGACGTCGATCAGGCCCTCGCCGACGAGGTCCACGGCGATGCGCGCCGCCGCGCCCGGCGTGCGCTTGCCCGCCCGGGCCTGCAGCACGTAGAGCGTGCCGGACTCGATCGTGAACTCCACGTCGACCATGTCGCCGTACTCGCGCTCCAGCACCCCGGCCAGGCGGAGCAGCTCACGGTGGTTGCCCGGCTGCGTGCGCGCCAGCTCGTCGAGCCGCGCCGGGGTCCGCTCGCCGGACACGACGTCCTCGCCCTGCGCGCGGGCCAGCCACTCGCCGTAGACGCCGGGCTCGCCGGTGCCGGGGTCGCGGCTGAACAGCACCCCGGTGCCGGACTCGGCGTCGCGGTTGCCGAACGCCATGGCCTGCACGGTCACGGCCGTGCCGCCGAGATCGGTGATGCCGTGGTGCTCGCGGTAGCTCACCGCGCGCGGCGAGAACCACGAGCGGAACACGGCGCCGATCGCCGCACGCAGCTGCTCGCGCGGATCCGCGGGCGGCGGGCCGCCGACGATGCCGGAGTACGAGCGCTCGAACCGCTCCCACGTGTCCGCGGCCCACGCGGGGTCGCCCGACTGTTCGGCCAGCGTGTCGCGCAGCTCGGCCGTGAGGCCGAGGTTGAGGACGGTGTCCATCATCCCGGGCATGCTGCGGGCGGCACCGGAACGCACGGACACGAGCAGCGGCCAGCCCGGTCCGCCGAAGCGGCGGCCGGTGCGTTCCTCCAGGTGCGCCAGGTGGTCGATGACCTGCGTCCAGACGGCGTCCGGCAGCGTGCCGCCCGCGTGGTAGGCGGTGCAGACGTCCACGGTGATCGCGAACGCCGGCGGCACCGGCAGGCCGAGCGAACGCATCCGGTTGAGGCTGTGGGCCTTGCCGCCCACGAGGTCGCGGCCCAGCGGGCGCGTGCCGTCGAGGGGAAGCACGGTCTCGGTCGACTCGGGAGGCGCCGTGGTGGTCACCGGGTGGTCCTTTCGGTGCTGGGCTCGACGGTGCCGGGCTCGGCCACCGCGGCCAGGTGCGTGCGCGCGGCGGCGAGGCCGCCTTCGACGGGCAGGTCGATGCCGTTGACCCACGAGGCCGCGGGGCTGAGCAGGAACGCGGCCGCCGCGGCGACCTCGCCGGGTTGTCCGTGCCTTCCGACCACGGCGCCGGCGCGGTCGATCGACTCGGCGCCCATCGACTCGCGGAAGTCGGCCAGGATCGGCGTGTGCACGGGGCCGGGGCTCACGCTCACCGCACGGGCGCGCGGCAGCAGCCGGGCGGCCAGCCGCGCGCTCCAGGCGACGAGCGCGGCTTTGGACGTGTCGTAGGCGGCGGCACCCGAGAGCGGGAACTGCGCGAGCCAGTCCGCCAGCTCAGCGTCGCTGTCCACAGCGCACAGCCGGTCGAGGGCCTCGGCCGGCAAAGTGTTGCGGTGGGCGGCGATGGACGCCACCGTCACCACGGCGCCGCCCTCGGCCAGGCGCGGCAGCAGCGCTTCGGTGAGCACGCGGGTGCCGACCACGTTCACCGCGAGCACGGTCGCGGCGGGCGCAGTGCCGGGCACACCGGCGACGTTGGCGATGCCGTCCAGCTCGGCGACGCTCGCCGCGGCCTCGCGCACGGCGGCGAAGTCGGTGAGGTCCACCCGCAGGGCCCGCTCCACGGGCACGGGGATCTCGGCGCGGTCGACGCCGATCACGGCCACGCCGTCGTCGGTCAGCTGCCGGGCCAGCGCGAGGCCGACGCCGGACGCGGCGCCCGTGACGAGGATCCGGCGCGTCATCGCAGCACCGCCTGCACCGCGGTGAGGTCGGCGATGCCTTCGGCGCCGAGTTCCCGGCCGTAGCCGGAGTTCTTGCGCCCGCCGAACGGCACACCGGGGCGTTCGCGGGTGCGTACGCCGTTGATCTTGACCTGGCCCACGCGCAGCGTCCGCGCGAAGCTCTCGGCCCGGTCGGGGTCGGCCGACCAGACCTCGGCGGACAGCCCGAAGTCGCTGTCGTTCGCGACCGCGGTGGCGTCCGCCTCGTCGGTGTAGGGCTGCACGACGAGCACGGGACCGAACACCTCCTGGCGCACCAGCGGATGCCGGGCGTCGAGTCCGAAGTAGACGCGCGGGCCGACGAAGAACCCGTGCGAGGGCAGCAGTTGCAGCGGCGGTGTCACCGCGCGGTCGTCGCCGGCGGTGTCGAGCAGGTGGCGCACGCGCTCGCGCTGGCGCGCCGAGGCCAGCGGCCCGAACGTGGTGACCGGGTCACGCGGGTCGCCGGCGACCACGGCGTCGAGTGCGTCGATGACCAGTGCTTCCACGTCGGCGAGCGCACTGCGCGGCACCACGATCCGCGTGGTCGCGTTGCACGCCTGCCCCGAGTTCACGAGACCGCTCTTCACCGCCGCCGGGACGGCGCGCGCCAGGTCCGCGTCCGGCAGCAGCACGGCGGCCGACTTGCCGCCCAGCTCCAGCGTGGTCGACGCGGTGTGCCCGGCGGCGAGCGCGGCCACCGCCTGCCCGGCCGGGACGCTGCCGGTGAACGACACATGGGACACGCGCGGATCGGCCACGAGCGCCTCCCCGGTCACCGGTCCGGTGCCTTGCACGACCGAGAACACGCCCGGCGGGAAGCCCGCTTCCAGCGCGGCGGCCGCGATGAGGTTCGCGTCGAACGGGGTGGCCTCACTCGGCTTGAGCACCACGGTGTTGCCGGCGGCGAGCGCCGCGCCGACCTTCGCGATGATCTGGTGCGCCGGCATGTTCCACGGCGTGATCGCGCCGACCACGCCGAGCGGCACGCGGTGGAGCTGCGCGCCGTCGATCTTCTCGGTCCACCCGAACGCCCGCGTGGCCGTGGCGAACGCGCGCAGCACCCGCGGCGGCAGGTCGCCCTGGCTCGCCGCCGCGAGCGTGGCGGGCATGCCCATCTCGCGCGTGATCAGCGCCGCGAGCTCGCCCGCGCGGGCCTCGAGCAGGTCGGCCAGCCGGTCGAGCAGGTCGGCGCGGTCGGCCGGGCCGGTCCGTTCCCACTCCGGGAGCGCCGCGTCCGCCGCGGTGACGGCCTCGGCCGTCAGCGCAGGGCCGGCTTCGGCCGTCTCGCCGATGGGCTGCTCGGTGTACGGGTCGACGACGGGGATCGCGGGCCCGTCGGGCGTCCGCCACTCACCCCCGACGAGGCACGCCGCGCGCCCCAGCCACTGCTCAGCCACGGTCGTTCACCAGCCGCACCGGCAGCCGCTTCACGCCGCGGAAGAAGTTGCTGCGCAAGCGTTCCGGCGGCGCCTGCACGTCCACGCGCAGGGCGCGCTCACGCAGGCGGCGCAGGAACAGCTGCGCTTCCAGCCGCGCGAGGTGCGCGCCGAGGCAGGCGTGCACGCCCCAGCCGAAGCCGAGGTGCTCGTTGGGCGTGCGCTCCGCGCGGAACTCGTCGGGCGCGGTGAACACCGTCTCGTCGCGGTTGCCCGAGGCGAACCACAGCACCACTTTCTGCCCGGCCTCGATCGTGCGGCCGTGCAGCTCGACGTCGCGTGTCGCGGTCCGCCGCATGCACAGCACCGGCGACACCCAGCGCACCATTTCCTCGACGGCGCCCGGGATCCGGTCCGCGTCGGCGCGCAGCGCCGCCCACTGCTCCGGGAACGCGCCGAAGGCGATCATCCCGCCGGTGAGCAGGTTCCGCGTGGTCTCGTTGCCGGCGACCATGAGCAGCAGGTAGTACGCGTCGAGCTGGCCGCGGTTGAGCGGCTCGCCGCCCGGCGCGGCGTGGGCGAGCACGCTCACCAGGTCCTCGGCCGGGTTCGCGCGTCGCTCGGCTTCCAGCTCGTGGAAGAAGGCGAAGATCTCGTCGCGCGCCCGGGCGGCGGTCTCCGGACCCGTGCTGTACTCGGGGTCGTCCGACGCCATCTGGTTGGTCCAGCGCTGCATGTGCGGGCACGCCTCGGGCGGCGCGCCGAGCAGCCGGCTGATCACCAGCAGCGGCAGCTGCGCGGCGACCGTGTGCACGAAGTCGAAGGTGCCGCCGTGCTCCAGCGCGGTGTCGAGCAGCCCGTCGATCACCGTCACGATCTCGCCCTCGAGCGGGCGGACCTTCGCGGGCCGCACGTGCGGCACCACGAGCTTGCGCAGCGCCCCGTGGCGCGGCGGGTCCATGTTGTGGATGCTGGGTTCGCCGTGCCCCTCGGCGCGGCGGTCCGGGATCTGCGTCCCTTCGGCGGAGGAGAAGCTCTCGTGGTCGGCGGCGATGCGCTTGATGTCGGCGTACCGCGTGACCGACCAGAAACCGCGGCCGCCGGGTTCGTCGTTCCAGTGCAGCGGATCGTGCTCACGCAGCTCGCGGAACGCCTCGTGGTCGGACCCCGTGGCGAACAGGTCCAGATCCATGAGGTCGACGGCTGTCGCGCCGGACGTCTGTTCGGACACCGCTGTCCCTTCTGTCGCGCCTTGCTGGATTGCGAACGCTCAATCACTACAGCACATCACGTCCGAGAACGGAAGAGCTAAGCAAGGGCGTTGCGGTGGCGCTCGTTCGTGACATAGCATTCACAAACAGTCGAGAAGGAGGTCGATGGCGTGTACCCCGCCCCGATTGCGCGCGAGCGGCCCGGCGCCCGGGCGTACGTGATGGCGCCGAGCGGCGAGAGCCTCACCTACGCCGAGCTCGAGGCCCGCTCCAACCAGGTCGCGCACCTGCTGCGCGAGCGGGGGATCGGCCCCGGCGGCACGCTGCTGCTCGTGCTCGAGAACCGGCTGGAGTGGCCGGTGCTCGTCGCCGCGGGCATGCGCTCCGGACTCTACGTGACCCCGGTGAACTGGCACCTGCGCAGCGGTGAGCTCGGTCCGCTGCTCGCGGAGGCGGTGGGCGACGGCGGCTCGTGCGCGATCGTCACCAGCGCCCGCCGCGCCGACGTCGTCGCCGAAGCACTGCGTGAGGTGGAGAAACCCGCGCTGCTGCTGTCCGTGGACGCGGGCGGCGACCTGGAATTCCTCGGCGACGCGGTGGCCGGCCGGCCCGAGACGCCGATCGACGGCGAGCTGCTCGGCGCGCGGGTGCTCTACAGCGGCGGCAGCACCGGGCGGCCCAAGGCGTTCCGCCAGCAGCTGCTCGGCGTGCACCCGGCCGACGCGCCAGCCCGCCACGCGGGGCTCGCGGCGAAGCTGGAGCTGGCCGCCGACACCGTGTTCCTGTCTCCGGCGCCGAACTACCACGCCGCGCCGTTCACCTTCCAGCTCATCACGCTCTCGCTCGGCGGGACCGTCGTGTGCCTCGACCGGTTCGACGCGGAGGGCTCGCTCGCGGCGATCGCGGCCCACGGCGTGACGCACTCCCAGTGGGTGCCCACGATGCTGCTGCGGCTGCTGCGCCTGTCCCCGGAAGCCCGGGCGCGCCACGACCTGAGCAGCCACCGCGTCGCGTTCACCTCCGGCGCGCCGTGCCCGCCCGAGGTCAAGGCGGCGATCATGGACTGGTGGGGGCCGATCCTGCACGAGTACTACGGCGCGTCCGAGGGCTACGGCCACACCTACGTCGGCCCGCACGACGCGCTGGCCCACCCGGGCACGGTGGGGAAACCGTTGTCCGGCAGCGTGCACGTGACCGACGACGCCGGGCGCGAGATCCCGGCGGGCACCGTCGGGAAGGTGTGGTTCGCGCCGGGCGGCTCGGCCTACCGCAACGCCGGCGACGCGGGTGCCGACTTGCGCAGCGTCGGCGACCTCGGCCGCCTCGACGAGGACGGGTTCCTCTACCTCGTCGGCCGTGAGGGGCACACGATCATCTCCGGCGGCGTGAACGTCTACCCGACCGAGATCGAGGACACCCTGCTCACGCACCCCGCGGTGGCCGACGCCGCCGTGATCGGCCTGCCGGACCCCGAGTTCGGTGAGGGCGTGACCGCGGTGATCGAGCCCGCCGGCGAGGTGAGCGGGGCCGAGCTGATCGGGTACTGCCGCGAGCGGCTGGCCGGGTTCAAGGCGCCGCGGCGCGTCGAGTTCGTGGTGAGCCTGCCGCGGCTGCCGACGGGCAAGCTGAACAAAACCCTGCTGCGAGACCGGATCCTGTCCGGCGACTCCGGTGCATCCGGCGAAGGAGCGTGACCCATGACGACGTCCACCCGAACACGGTTCCTCGTGCTCCACGCGTTGCGCGTGAAGGGCCTGGCCCCCGACCCCGTGCTGCAGGCGCTCACGGGACTGCCCGCGGACGAGGTGGCCGCCGAGGTCGCCGCGCTGGTCGACGACGGGCTCGCGGTGCGCCGGGAAGGCCGGCTCGCCGGGACCATGCCGACGCCGGCCGGGCGCGCCGCCCACCCGGAGCTGCTCGCGGCCGACGTCGCGGGTTCCGCCGAGGCGCTTTCCGTGGCGTACGAAGCGTTTCTGCCGGTGAACGGCGAGTTCAAGCGCGTCTGCTCGGCCTGGCAGTTGCGACCGTCTGGCGAGCCCAACGACCACGCCGACGCCGGGTACGACGCCGAGGTGGTCGAGTCGCTGGCGGAGGTGAACGCGAAGGTGACCGGCCTGCTCGACGCACTGACCGCGTCGGCCGGCCGGTTCGGCACCTACCCGGTGCGCCTCGCCGGAGCGCTGGAGCGGGTGCGGGCCGGGGAGACCGCGGCGTTCGCCCGGCCGATGGCCGACTCGTACCACGACATCTGGATGGAACTGCACCAGGACCTCCTGCTGTCCGCCGGCCGGGAACGCTCGGCCGCCGACGAAGGCTGAACAAACGTCCGTGTCCCAAGGGAAAGGGCCTGCACCCCACGCGGAGTGCAGGCCCTTTCCCTTGCCGGAGCTAGACTTCCAGCACCGTGACGGTGCCGGTGGTGCCGTCGACCTCGATGAGGGCGCCGTCCGGGATCCGGGCCGACGCGGCCGTCGCCGAGACCACGCACGGGATGCCGAGCTCGCGGCTCACGATCGCGGCGTGGGAGAACGGCGCGCCGACGTCCACGACCACCGCGGCGGCGGGCACGAACAGCGGCGTCCACGACGGGTCGGTCAGCGGGGCCACCAGGATCTCACCGGGCTCCAGCGCCGACGGGTCGTCGGCGTTCGTGACCACGCGGGCGCGCCCGCGCGTCGAGCCGTTGCAGCCGGGCACGCCCTGGATGATCTCGCCGGCGACGGCGGGCTGCACCTCGCGGCCCGAGCGGCGCGGCCAGTTCTCCACGGGCTCCGGCTGGCCCACGACCACGAACGGCGGCTCGCGGTCGAACAGGTCCAGGTAGGCCGCTTCGCGGTCGCGCAGCGTCGTGGTGAAGCTCGCCGGGTCGGCCAGGAACGCGTCGAGCTCGTCGGCGAACAGCATGAAGATCTGCTCGGGGCGCTCCAGGTGCCCTTCGGCGGTGAAGCGGCGGCCCAGCTCGAGGGCGGGCAGGCGCAGCTCGTGCATGACCATGGCGCACGACGTGCGGCCGCGTTCCCGGCCCCGCAGCCACAGCGCGGCCGCGTGCAGCACGGCCTCGAACTGGCCCAGCGCCTCGTCGTTGCCCGCCAGCGCGGCTCGCACGCCGGCGGAGGCCGCCTCGCGCTGCTCGACGCGTTCGGCGTTCTTCACCGCGGGCGACGCGGAGTCGTCGGCCTGGCGCATGCGGTCCACAGTGGACAGCACGAGCGAAGGCTTGACGCCCCACGTCTTCGCGCGGATCTCCCACTCCGACGGGCCGCGGAAGTCCCACGCCGTCAGGAACTCGTCGAGCTGACGGGTGAAGGCCACGACCTCGGGATCACTGCTCGCGCGCAGACGCTCGACCAGGCCGTCCTGGCCCTCGTCGAACAACGCGGCCACCGGGCCGGTGCGGGCCAGGCGCGAGAGCGCCCACATGCCGGTGGACGGGCCGGTCGAGTCGATGTCGCCGATGCCGGCCACCAGCGTCAGCGCGAGCTCGGGCTTGCCGATCGCCTCGGTGAACTGCGCGACGGCACCCAGGCCGACGCCGGCCTTGAGGCTCGCCTCGATGTGACGGCTCAGCAGCGGCCGCAGCACGTCGTTGAACGAGGTGATCCGCTCGCGCAGCTCCTGGTTGCCCAGGTCGGCGATGGCGGGGCGGTTCTTGCGGATGTCCTCGACGGTGCGCCGGTCGGCGTCGTAGGCCGCGAGGTCCGTGGCGCCGAGGACCTGCTCGGCCAGCCACTGCCCGGCCGTGGCCTCGAACTCGGGGTTGTCGTCGAAGTCGCGCTTTTCGCTTTCGTACGAGGGGATCCCCGGCAGGTCGCCGAAGTACTGCAGGTCCACCGCTTCCGGCGTCATGCCGGGCACGCGCACGCCGAACAGGCGCATCAGGGACATGTTGATGTAGAGGTAGCTGCCGAACGCGGGGAGCACGTTGTGCTGCACGGCGGAGTCGTAGGTGGCGTGGTCCCACACCCCGCACGCGACGAACGCGTCGTCCCAGCCGGGCGAGAGGTTCGCCTGGAAGCCCGCCGAGGCGTTGAGCGGGCTGATCGGGTCGGGGAAGATCTCGCCGATGTTGGCGCGCGAGTAGATCGGGAAGACCGCCGACGCCTTGTCGTAGATGGGCCACTGGGTCATGGAGACCTCTCCTCGTCATTGAGTGGTGTGGGTGTGGTTTCTTGCGGTGCGGTGACTCAGGCGGACGTGAGCCGCCGCCGTTCGAGGGCGAGCTGCTTGGGCAGGCCGAACGCGACGGAGCCGACGTGCCGGCCGCCGGCCGAGTAGCGGGCGACGAACTTGTCCCCGGCGAGGCTGCCGTGCACGAGCTCCACCTGATCGCCGCGGCCGGGAAGCCCGACGCCCTGGATGCGCAGGCCGCACTGGTCGGACCAGAACGAGGGCACGGCGTCGAACGGCGTCTGCGGGCCGTGCAGCAGCGTGCGCGCGGCCGCAGCACCGAGCGCGGCGGTGGTCCAGTGCTCCACGCGCACCGGCGCGCCGAGCAGCGGGTGGGTCCAGCGGGCGACGTCGCCCGCGGCCACGACGTCCGGCACGACGGCGCCGGATTCGTCGAGCACGCGGAGGTATTCGTCGCAGCGGACACCGCCGGACACGTCGACGCCGCTGCCGGCGAGCCAGCCGGTGACCGGGCGGACGCCGGTGGCGATCACGACCACGTCGGCGCGCACCGCGCGGCCGTCGGACAACACCGCGCCGGTGACGCGGTCCCGGCCGAGGAACTTCACGACCTGGGTACCGAGCAGCCAGCGCACGCCGCGTTCGCGGTGCAGCCGCTCGACGCGCCGGGCGACGTTCTCGCCGAGCACGCGGATCAGCGGGTGGGGGAGCGGGTCGGCGACGGCCACGGGCAGCCCGAGGTCGCGGCACGTCGAGGCGAGCTCGCAGCCGATGAAGCCGGCGCCGAGCACGAGGACGCGGCCGGTGAGGTCGGCTTTGAGGGCGCGGGCGTCGTCGAGGGTGCGCAGGACGTGCACGCCGGGCGGGCGGGTGAGGCCAGCGGGGATCACCGGGGCCGAGCCGGTGGCGATCACGAGCCCCGTGAAGTCGAGCTCTTCGCCGTCTTCGAGGACGACGGTGCGGCCGTGCAAGGCCGCGACGGGGTTGCCGAGGCGCCAGGTGACTTCGGTGTCGCTTTCGGACAGCGCCAGGGCGGATTCGCCGGTGGCGCCGGTGAGCAGGCCCTTCGACAGCGGCGGCCGGTCGTAGGGCCGGTGCGCTTCGGCGCCGGCCACCACGATCTCGCCGCGGAACCCCTCGGCGCGCAGCGCTTCGGCGGCCCGCCAGCCGGCGAGCCCCGCTCCCGCGACCACGATCCGCACGGGCTACTCCGAGATCCGGATCGCGCGGGTGGGGCAGGCGCGGGCCGCGCGGTGCACCGCTTCGCGCAGGTTCGCGACCGGCCCGAGGTCGACGTGCAGCACCGCTTCGTCGTCGAGGCTGAACACCTCGGGCGCGGCGAACTCGCACTGCCCGTGGCTCTCGCACAGGACCGGGTCGACTTCGACGTTCACGGGTCACTCCTCGCGGCCAGTTTGTGACGTGCAGATCACATAATGCGGACCCGGGGGCTTCTGGTCAAGGGGGTGACTTGCGTATCTTGGCTGGACAAGTTCCTTTATTCGGAGTTGGGCGTGGACACAACAGCGAACGTGTGGTCACAATCTAGCGATCCGAACACTCCGACGAACCGGGAGCGGGCGACTGTGCGGGTACTGCTCACGAACGACGACGGCATCGAAGCCCCTGGCCTGCTCGCGCTGGCCCACGCCCTGCGGGACGCGGGGCACGACCTCGTCGTGGCCGCGCCCGCGGGGGACAGCAGCGGCAGCGGCACGTCGCTCGGCGCCATCGACCACGGCACGATCGTCGCGTGCGAGCCGCACGCGCTGCCCGGCCTCGACGGCGTGCCGGCGCACCGCGTGTCCGCGCCGCCGGCGTTCGCCGTGCTCGCGGCCTGCTTCGGCGCCCTGGGCCCGCCGCCCGACGTGGTGGTGGCGGGCATCAACGACGGCCACAACACAGGCCGCTCCGTGCTGCACTCCAGCACCGTCGGCGCGGCGCTCACCGCGTCGACCGCCGGCCGCTCCGCCCTCGCCGTCAGCTGCGGCGACCGCCCGGGCGCGCGCTTCGACACCGCCGCCGCGGTGGGCGTCGCCGTGCTCGACTGGCTGGTCGCCCACGCGCCCAAGCGGACCGTCCTCAACGTCAACGTGCCCGACGTGGACCTCGCCGACCTGCGCGGCGTGCGCTGGGCACGGCTCGGCCGCGTGGGCTCGTCGGGCCTGATGATCAAACCCGCCGCCGACGGCCTGCGCCTCGAACGCTTCCCGACGGCCCAGGACGTGCTGTCCCTGGAAGAGCACGCCGACACCGACGCCGCCCTGGTGGCCGCCCGCTGCGTCGCGGTGACGGGCCTGCTGGGCGGGCCGCGGGAGGTCTCGGACCTGGGTTCACTGGAGGGCGTGCTGCCCGTCGGCTGAGTAGGCTCCAGGCCGGGAAATCCGGCGGCTGGGGGCCAGATGTACGTCGAAGCGGAGTTCGAGAGGTTCGACGAGCGGTTCGGGCGCGTCGGCGGTGACGCGCGGCTGGAACGGCTCTACGACGGCTGCCGCTGGGCCGAAGGCGCGGTGTACTTCCCGGCGGCGCGCTCGCTGGTGTGGAGCGACATCCCCGACGACCGGATGCTGCGCTGGGACGAGACGACCGGCGCCGTCGGCGTGTTCCGCCACCCGGCGGGCTACGCGAACGGCAACTCTCGCGATCGCCAGGGCCGGCTGCTCACGTGCGAGCAGGGCCCGCGCCGGGTCACGCGCACCGAGCACGACGGCTCGATCACCGTGCTCGCGGATCGCTTCGAGGGCAAGCGGTTCAACAGCCCCAACGACCTCGTCGAGGCGGCCGACGGCGCGGTCTGGTTCACCGATCCGCGCTACGGGATCTCCAGCGACTACGAGGGTTTCCGCGCCGAGAGCGAGATCGGCGGCGACCACGTGTACCGCATCGACCCGTCGGGCTCGGTCACCGTGGTGGCCGACGACTTCGAGCGGCCCAACGGCCTGGCGTTCTCCCGCGATGGCTCGCAGCTCTACGTCGTGGACACGCAACGCGGCCATCTGCGCCGCTTCGACGTGACCCCGCGCGGCACGCTGACGGGCGGTGCCGAGATCGCGCGCTGCCGCCAGGGCAACTTCGACGGGCTGCGCCTCGACGACCAGGGCCGCCTCTGGGCGGCCACCGGCGGTGGGGTCGACTGCTTCGCCCCCGACGGCACACTGCTCGGCGGCCTGAAGGTGCCCGAACCCGTCGCGAACCTCGTGTTCGGCGGCCCGAAGCGCAACATCCTCTACATCTGCGCGACGACGTCGATCTACTCGATCATGCTGACCGTGACGGGTGCGTGAGGCCCCGCACCATCTTCAGCGCCGGTCGCCGGTAGTGCACCGTGCCTTCTTCGAGGAAGCCGCGCCGGCGGTAGAGGGCGATGGCCGCCGCGTTGTCCTCGAACACTTGCAGCCGCACGGTGCGGGCGTCCTGGGATGCGGCCCATTGTGCGACGGCTTCGATGAGCGCGTCGCCGACGCCGTGGCCGCGCGCGAACGGCGCGACGTACATCGAGTGCAGGTCCACGACGCCCTCGTCGTCGGGGGTTGTGCCGCTGGCCATGCCGGCGTCGCGGCCGTCGACGGAGGCGAGGACGTTGAACGGCCGGTCCGTGAGCCGCGCGCGCCAGCGGGCCTCGGTGTCGCCGTCGCCCTGCCAATCGGCGAGCTTCGCGCCGAACGCGTGGGGCGCCTCGGACAACGCGGTGAGCCGCAGGGCCCGCCACGCGCGCCAGTCGTCCGCCGTCAGTTCCCGGATCTCTGCCACGCCGTCCACGATCGCGGCCCCGAACCGCGGCCCGCAAGGAGATTTCCGTATAACGACATATACCGCAGCCCGGGGATCAGCCGGCTTCCACGGCCTCCGTCGAACTGCCCAGCGTGATGAACGTCTTCGTGCCCACCACGCCGCCCGACACGCGGATCGCGTCGATGACCTGGCGCAGGTGGGTCACGTCGCGGGCGCGGATGTGGCACAGGGCGTCCGGATCGCCGGCGATGAGGTACACGGCCTGGACCTCGGGCAGGTCGCGCGCGAGGCGTTCGATGTCCGGGGGCCGGGTGCGGCCGGTGTAGCGCAGCTCGGTGAAGGCCTCGATGTTCCAGCCCAGCTTGGTGTAGTCGATCTGCGCGGTGAAGCCGGTGATCACGCCGGTGGCCTGCAGTCGGTCGACGCGGCGCTTCACGGCGGGCAGGGAAAGTCCGACTTCGGCCGCCATGTCCGCATACGAACGCCGGCCGTCGACGCGCAGGAACTCCACGAGGCGCAGGTCGATGTCGTCGACGCCGGCCATGGCACCTCCTGGCAAGAAATTAAAGTGGATACCAGGTGCACGTTACATAGTTGCGTCATCGTGGCCAGGCCGCGCACCGATCTTGCGCCGTGAGAGGCTGAGGTTTCTCCTGTGTCCCACGTAACTGTGCCCGTCCCACCAGGCCCCCGCCACGCCCCTGCGAGAGGAGCGCCCCACGTGCTCACCGAACCGGTTTCGCTGGACGACAAGTACGTCGCCGACCACGGCCGCGCGCTGATCTCCGGCGTCCAAGCGCTCGTGCGGCTCACGCTCGAGCAGCGCCGGCTCGACGAGGCCCGCGGCCTCGACACGCGCGTGTTCGTCTCCGGCTACCAGGGTTCCCCGCTCGGCGGGCTGGATCAAGAGCTCGCGCGTGCCAGGAAGTTTCTCGACCCGGCCGGCGTCGTGTTCCGGCCCGGGGTGAACGAGGAGCTGGCCGCCACCGCCGTCGCCGGCACGCAGCTGCTCGGCAACGTCCCCGGCCGTCGCCACGCCGGCGTCACCGGCTTCTGGTACGGCAAGAACCCGGGCCTCGACCGCGCGGCCGACGCGATCCGCCACGGCACGCTCGCCGGCACCGCCTCGCTCGGCGGCGCGGTGGCGTGGATCGGCGACGACCCGGCGTGCAAGTCCTCGACGGTGCCCAGCTCGTGCGAGCCGATGGCGCAGAGCCTGGCCATGCCGCTGCTCGCGCCGGGCAGCGTCGCCGAGATCATCGAGTTCGGCCTGCACGCCGTGGCGCTCTCGCGCGCGAGCGGGCTGTGGACCGGTCTGAAGATCGTCGCGGACATCGCCGACGCGTCGGCCACGGTCGACATGGACACCCTGGCCCACGGCATCCCGATGCCGCCCGAGACCCTCCGCCCGACCGGCCGCGCGCTGGTCGGCGCGCCGGCGCTCGACGCCGAGCACGACATGTTCACCCGCCGCCTCGACCTGGCCCGCGCCTACGCCCGCGCGACCGGCCTCAACCGCGTCACCTTCACCGCCCGCGCGGCCAAGCTCGGCGTGCTCGCGTCGGGCACCGGCTACGCCGTGGTGCAGCGCGCGCTGCAGGACCTGGGGCTCGACGAGGCCGCCATGGAGGCGCTCGGCCTGCGGCTGATCCGCCTGGCCATGCCCTACCCCGTCGACGCCGACGTGCTGGCCGAGCTCACCGAGGGCCTCGACGAGGTGCTCGTGGTCGAGGACAAGGTGCCGTTCCTCGAAGGCCACCTCAAGGAGGCCCTCTACCGCCGTCCGGGCGCGCCGAACGTCGTCGGCCGCCAGGACGAGAGGGGCCGGCCCCTGCTCACCGGCCGGGGCCAGCTCGTCGCGGAAGACGTGGCGAAGGCGCTGGTCAAGCGCATCGAGGCCGTCGTCGGCCCGGACCGGTTGCCGCGCACCGCCGCCGTGCACCTGGACGCGATCACGCCGCCGCGCCCGGCGCGCATCGCGCTGCCCACCGCCACCGCGCCGCGCACGCCGTTCTTCTGCTCCGGCTGCCCGCACAACGTCTCCACGCGCACCGGCGACGACACCCTCGTCGGCGTCGGCATCGGCTGCCACGCGATGGTGGCCATCGACGGCGCGGGCCGCGGCCACCAGATCGGCCTCACGCAGATGGGCGGCGAGGGCGCGCAGTGGCTCGGCCTCGCGCCGTTCACCGACGACCGCCACTTCGTGCAGAACCTCGGCGACGGCACGTTCCACCACTCCGGCTCGCTCGCGATCCGCGCGGCGGTGGCCGGCGGCGTGACCATGACCTACAAGCTGCTCTACAACGACGCGGTCGCCATGACCGGTGGCCAGCGCGCCGAGGGCCGCCTCGACGTTCCCGCCATCACGCGCCTGCTGGCCGTCGAAGGGGTGCGGCGGATCGTGATCACCACCGAGAGCCCCGCCGACTACCGCGGCGTGTCGCTCGACCCGATCGCCTCGGTGCGCCACCGCGACGATTTCGCCGAGGTCGAGGCCGAGCTGGCCGCGACCGACGGTGTCACCGTGCTGATCCACGACGACCGGTGCGCGGCCGAGGAACGCCGGCTGCGCAAGCGCGGCCAGCTGCCGACGCCGGCCGAGCGCGTGGTCGTCAACGAGCGCGTGTGCGAGGGCTGCGGCGACTGCGGCGACGTGTCCACCTGCCTGTCGGTGCGGCCGGTCGAGACGGAGTTCGGCGCCAAGACGCGCATCCACCAGTCCTCGTGCAACAGCGACTTCACCTGCCTCAAGGGCGACTGCCCGTCGTTCCTGCTCGTGACGCCCGGCACGAAGAAGCCGCGCCGCGAGGTGCCCGAACTCCCCGTGGTGCTGGCCGAACCGGCGGCCCGGCTGTCCGAAGTGGACACCGTGCTGATGCGGATGCCCGGCATCGGCGGCACGGGCGTGGTCACGATCTCGGCGGTGCTGCAGATGGCCGCGCACCTCGACGGCCGCTTCGCCGCCGGTCTGGAGCAGACCGGCCTGGCGCAGAAGGGCGGCCCGGTCGTCTCCGACATCCGGATCTCGAAGTCGCCGGTCACCGGTTCGCTGCGGGCCTCGCGCGCGACCGCCGACGTGCTGGTGGGCTTCGACCTGCTGGGCGCGGCCGACGCGGGCAACCTCGCCACCTCGCGGGCGGGCCACACCGTCGCCGTGGTCAACACGGCGCTGGTGCCCACGGCCGCGATGGTCACCCACCGCGTAGTGCTGCCCGGTTCGAACGACGACGCGCTGGAGAAGATCGGCGCGGTCACGCGCGACCTCGTGGCGCTCGACGCGAACGAGCTGGCCGAGGAGCTCTTCGGCGACCACATGCCGGCCAACATGCTGCTCATCGGCGCGGCCTACCAGCACGGCGTGGTGCCGATCTCGGCCGACGCGATCGAGGCGGCGATCCGCCTCAACGGCACGGCCGTGGAGAAGACACTGGCGGCGTTCCGCTGGGGCCGCGCCGCCGTCGTCGACCCGGCCGCCGTGCGGGCCGCCGCGATCGCCCCGGCCCTCGCGGAGGTGCCGGTGGACGCCGTGGCCGCGACGATCGCCGCCGGTGACCTCGAGCAGGTGCTGGCACCGCGCGTCGCCGACCTGATCGGCTTCCAGGACGAGACGCTGGCGCGCCGCTACGCCACCCAGGTCCGGAAGCTCGCCGCGGAGGCGGCCGAACGCACGGATGCCGACACGGGCGCCCGCATCGCTTCCGCGTACGCGCGCGGGCTGCACAAACTGCTGGCGTACAAGGACGAGTACGAGGTCGCGCGCCTGCACCTCGACCCGGTCGAGCGGGCGCGGCGCGAGGCGGAGTTCGGCGTGGACGCCGACGTCGCCGTGCTGCTGCACCCGCCCGTGCTGCGCGCGATGGGCATGAAGCGCAAGATCCGCCTGCGCGGGCGCACCGCCACGGTGGCCTTCCGCACGCTTCGCGGCGCGCGCCGCCTGCGCGGCACGCGGGCCGACGTCTTCGGGTACGCCAAGGTGCGCCGCGTCGAGCGCGCGCTGCCGGGGGAGTACCAGCACCTCGTGGAGCGCGGCCTCGCCCACCTGACCCCGAAGACGGCCGACGCGTTCACCGAGCTCGCCGCGTTGCCCGACGTCGTGCGCGGCTACGAGGACATCAAGCTCGCCAACGTCGAGACCTTCCGCACCCGCGCGGCGGAGCTGCTGGCCACGATCACCGCCTGAGCCCTGCCCGTCCCGCTCCACAAAGGACTCGGCCACAAAGGACCCGGACCGGGAGTGGCGCCGCCGCGGCCGGGGTGCGAGGCTTCCGCGGGAAGATCGCGGAGACGGTGGGGTGCGAGTGAACGTTCTGGCGCGCGGCGGCGGTTTGCTCGTCGTGATCCTGGTGGTGGTCGGCGGCACGGCCGGGCTCGGGGCCGTGCTCGGCCTCGGCGGCACGATGATCCTCGCCGGGCTGACCGCGTTGTTCTGCTTCATCGCGGCCAACGGCGGTCCGCTCGTGCCCGATCTCAAGCTGCTGGCGGCGTTCGCGCCGGCGGTGGTGATCGGCGCCGCCGGGCCGCGGCTGCTCGGGCCGGTCTCGCCAGTCGCGGCGATCGCGTTGCTCGTGGCCGTGGTGTTCTGCGCGGCGCTGCTGCCGGCACTGGGCGCGCGGTACGTGACCGTGGGCCTCGGGCTCGGGATGTCGTCGGTGTTCGGCTACGGCTTCCAGCTCACGGGCACGGCGAGCGTGGTGCAGATCCTCGGCGCGCCCGCGCTGGCCATCGGCGTGGTGTTCGTGCTGCGGCTGCTCACCGGCCTGGGCGACCCGGGCAAGCCGACCCGCGCCGCGCTGGCCGACGCGCTCGCCGGGCCGGACCGCGAGAGCGCCGAACGCGCCGTGCGGCTGTGGCTGGCCGACCGGCCGCTGCGCTGGCAGGCGCGCGTCGTCGCGGCGGGCCTGCGCTGCCACGGCACGGCGGCGGTGCTGCGCGACCGGCTGCGGGTACTGGACGCCGAGCAGGCGGCGGCCGTCACGGCGGTGCTGGCGGCCGTCGATGCGGCCCTGACGCAGCTCGCGGACGCGGTGCGCGCCAAGAACCTCGACCCGGCCGACGTGCCGGAGGTCGAGCGCGTCGACCCGGAGATCGGCCTGCCGGGCGACACCCGCGTGCTGATCGACGACCTGTGGACGGCGGTCGCGGCCGTGCGAGGCGGCCTCGACGCGCGACGAGTCCCTCGTGGACTTCCCCCGTCACATCGTGCGCACCGCGTTGCGCCGCGAGGCCGCCGGCGCGTTGTCGTGGCGCTCGGCCCAGCTGCGCCACGCCGTCCGGTGCGCGCTGGGCATGCTGCTGGCCGTCGTGATCGCCTCGTTCCGCCCGGGCGACCCGCTCACGGTGTCGTTCCTGATGACGACGTTCGCGATCATGCAACCCGAATGGCGCGACGCCCTGGCGAAGGTCTGGCAGCGCGTGGCCGGTTCGGTGGCCGGGGCGGTGGTGCTCGTGCTCGCGCTGTGGCTGCTGCCGCATTCGGCGCTGTTGCCGCTGGGGCTCATCGCGTTGCTGGTCGGGTTCCCGTTCATGCAGGCGAAGCCGATGGTGTTCAACGGGTGCATCGTGCTGATGAGCGTGAGCGTCAACGCGGTCACCAAGCACCTCGACCCCGGCGCCACGCTCGCGGAATACGTGCTGCTGGTGGCGCTCGCCGTCGCGATCGCGCTGCTGTTCGGGTTCGCCGCGGTGCCGGGGGTGCCGAAACCGCCGGTGGCGCAACGCTTTTCCGAAGCGACCACGGCGATGGGCGAGCTGCTCGGATCAGTGGCCGCGCGTCTGCGCGGAGAACCGGGTGGCGACGCGCGCGAGGTCGGCCCGCGCTTCCGCACGGCCGTGCGCACGCACCAGGACCTCCTCGCGCCCGAACCCGGCAGCCGTGGCCCGGACTCCGCGCAGCGCGACGCCCTCGACGAGTCCGTGGAAGGCCTGCGTGGCCTCGCGGCGTCGGCCGGCGCGATGCTGCAGCGCCGCACCGGTTCGGCCGAGCTGGCCGGCTTCACCGCCGACGCCGCCGCGGCGCTGACCACCGGCGCGCCGCCGCCCGCGCGACCGGACCTGCCGGACGAGGAGGAGCGCCTGCTCGCCGATCTGGTCCTCGCCGACGTGCTGCGGATCAGCCACGGACGCGCGGTCCTGACCCCGGCGTGAATACGTTTCATTTTCCACGGAGGAATTCGTGGCAACCCTAAGTCATTCCTAAATGACCTCATTCGAGGTGCGCCGCTCGCTCATTCCGTTGTACGTTCTGTTCGCGGCGAGATGATCTTGCCGCTCCTACTGGAGGGAACAGAACACATGGGGAAGCGGATTTCGCGGATCGGTGCGCTCGGCGCCACGGTCGCGGCGGCCGGCACGCTCGTCGCGGGCGCGGGGGTCGCGAACGCGGCGCCGGCCAGCGCGTGCACCGACCCGCACCAGGCCTCGGGCATCATCGGGAAGTGGGGCCCGGTCAGCAAGTCGAACTGCGCGATCTTCGGCCGCCCGGGGTTGCGCGCGGGCTACGGCTGGAACGTGCAGGAAGGCACCAACCAGTCCGCGTGCGTCCAGGGCTGGGGCTTCGACGCGAAGCACCCGAAGGGCGGCTGGTTCAGCCTCGGCTGCGGCAAGAGCGGCAAGATGACGGTGCCGTGGGGCAACATGGCCGCCAACCCGCAGGTCCGGGTCAAGAGCATGGGCGGCAGCATCGCGGTGATCGTCGACTGGCGCCAGTGACGTGATTCCGGTGCCCGCCGGCCATTCCCCGGCGGGCACCGGAACCAATCCGAAAACCGTCATTCGCTATTCGATGGCGACGATGTGGCGTCCGGTTCGGTCGGGCGCGATCGCGGAGAAAACAATCCCCGCCAACGGGCCCAGAATACCCAGTGCCAACGCGAGCGGAATGCCGCCGCCCGCCAGCGTCAGCGCGAAAAGCGGATACACGCCGGCACCCAGGCCGCGGCCGACGTAGTAACTGCTGTTCGCGCCCGTGGACCGGATGCGGGTCGGGTAGTACTCCGACATCCACACGCCCAGCACGCCGAATCCGCCGCAGGCCGCGGCCGACCACATGAGCGCCCAGAACGTGGCATCGCCCCAGAAGGACGTGCTCACGTGGTCCGTGCCGCTCAGGACCTGGCCGAGGAACCAGCCGAAGCCCGCCACCCCGAACACGCAGCTGGCCAGGAACGCGTACTTGCGCCGCACCAGGTCCGACAGCGCGCCCGTCGCCGAGTACGCGAGGATCGTGAACACGTACCCGATCAGCACCACGCCGCTCGCCGTGCCCAGCGGCAGGTGCTGCACCTTCAGCAGGTACGTGGACAGGTACACGCCGACGGAGTTGGTCGTGAGGAACATGGCCGTGGACAGCACCATGAAGATCACGCTGCCGTAGACCACCTTGGAGCGGAACACGTCCAGGATCGGCACGCGCGTACGCCGTAGTTCGGGTGGCAGGGTGCCTTCGCGCAGCCGCCGTTGGTACTCGAGCCAGTGGCGCGACTCCGGCAGCAGCCGGAACGCCGCGAGCCCGATCACCACGCTCACCACGCCGATCACGACGTAACCGGTGCGCCAGCCCAGATCGTTGCCGAACCACGACAGGCACGCATACAGCACGCCGACCGTAACGATCTCGCCGAGGAAGTACATCGACTGGATCAGCCCGCCCATCGTGCCGCGGCGGGTGGTTTTCCAGCACTCGGTGAACATCGAGAACGACAGGCCGAACAGGCCGCCCATCCCGAGCCCGGCCAGCAGCCGGGTGACCAGGAACGTCCCGAAGTTCGGCGCCAGCCCGCCGAGCGCGGCGGCGATGCCGAAAGCGAGCACGGAGATCGCATACGTGCGGCGGCGCCCCAGCGTGTCACCGAGCCAGCCGAACAGGAAGCCGCCCGCGATCGAGGCGAAGCCCTGGAACGTCGCCACGCTCACCAGCGTCACCGTGGACACGTGCAGCGAGCCGGACAGGTAGGTGAGCGGGTAGCCGACGAGGTTGAGCTCGGCGCCGTCGAACAACGAGCCGAGGAACGCGAACACGAGGATGAACCGCAGCTCCCGGCGGCTCCCGGTTCTCGGTGGTGCCTCTGCTGACACAGCGGTCATTGGTGTGCCTTCCGAAGCGGTGGGGAGGGGTCAGAGCACCTTGCCGAGACCGGCGTGGGCGAGGGCGGCGGCGACCTCGTCGTCGGCCTCAGGGGCGAGCGGCAGCAGCGGCGAGCGCACGTAGGCGTTGGGGATTACCCCGCGCTGCACCAGGCCCAGCTTCAGCGCGACGCTGCCCTCCATGTGCGAACCGCGGTGGTACACGGCCTTGGTCAGCGGCAGCAGCCGGTCGTGCACCGCGCGCGCCGCCGGGTAGTCGCGGCGCTTGCCGGCCTGCAGCAGCTCCCACATGCCCTCGGGCGCCAGCGCGCCGTAGCCGACGAGCGCGCCGTCGACGTCGAACATGGTGTGCAGCAGGTACTCGTCGTGGCAGGTGAGGATCTGCAGGTCGGGGAACTCCTTGCGCAGCACCGGGACCTCGGTGTCCCAGCGGCGCATGTTTCGCACGCCGTTCTTGATCGCGAACACGGAGTCGAGCTCGGCGATCTTGAGCTGCTCGGTGAGGTTGTAGCTCGCCTTTGTGACATCCGGGTACTGGAACAGGATCTGCGGCAGACCGGAGATCTCGCCGACGATGCGGTAGCGGTCGGCGGCGGCGCCGGGCTGGAAGCCGAAGCGCAGCCAGCTGTGCGCCGGGTAGAGCAGCACGCCCGCCGCGCCGGCCTCGCCGTAGCGCTTGGCCTCTTCACCCGCGACGCGGCTGCCGTCGCTGATCACCCCGGTGATGATCGGCTGCTTGCCCTCCACGGCGCCGACCAGGGTTTTCACCACGTCGCCGCGCTCGGTCTCGGTCATGCTGGCACCTTCGCCGGCGTGCCCGTTGCACACGATGCCCTTGACGCCCGGCAGACCGGCGAGCCAGCGCCCGTGCACGGCCAGGGCTTCGTGGTCGACGTCGCCGCTCTCGGTGAACGGGGTGACACACGCCGGGACGAGGCCGCGCAGATCGAGAGACTTCATGACACTCCCTTGTTTCAGGCTGTGCAAACGATGGGGGAATCGGTTGCACAACGGTAGGCTGCGGGTTGCGCGAGAGTCAAGGAGCCGCATGAGCGAGCGAACACCGGAGAGCACCCGGGAGCCGGGGGTCCGTCCGACGATCAGCGACGTCGCGCTGGCGGCCGGCGTCAGCAAGTCGACGGTCTCGCGCGCGCTCAACCCCGAGCACCGGTTCTTCCGCAGCCCGTCGGCGGCGCGGATCCGCGAGATCGCCGAGGGCGTGGGCTACGAGCCGAACCCGGTCGCCGCCAACCTGCGGCGCCGGCAGACCAACACCTTCGGCGTGCTCGTGCCGCGGCTGACCGACACGGTGATGGCGATGTTCTACGAGGAGGTCGCCTCGGCGTGCACGCGCCGCGGGTACCACGCGCTGGTCGCGACCTCGCACGACGAGCCGGAGCTCGAGCGCGAGAACGGCCGGATGCTGCTCGGCCGCCGCGTCGACGGCCTGATTCTCACCACCGCGCGCACCGAAGGCGGCTTCTGCCAGGAACTGCTGGAGCGCGAGGTGCCGCACGTGCTGGCGATGCGCACGTTCGGCGACAGCGCCGCCGCCGTGGGCGACGACCGCCTCGGCGGCTACCTCGCCACGCGGCACCTCCTGGACCTCGGGCACCGCCGCATCGCGCTGGTCGCCGGCCCGGACTACGCGTCCAGCGCGCTCGGCCGCCGGGCCGGGTACGAGGACGCGTTGCGCGAAGCCGGGTTGCCCGCGTTCGTCCTGCCCTCGACGTTCAGCATGGAGAGCGGCGAGGACGCCGGCCGGGCCCTGCTCGCCCTGGACCCGCGCCCCACCGCCGTCTTCGCCGTGAACGACAACACCGCCGTCGGGCTGCTCTCGGCCGTGCAGCGCGCCGGCGTGCGGGTGCCCGACGAGCTGTCCGTGGTGGGGTACAACGACATTCCCCTCGCCGCGCGCCTGCCGGTGCCGCTCACCACGATCCGGGTGCCGTTCACGGAGATCGCCGGCGCGGCCGTGGACCTGCTGATCGACGTGGGCGCCGGCGTGCCGGCCAGCACACGCCGGTTCGCGCCGACGTTGATCCCGCGCGGCACCACGCTGCGGGTGGGGTGAGGGGCCCACGTCCGTCCACAGGGGACGGGTCCGTGCGGAACCAGTGCGCAGTTGTTGCAGACCCATGACATTTCCCGGCCCCGCCGCGGACGAAGCGTTGGCAGGCTGGACGGGGTGAACAACCGAGTGCTCAGCATCGCCTGGCGGCTGGTGGCCGCCGTCCTCCTCGTCGTGGCGACGGGGGTGACGTACTTGCTGCTGGTCCGCACGGAGTCCGGCCAGGAGGCCGACCAACGGGTCCTGGAGACGTTCGACCCGTCGTTCACCCGCGCGTCGGGGGAGGTGCCGCTGCCGCTGGAGGTCCCGGTGCCGGCGCTGTTCGCCCTCGCGCTCGTGCTGGTCGTGGTGATCGGCCTGGTACGGCGCGCGTACCGGCGCACGGCGGCGGCCGTCGGGCTCATGGTGGTGGTCGCGGGCTTCGCGCAGCTGCTCAAGGTCGCCCTCGACCGGCCGAACCTGGCCGAGCGCATCCACTCCACCAGCAACAGCTTCCCCAGCGGCCACGTGACGGTGGCCGCGATGAGCGTGTTCGCCCTGCTGCTCGTGCTGCCGCGCGTCGGGCGGTTCGTCGCGGCGCCGCTGGGTGTCGCGTGGATCGTCGCGGTCGGCGTCTCGACGCTCACCGTGGGCTGGCACCGCCCCAGCGACTGCCTCGGCGGCTTCTTCCTCGCGGCGGCCGGCTACGCGCTGGCCTCGGCGTGCGTGGTCGAACGCCGCGGCCCACGGCTGCCCGCCGACGCCGCGACCGTGGAACTGGCTGTACCGCGGCCGGCGCCGGGGCAGCAAGACCGGCAGCCGTTCTCCGTACCGCGCTGACGGATCGGTACCCGGCTGTTGCCCTGCCGCGACAGACAGCTCGCGGTCCGCGGACATGCCGGCCGCACCCTCGAACCCGGGGACAGGGAGTCCTCACCGGAAACAAGAGGGTGCGTGATGAACGAGCTGACCGTGCGGGACCTGGGCCACGTGTACCTGATCGGCATCGGCGGGGTGGGGATGTCGGGCCTCGCGGAGATCCTGCTGCGCCACGGGGTGCCGGTGAGCGGCAGCGAGGTGGGCGACCGGCCGGCCCTGGCTTTGCTGGAGGAGCTGGGCGCCACCGTGCACCGCCGGCACTCGCCCGGGCACCTCTGGAACGCCGACACCGTGGTGTACTCGACCGCGATTCCCGGCGACCACGTGGAGCTCATCGAGGCCCGCGACCGCGGGCTGCCGCTGCTGCACCGGTCCGAGGCCCTCGCGGCGGTATTGGCGGCGCGTCGCGCGATCGCGGTCGCGGGCACGCACGGCAAGACGACCACCACCGCGATGATCACGGTTGCGCTGCGCGCCGGCGGGGCCGACCCGTCGTACGTGATCGGCGGCGACGTCCGCACGCTGGGCTCCGGCGGCGTCGGCTCGGGCGAGTACTTCGTGGTCGAGGCCGACGAGAGCGACCGCTCGTTCTTCGCCTACACGCCCGAGGTCGCGGTGGTCACGAACATCGACTCCGATCACCTCGACACCTACGGCGACGTCGAGGGCCTGCAGCAGGCGTTCCTCGACTTCTGCCGCCGCGTTCGGCCCGGCGGCTTCGTGGTGACCAACGTCGACGACGAGCGGTGCCGCCGGCTCGCCGCGGCGCTGCGGGCGGAAGGCCGGACCGTGTACACCTACGGCGAGGCCAACGACGCCGACCTCATCGTGGTGGGGCTTTCCCCGGTGACCACGGGAATCCGCTACGACGCCGTGCTCGACGGTGCCCTCGTCGGCGCGGTGCACGTGCCGGTGGTGGGCAAGCACCTCGGCCTCAACTCCGCGGCCGCGCTGCTCGTCGCGCAGCGGCTGGGCCGCACCGGCGCGATCCCTGGGTTACGCCGGTTTCCGGGCGTGCGCAGGCGGTTCGAGCTCCGCGGGGTCGCGCGCGGCGTGCGAGTGTACGACGACTACGCGTGCCACCACACGTCGATGGCCGCGTCGCTCACGGCATTGCGGTCGGTCGCGCGGGAGCACCGGCTGGTCGTGGTGTGCCAGCCCAATCGCGCGTACCGCGTGCGGCAGTTCCTCGGCGAGATGGCCGAGTCGCTGAGCCTGGCGGACCAGGCGGTGGTGCTTCCGGTGTTCGGCCCCGGCGAGACCGTCGCGGCGGGGTTCGACGGCGAGGCGCTCACGGCCGCGATTCCGTTGCCGGAGAAGGACAAAGTGTACGCCGGGTCCGGCTCCGTGGCCTTGACCGAGGTGGTCCGGCGCGTTCAGCGGGGCGACGTCGTGGTGACCATCGGGTCGCCCGAGATGGCGACGCTCGCGGGCCGCATCGTCGAGGCGCTGCACGAGAGCTGAGCGCCTATTCGCGTGCCGGCCGGCGCGGTGGCGTGCTACTTTGCCCTGCTCCCAACGAAAGGAAGCTCATGACCGTTCCCGCGCCGCACCGCGAGTTCCTCGACGACGTACTGCCGAAGATCCGCCGCGACCCGCGCGTGGCCGGGGTGGCCGTCGGAGGCTCGATCGCCCACGGCGAGCCCGACGAATACTCCGATGTGGACATTGTTGTGGTCGTCGACGACGCGGCGTTCGAAGCGGTGCTGGCCGAGCGGTTCGCGTTGATCGGCTCGTGGGCCGACCTCGTCGCCGCCTTCACCGGCGAGCACGTCGGCGAACCGCGGCTGGTCATCACCCTGACCGGATCGCGCCTGCTGCACGTGGACTTCAAGTTCGTGCGCGTGGCGGACTTCGGCGAGCGGACGAGCGACCCGAAGATCCTGTGGGAACGCGACGGTGCGCTGACTCAGGCCCTCGCCGCCGCGCCGCTCGCCAAGGAGCCGCTGGACGAGCAGTGGCTCGAAGACCGCTTCTGGGTCTGGGTCCACTACGCGGCGACGAAACTCGGGCGCGGCGAACTGTTCGACGTCCTCGGGTTCCTGGCTTTCCTGCGCGAAACGGTGCTGGGGCCGCTGATCGCCGTGCGTGCCGGCCTTGCCCCTCGGGGCGTGCGCCGGCTGGAGTTCGTCGCCCCGGACGCGGCGCGCGAGCTGCAGGCCACCGTCTGCGGGTACGACGCGAAGGAGGCCGCGTCGGCGGTGCTGGCGAGCGTGGAGCTGTACCGGCGGTGGCGTGGCGCCGTCGAACGGCGTGCCCGGGCCGAGGAGCTCGCGGTGCGGTACCTCGCCGACGTCGTCGGAGCGGGTGGCCGGTAGCGGACACGCTCGGGAGGGCTCCCGCCGCCCGCGGCTACCGTCCCCGGTGCTCGACCGGAGGAGGGGTGCGTCGTGGGCGGGTGGCGGGGTCAGGACCGCGCGGTGGGTGATGGCCGTGCAGGCCGTGGCGTCGATCGGGATCTGGGTGGTGCAGCTGCTCACGGTGCTCGAACGGCTCGACCACGGCCAGGACGTGCCGGGTTCGGTGTGGCTCGTGCTCGTGCTGAACCCGGTCATCGCAGTGCTCGTCGCAGTCGCCGCGGCGTTCCTGCCGCGGCGCGAGTGGGCGGCGACGCTGGGGGTGGTCATGGAGGTGATCGGCGTGGTGAGCGCCGTGATCAGCGTGACCACCGGATACCCCCAGGCCGTGGTGGCGATCGTGCTGGCCCTCGCCGTGATCACGCTGATCGTCCGCCGCCGGCAGCCCGCCGTCGTCTGAGCCCGGGAAGGGGTTCCGCCGTGTCACGCTCGCGTCTGGCCGTCGCGGCCGCCTCCGTCGTCCTGCTCGCCACCGGCTGCGCCGGGCCGCCGCCGCCCGAGCAGTGCGACGGGCTCATGTGCGAGACCGTCGGCTACTGGCCCAGCACCGAAACGCAGATCGAAAACGGTTTCGTCGCCGTGCTCAGCGCCCTCGGCATCGTCCCCATCGTGCCCCGCAGCGCCAACGGCCCGGCGCGGCGCACCGTCACCATCGGCGGGTAGCTGCTGTTCCCGGAGAGGGCCCGGTCGGGGTGTCGTGACAGGGTCGTGCCCCGGTCAGGGCCAGGTGGCGGCCCCGCCTCGGCGTTTGCGGACTGCTTTGCCGGTGCCCGGCGGGTAGCCGTGCTTGGCCAGGCGCACTTCGGCGAGCTCGTCGGCGCTGCCGAGGGTGAGGAACAGGCCCAGGACCAGGGCCATGAGCAGTCCGAGAAGCACCAGCCCCGCGGGCAGCGGCGTGAGGAACACCAGCAGGAGGAACGCGGCGGTGAGCCACGGCAGCGCCTCGAAGAACACGCGGAGCGCGAACCGCAGCACCCACGTCCGGGCGGTCGCGTCGTGCAGCACCCACGGGCGGTACTCATCGGGCAGCCGAGCGCCGTAGACGTAGCGCAGCCACCGGATCGGACCTGGTCGTGGGGTCACCATAGTCACTCCAGTGTGCGCTTCCCGCCATCGTTTCACTCCAGCGAAGCCAGCGCCGCCTCCGCCGAGCCCGCGTGCTTCGCCAGGTCTCGCCACGGGTCGGCCTTGCGCGCCAGGCGTTGCTTCTGCTTCGCGGGCGGCCAGCCGTCCGGGTCCGCCTTGCCGAGCTCGCGCCAGTCGAGCGGCGTCGCGGCTGCCGCGCCGGGGCGGGCGCGCAGGGAGTACGGCGCGATGAACGTCTGGGCGTAGCCGTTGCGGTTGGCGTCGAGGAAGATCCGGTCGCCGCGGCTGTCCTTGCGCTGCGCCGTGGTGAGGTGGTCCGGGTCCTCGTCGGCCACGCGGTCGGCGAGCGTGCGGGCGAGGTCCAGCACGACGTCGGTGTCGGAGCGGGCGTCGAGCGGGGCGAGCACGTGGAAGCCGCGCCCGCCGGTCGCCTGCACGAAGGCGGTGAGGCCGGCTTTCTCGTAGTGGCCGCGGATCTTGCGCGCCACCTCGCGCAGGCGGGCCACCGGCGTGCCGTCCGGCGGGTCGAGGTCGAGCACGAGCCGGTCCGGCTGCCCGGGACTGTCCACGGTGGACAGCCACACGTGGAACTCCACCGTCCCCTGGCCGGCGAGGTAGACGAGGGCGTCGGTGTCGTCGCAGACCACGTACTCGTCCGTGCCCCCGCCGCGCCGCGGCACGCGTTCCACGCGCAGCCACTCCGGGAAGTGCTCGCCGGGGTGCTTCTGGAACCAGCCCTGGCCGTCGATGCCGTCGGGGAAGCGGCGCAACGTCAGCGGGCGTCCGCGCAGGTGCGGCACCATCACGCCGGCCACCGCACGGTAGTGCTCGACGACGTCACCCTTGGTGAGCCCGTCCGCGGGATAGAACACCTTGTCGGGATGGGAAACTTCGATCACGGCTTCTCCCGCACCACGTCGGCCGGCTTCTTGTCGTCGCGCAGGCCCAGGAACCGCGGGTGCCGCAGCCGCCCGTCGCGGGTCCACTCCGAGAACCCGATCTGCGCCACGAGCTCCGGCCGCACCCAGTGCGTCGCCTGCTCGCGCACGGCATCGGCGAACGGCGAACGGGTTGTCTCGCGCTTCGTCAGCTGGTCGTGCAGCGACGCCAGCAGCTTCTCGCCGAACCCGGTGCCGACCTTGCCGGCGTACCGCAGCTCGTCGCCTTCGTAGTAGCCCAGCAGCAACGCGCCGAAGCCGTGCCGCGCGCCCTGCGGGTCGGTGAACCCGGCGACCACGAGCTCCTGGCCCTGGGCGCACTTGAACTTCAGCCAGTCCGCCGACCGTCCCGAGTGGTACGGCGCGTCGGCCCGCTTCGCGATCACGCCCTCCCAACCGCGCCGGCAGGCCTCCTCGAAGAACTTCTCCCCGTCGGCGTCCCGGTGCGCCGACAACCGCAGCGGATCCGCGAACTCGAACGCGTCCTTCAGCAGGGCCTTGCGTTCGCGCAGCGGCAACGGCGTGGCGTCGTGGCCGTCGAAGTGCAGCAGGTCGAACAGGTAGTAGTACACGCGCACCCCGGTCGCCCGCGCCCGCGCCGGATCCGTGAGGTGGATCCGCGGCTGCAACGCGGCGAAGCTGGTGTTGTCGCCGTCGAACGCGACGATCTCGCCGTCCGCCACGAACCGCGGGCCGCCTTGGCGGTCGAGCGCCTCGACGAGCTCCGGGTAGGCGTTGTCCATGACCTTGTGGTTGCGCGAGTAGAGCGTGGGCGTACCGCCGTCGCGCACGCAGATCGCGCGGACGCCGTCGAGCTTGCGCTCGAACATCCAGCCCGCGTCGGAGAACCGGCGGTCGGTCAACGTCGCGAGGGTCGGTTCCCGCCAGCCTGGCGTGGTCATCGTGTAGTCCTTTCGACACCTCGCTTCGGAGTGCCCGGCCCACGGTCGTTCGAAACTCCAGCTCAGCGCGCTGCGGAACCGGCCCGCGGGGGTCCCGGTGCCTGCTTCGCAGCCACGGAGAGTGCTCGCGTCCGGTCACTTGCGCGACGAGTCTTGTCAACGCCGACTAACTAGCATTACGTTACTAACAAGTCGCTAGTTAGGAGCCAGCGTGGGCTGCAACGAGCACGCGGACCCCCGGTGGGCCCGGCCGGGCCGCAACAGGGTCGTCACGAGCGAAGTCGACGAATGGGCGACCGCCGACGGGCAGCGGGTCGCCGTTTTCGCGCAAGAACCGGACCGTGCCGGGGAAAAGCCGGTTGTCGTCCTGTGCCACGGGCTGGGCGGGAGCCACCGCGGCTACGCGGGCCTCGGTCACCACCTCGCGTCCCACGGCTACGCGGTGCTGCACCCGCAGTTCCGCGACGCCTTCGATCTCGCCGGACCGGAGCTCGGACTGTCCGGTGTGGACGAGCGGACCTGGGCAGCGGATCCCGTGGCCAGGCAGCGGATGCACGCGCTGCTGTTCGACCCGGAACACTGGCTGTCCCGGGTCGACCGGGTGCACGCGGTGCTCGACGCGCTCGCCGCCAGGCCGAACCTGAACCCCGACGGCGTCCTGCTCGCCGGGCACTCCTTCGGCGCCTACACCGCCCAGCTCCTCCTGGGCACGCGCCTGACCGGCTACGGGACCTTCGCTCACCCGGCCGTCGCGGGCGGAATCCTGTTGTCACCACAGGGAAGCGGCGACCGTGGGCTCACCCCGAGCTCCTGGCAGGACGTCGAGCTGCCCCTGCTGGTCGTCACCGGCACGCGCGACTTCGGCGCTCGCGGCGAGGGCGTCGAATGGCGCCGCGAGCCGTACGACCGGGCGCGCTCGCGGGTCAAGCACCTCGCCGTGGTCCACGACGGCGACCACCAGCTCGGTGGAATCCCGCGCCACGAAACCGAGAACAGCCCGACCGCGGCCGCGATCTGCGCGGTGGCCACGGCGTTCGCCGACCGCGTGCACGGCGACCGGGCCGCGGGGGAGTGGCTCGCGACCGCGCCCTTCGCGACGATCCTCGACCACACCCACCAGGAGGAGGCCGCATGTCCGACGTCGTGATCAGCGCGACGGGCGTCGAGCGGACGTTCGTTTCCCGCGGCCACGCGGTCCACGCGCTGGGCCCCGTCGACTTGACCGTCGAAAGAGGACAGTTCGTCGCGATCGTCGGCCCGTCCGGCTGCGGGAAGTCGACGTTGCTGCGGATCGTCGCGGGGCTGGCCGCACCCTCGGCCGGCGAGATCGTGATCGACCGCGCCGACGCGGACTCGCCGCTGTGCTCCATGGTCTTCCAGGACTACGGCATCTTCCCTTGGAAGACCGTGCTCGCCAATGTACGGCTCCCGCTCGACATCGCCGGCGTCGCACGGGCGAGGGCCAACGAGGTCGCCCGCGACTGGATCGAACGCGCCGGTGTGTCCGGCTTCGAGTCCGCTTACCCGGCCACGCTGTCCGGCGGCATGCGCCAGCGCGTCGCCCTGGCCCGGGCGTTCGTGGCCAACCCCGAGATCCTCCTGATGGACGAGCCGTTCGCCGCCCTCGACGCGCAGCTGCGCCTCGTGCTGCAGCAAGAGCTGCTGCGGGTGTGGGAGGCGCACCGGCGCACGATCCTGTTCGTCACCCACGCCATCGACGAGGCGCTGCTGCTGGCCGACCGCGTCGTCGTCATGTCCTCGCGGCCCGGGCGCATCCTCGACGACATGGAGGTCCCGTTCGCCCGGCCGCGCACCCGCGCCGCGCGTTCGGCGGCCGAGTTCGGCGCTCTCGAAGACCACATCTGGCGGCTCCTGAAAGGTGAGGTGGAAGAACGTGAGCACGCTCATGACGTCGCATGACCGGCTCGGCGGTCGCGAGCTCGTCCGGCGCACGCCCGGCCCCGCCGAGCTGGCGCCCCAGCGGCACGCCCGGCGCCGCCGCGGCGTGACCCTCACCCTGGCCTGGGCGACCCCGGTGCTGATCATCGTGGTCTGGGAGCTCACCGCGCAGTTCGGCATCCTCGACACCCGGTTCTTCCCGGCCCCCAGCGTGATCTGGCAGGCGGGCGTCAAGTCCATTCAGGACGGGGTGATGACCGACGCCATCGTCGACACCGTGCGCAAGCTCGTGATCGGCTACGGGATCGGCGTCGTGGCCGGCGTGGCGCTCGGCGTCCTGCTAGGACTGTCGTGGATCGTCCGGGCGGCACTGGAACACACATTGGTCGCGCTGTACACGCTGCCGAAGCTCGCGCTGTTCCCCGTGTTCCTGCTCGTGTTCGGTCTCGGTGGGCTGCCGCAGATCGTGCTGGTCGGCGTGTCGGTGTTCTTCATCGTGGTGCTCGCCTCGACCACCGCGGTCCTGTCGGTCGAGCAGGGCTACCGTGACGCGGCCGAAGTGCTCGGCGCCAAGCGCACCCAGCTGCTGCGCCACGTCATCCTCCCGGCCGCGCTGCCCGCCATCGCGACCTCGATCCGGCTGACCGCGGGCATCGCCATCCTCGTGATCGTCGGCATCGAGATGGTCTCGGGCGACAGCGGCCTCGGCTACCTGATCTTCCAGCGCTCCCAGGTGTTCGACCCCGCGACGATGTACGCCGGCGTGATCATCGCCGGGGTGATCGGCGTGGCCTTCACCGGCCTCGTCACCCTCGCGCTGAAGTTCGCCGTCCCCCAGCAGCGGCCGCGCCTGCGCCGGTCCTGAGCCCCTCGTCTCCCCAACCCCCCTTTTTTCCTCAGGAGAGCCATGTCCAGAACCACCCGGGCGCTCTGCGCCACCGCCGTCGCGGCCGGCCTGGTGTTCGCGAGCGCGTGTGCCCCGTCGTCGCAGCAGAACCAGGCCACCGACGCCCGGCAGGTGTCCGTGCTGCCGGCCGGCGTGAGCCTGTCGGGCAAGGCGGGCACGCCCGCGCCCAAACCGCTGGCACAGCGCACCTCGCTCAAGGTCGGCATCCCGTCCAAACTGGAGCTCGAAGCACCGGCGCTGCTCGCCCAGGTCTACGGCGAGTTCGGCAAGGAGAACCTCGACGTCACCTTCGTCACCGACACGGTGCCGAACCTGCTCACGTTGCTGGGGCAGGACAAGATCGACCTCGTCTACGCGGGCGCGCAGGCCCTGGTGTTCAACGCGCTGCGCCACGGCGTGCCGATCCGCTGGGTCTCCGGCGTCGCTTCGTCCTCTCCGGACAGTGGTGTCTACATGAGCACCAAGTACGGCAGCAAGGCGAGCGACTTCAACCCGGCGTCGCTGAAGGGCAAGAACATCGGCGTCAACCCCGGTGGGCTGGCCGCTCCGTCGGAGTACGGGCTGTACGACCTGATCACCAAGGGCGGCCTCAAGCCCGACGACGTGCGGATGACACCGTTCAGCGACATCGCCGCGATGGTGCAGGCGCTCAACAACGGGTCGATCGACGGCGCCACCCTCGGCCCGCCGTTCACCGCGAGCATCAAGCCGGGCACCGCGTTCAACGCCGAAGGCGGGTACCCGGACAGCATGCAGATCGCCGGCTACTTCGCGACCACCGCGCTGCTGGGCGAACACCGCGGCGCGGGCGTCGCGTTCTTCCGCGCGGTGGAGCGGACGGTGAACACGCACCTGTCCGGTGACTACCACCAGGACACCGACGTGATGACCAAGATGGCCCAGCAGCTCGGCACGACCGTCGAGACGCTGCGGGTCGCGCCGTCGGTGCCGTTCGACTTCAACGTGCCCGCCGAATCGGTGGCGAGCCTGCAGAAGATGTACCAGGCGGTGCCGAACACGCTGCAGATCGACTCCCCGGTGAAGCCCGAAGAGCTGATCGACCTGTCGCTCGTGATCGACGCGGCGCAAGGCAAGTGAACCCCCGCATCCCGACGCGAGCACGGAGGACAACCACACGATGAGCGACGCGCTGGCCGGTGTCCGGGTCCTCGACGCCGCGACCGTCCTCGCCGGACCGGTCTCGGCGACGATCCTGGGCGACTTCGGCGCCGAGGTGGTCAAGATCGAAGACCCGAAGGTCGGCGACTTCACGCGCAGCGGCGGGCGGTCGCCGGGCTGGCTGCAGGAGGGGCGCAACAAGAAGTCCGTGGCGCTCGACCTGCGCACGTCCGAAGGCCAGGCCGTGTTCCACCGCCTGGTGCCGCACTTCGACGTGGTGGTCACGAACTTCCGGCCGCCGACGCTCGAGCGCTACCGCATGCTGCCCGAGCACCTTCAGCCCCTCAACCCGCGGGCGATCCTGTTGTACCTCACCGGGTTCGGCCTCACGGGGCCGTACCGCGACCGCGGCGCGTTCGACCGGATCGCGAGTGCCTACAGTGGACTGACCTACGCCACGGGCGAGCCGGAGCGGCCGCCGGTGCGCAGCGGGTACTCGGTGATCGACTACATGAGCGCCTACCTCGCGGCGTTCTCCGTGGTGTCCGCGCTGTACCACCGCGACCTCGGCTCGGGCTCGGGCCAGGTCATCGACCTGGCGCTGTACGAGGCCGCGTTGCGGTCCAGTGAGGACTCGGTGACCGCCTACGGCCTCGACCGCCAGGTCCGGGAACGGCTGGGCAACAAGAACCCGGCCATCGTGCCGGCGTCGGACTTCGTGACGTCCGACGACCGCCGGGTGTCGCTGCACGCGGGCACCGACTCGCTGTTCCGGCGCCTGTCCGCGGTGATGAACCGGCCCGGGCTGGCCGACGATCCGCGCTTCGCCGACCGCCCCGCCCGGATCCGCCACCAGGACGAGCTCTACCCGCTGATCAGCGAGTGGGTTTCGCGGCTGACCGCCGACGAGGTGGTGAAGCTGCTGAGCGACGCCGACATCCCGGCGTCCCCGATCATGAGCGTCGCCGACCTCATGAACGACCCGCACTGCCGGGCCCGCGGCTCCGTGATCACCGTGGACGACGCGGAGTTCGGTGAGGTGCCGATGGTCGCGCCGCTGCCGCACCTGAGCGCGACGCCCGGCAGTGTCCGCTGGGCCGGCACGACGTTGGGCGCGCACACCGACGAGGTGCTCGGCGGGCTGCTGGGCCTGTCCACCGCGGAGCTCGACGCGTTGCGGGACCGGGGTGTGGTGTGAGCGATCACTAGACTGCGAGGCCGGAGGCAGGTGAGAAGAGTGCACAGGGGAGATGACGTGAACGACACCGCCGGGCAGGCGTCGAACCGGCGCGGGCGCGACCGGGCCCGCACCGAGGCCGACCTCCTCCAGGCGACGTTCGACCTCCTCCAGCGCGACGGGATCTTCGCCGGGCTGAACCTGCAGGAGGTCGCCGACCGCTCGGGGGTGAACCGAGGCCAGATCTACCAGTACTTCGGCGACCGGCGCTCCCTGCTGAGGGCGGCCGTGGCCCACCGCGCCCGCGAATGGGCGGCCGGTGCGAAACGGCACTGGGAGGCGTCGTTCCTCGGCCGCCGCAAGGCGATGTTCCGCAGCGCGCTAGCCAACCCGGCGCCCACGCTGGTCGAGGCCCTGCTTGCGATCGACGGCGACCCGGACTACCACGCCCTGCCCGAGATCGAGAAGACCCGAGCCGCCCTCGAACGCGACCAGGCCACCGGTGCCCTGCCCGCCGACGCCGACGCGATCGCGATGCACGTGTTCATGGTCGCGGCCTACAAGGGCTACCTCATCTTCCGCGAAGCGCTCGCGCGTGACGTCGGCGTGCCGGTCGAGGAGCTCGACGCCCGCGTGCTGGCCGTGCACGACCAGGCGGCCGCAGCGATGACCGAGGACGACGCGCGGGACCGGTGAGTTTCACGGCGGCAGGGACTGCCGATCGCACGGTCGCCGGCGGAGCCGCGTGTCCGCGCACCCCGCCGGCGATCATGTCTACTTCAGAGCGTTGAGGAGTTCCTGCGCCAGCGGTGCGGCCGAGGCCGGGTTCTGTCCCGTGTAGAGGGTCCGGTCGACGACCGTGTACGGCTGCCAGTCCGGCCCGCGCTCGAACGCGACGCCGAGCTTGCCCAGCTCGTCCTCCAGCAGCCACTTGGCCTTCGGGCCGAGGCCGACCGCGTTCTCCTCGTCGTTGGTGAACCCGGTGACGCGGTAGCCGGCGAACGGCGACTCGCCGCGCCCGTCGCGCGTCGCCAGCAGTGCGGCGGGCGCGTGGCACACCACGGCGAGCGGCTTGCCCGAGGCGAGGGCGGCGTTGAGCAGAGCGCCGGAGTCGGCGTCGTGGGAGAGGTCCTCCATCGGGCCGTGGCCGCCGGGGTAGTAGACGGCGTCGTAGTCCGGCAGGTGCACGTCCGCGAGCACGATCGGCTCACGCAGCTCGCCCGCGGACTCGATGACCTGCGCGAGCTTCGCGGCCTCCTCCTCGCCGCCGGCCATGTCCGGGTTCAGGCTGCCCTGGTCGACGGCCGGCACCACACCGCCCGGGGTCGCCACCACGATCGTGTGGCCCGCGTCCTTGAGCGCGGTGTACGGGGCGGCGAACTCCTCGGCCCAGTACCCGGTCGGGTGCCGGGTGCCGTCGCTGAGCGTCCAGTGGTCGGCGCCCGTTATGACGAACAGGACTCGTGCCATGGTTCTCGTTCTCCTCCGGTCGATGACGGATTGCCCGCGTGGGGTACCCGTTCCGGCGGCCGCCGACCTGTCGCCGATCTCACCCGTCCGGTTGAGGGCTAGAGCCGATGCGACAGCCGCGTGAGGATGTCGGCGGCGGGTTCGGCGGTGGCGTGCCGGTAGCCGGTGCCGGCCCACAGGTGCACGCGCTCGGCGTCGCCGGCCTGCACGGCCGCCTTGCGCAGCCCACTGGTCAGGTGGTGCAGGGCCGGGTACCCGGCGGGGGCCTCGGCCGAGTGGTCGTCGGTGAACGCGTTGCGCAGCCCGCGCGCGGGGCGGCCGGTGAACGCGCGCGTGACGACCGTCTCCCGGCGGGCCGGATCGGCCAGCGCTTCGCGGTGGGGCTTCGACGCGCCGCTCTCGTCGGACCGCAGCAGCACGGTGCCGACGGCCACGGCGGTGGCACCGGCGGTCAGCGCTTCGGCCACGGCCTCGGGGGTGGCGAGCCCGCCGGCGCCGACCAGCGGCAGCGACACGGCGGCGCGGATCTCGCCGAGGAGCTGCGGCAGCGGCACCGCCGGCGGGACGCGGCCGGGCTTGAGCGTGCCCGAGTGCCCACCCGCGGCGGCGGCCTGCACGAACAGGAGATCCGCACCGGCGTCGGCGGCCAGCCGGGCTTCGTCGGCCGAGGTCACGGTCTGCGCGACGACCGTGCCGGCGCGGCGCAGCCGGGCGAAGACCGACGCGTCCGGCAGGCCGAAGGTGAAGCTGACCAGCGGGACGGGGCCGGCCAGCAGGAGGTCGAGCTTGGCCTGCCAGTGGTCGTCGTCCTCGGTGATCGCCTGCGGGAGGTCGACGCCGTAGCGGTCGGCGTCGGCCCGCAGCGCGCCGGCGTAGCGGCGGTAGGCGTCCGGGTCGACGGGCACCGGGTTGGGCGCGAACAGGTTGACCCCGAACGGGATGCCCAGCGCGCGGACCTGGGTGATCTGCTCGGCGAGCGCTTCGGCCGTCTTGTACCCGCCGGCGACGAAGCCGAGGCCCCCGGCGCTCGCCGCCGCGGCCACCAGGGCGGGCGTGGTGCCCCCGCCCGCCATCGGCGCCGCCAGGACCGGTGAGGTCACCCCGAGACCGGACAGCGAGCTGTGCATGTCGAACGCCTTCTTTCTTCGCCGGGTCAACCCTTCGCCTCCACGCTAGGCACCCGCGGCCGCGTTGGGAAATACGCGTCGGGGCGCCGCTCCGCGGGCGTGGCCGAGGGCACAGCGGCGGGCCTCGGCGGTGGCACGGCCGGCGTTGCTGCCGGGTACGAACGGGCCGGTGCAGTCCACGTACGCCGCCCAGGAGCTCGTCATCAAGCGGCCCGCGCTCAGCCGGACCGTGCTCCGGCTCGAGGAGCTGCTGCGCGTGAGACTGCGGGACCGCTCGTCGCGGCAGGTGGAGCTGACGGACGTGAGCCGGGGGTTTCTGGGCCACGTCCTGGGGAGGTGCTGGGGAACTCGACCGCCGTTCAACTGGCTGCCGCCCGCGGGCGCAGGAGACCGTGACGCGGTTCGAACGCGCCACCGGCAGCTCGGTCGACCTCGTGCGCATCGACGACCCGCTCGCGGCTGTGCCTCAGGAGAATGTGGACGTCGCGCTCGCGCGCGGGTCCGTGCGTTCACTGCGGCTGCAGGGCGTGCACTTCTTCGCGGAGGACAGGGCGGCCGTGTTCGCGGAGACGTCCCGCTCGCCGGTGCGCCGCGTATTCCGGTCGCGGCCGGCGTTCCTGCCGGGTACGAACGGGCCGGTGCCACGGCGGTTCTCGGAAGTGGCGCTCGGGTGAGGAAATCGGCTCGATAATAAAGATTGACACCCGGGTGTGGGTTCGCGATTATGTAATGGAGCTGAACGCAAGAGCTCATCGAACCGGCACAGAAACTCAGAAGGAGTCGTCGTGGCGAGCATGGAGAAGCGAGGGTCGCAGCGCCGCTATCTCGGCGATCTGCGCGATGCGCTGCGCTCGTCGGATGCGCTGTCATCGATGCCGCGCCGGCCGCAAGAGCGGCTCAGTGGCTCGATGCTGCCTGAAGAGCAGCTGCTGAGCACCGGGGGCTCCCCACCGTGACGTGAGTGACGTCATGACCGGGAGCCGCCCATCGGGAAACCGATTCGGGCGGCTTTCTCTATTTCGGGCACCCGAAAAATGGTGCGAAATCTATTTGTTGGATGTGCTGCGCCCATTTCTTCGGCGCTTGGTCTTTGTCAACTACACAGCGGAGCAGAAACACGCTCGCCGGCCGCGGCGAGCACGGTGGGGCTGGGCACAGGTGAGCCCACCCGGCTGTAACCCGGACGCCCTTCGGCGGCTTTGACGGTTCGACTCCGTCCCCCACCACGCGAGGCCGATGCGACTGCTGGCTAGGTCACCGCCCCTTCAAGGCGGGGGACCGGGATCGATACCCGGATCGGCTGCCACACCCCTGTAGCTCAGCTGGACAGAGCGCCGGATTACGGATCCGGAGGTCCCAGGTTCGAGTCCTGGTAGGGGTACGCAGGTTTTCAGGCTCACGTGGCCCAGTGGCGAGGGCAGCTCCTTGTCGAGGAGACGATCGCGGGTTCGAGTCCCGTCGTGAGCGCGGGTCCGGCACTCGAGGGGGGTGCCCGGCCGACGAGTGCGAGGGAGACGGGAACCCATCCGCTTCGGGAGCGGAAGACACCGCGTTCGACTCGCGGGCACTCGACTGAGCCCGGTGTGAAGACGTCACCGGCACGGCGCGTTGGTCCAGCGGAACGGACACCGGCCCCTCAAGCCGAAGACGCGGGTTCGACTCCCGCACGCGCTACGCGGTTGTAGCCCAACTGGCAGAGGCACCTGGCTGAGGGCCAGGCCAGTCGGGGTTCGAATCCCCGCAACCGCACGCAGCTCCACCGAAGACGGGTCCCCGCGCGAGGGGACCCCGCGCCCTCGTAGCCCAACCGGCAGAGGCACCGGACCCAGGCTCCGGACAGTCCAGGTTCGACTCCTGGCGAGGGCACGCTTTCCCGGGTGGTGTATCCGGTGAACACGGCGGATTTTGGTTCCGCAGAGCCAGGTTCGAGTCCTGGCCCGGGAGCGCTGCGCGATGCCCGTTCGTCCAACCGGCAGGACTTCGGACCCTGGATCCGGCAACCGAGGTTCGAATCCTCGACGGGCAGCTTCACGCGGCAAGACGAGGAGGGCTGGCCGAGTGGCAAGGCACCGGATTGCTAATCCGTGGTCCGGGACTCGACGTCCCGGCGCGCGTTCGATCCGCGCGCCCTCCGCGCACGACGGCGGCACGAGAGTGCCGCCGGGCCAAGGAGGATTGGCCGAGTGGTAAGGCAGCCGTTTCGAAAACGGTGGTCGGGTGTGCTGAGCACCCGCGTGGGTTCGACTCCTGCATCCTCCGCACCTCGCCGGCGTGTACCCGGCGAAGCCCTCGTGGTCCAACGGACACGACTCCGGCGTCCGAAGCCGGGAACGCAGGTTCGACTCCTGCCGGGGGCACCGCGGCACACCGCGACGCGCGGGGCCCAGTGGCCGGCCGGGGCTCATATCCCCGGATCGCCTGGATCGACACCAGGACGCGCGACCCGACTCTGCTCCGCTGGTAGTTGCCGGGCACACCACCGTCGGGCGCATGCATGCCCTGCACACCTGCGGGTTCCTCGCGCTCCCGGCCTCGCTACGATCCCGCGATCGCCACACCGAGGGGGGACTCGCCAATGCCGGAACTGCTGGGCGCGATCGACAGCGGCATCACGGTCGAGTACGGCCAGTTCGTGCTGCAGGAGATCTCGATGAACCGCAGCGCGCTGTCCGTCGGGGACCCGAGCGGTGACTGGCTCGTCGTGGGCGGGGCCGGGGGACTGCTGCTGCACAGCGCCGGGAACGACCACAACCCGGCCGTGCGGGTGGAGCTGTGGGACACCGAGCCGCCGGCGGCGCACGGAGAGTGGGACCGGGTGGTCACGGTCGCGTGCGACCTGGGCGAGGGGGTGCGCCTGCAGTCCGTCACCGCGGCGATGTCGCCCGACGTTCTCGCGCTCGCCCGGTCCGGCCCGCACCACGCCCGCGTGCACGGGGGCGGCCGCGCCGCGACGGCGGAGCTGGGCGAAGGGACGTTCGCCCGGGGGGCCGAGCGCTGGCTGATCCAGCTCTGGCCCGCGTGAGGGGCCCGGATATTCTCGCCGGACCATGACGAACCTCGACCGGATCCGCGCCGACCTCATCGCCGACCCCGACAACGCGTGGGCGAAGGAAGCCGGCTACGAGCCCCTCTACACCGCGGAGCCGTCGGCGAAGGTGGCGCTCATCGGCCAGGCGCCGGGGCGGAAGGCGCAGGAGAGCGGCGTCCCCTGGAACGACGCCAGCGGCGTGAAGCTGCGCGGCTGGCTCGGGGTGACCGACGGGGAGTTCTACGACCCCGCGCTGTTCGCGATCGTGCCGATGGACTTCTTCTACCCCGGCAAAGCGGCCTCCGGTGACGCGCCGCCGCGGCGCGGGATCGCGGAGAAGTGGCATCCGCGGATTTTCACCGAGCTGCCCGAGATCCGGCTGACGGTGCTCGTCGGCAGCTACGCGCAGAAGCACTACCTGCACGCCGGGCGCTCGCGGAGCCTCACGGAGACCGTGCGGTCGTTCCGGGACTACCTGCCGTCGACGATCCCGCTGGTGCACCCGTCGCCGCTGAACGTGGGGTGGCACCTGCGGAACCCGTGGTTCGAGCAGGAGGTCGTGCCGGAGCTGCGGATGCTGGTGGCGGCCGCGCTCAAGCCCTGAGTGGACGCATCAGAAGATGCTGAGCCCGGTGACGTTGCCGAACGTCTCGAGCGCCATCGCCGCGGACACGGAGTTGCCCTTCTCGTCGAGTCCCGGCCCCCACGCGGCGATCGCGCAGCGGTCCGGCACGATCGCGAGGATCCCGCCGCCGACGCCGCTCTTGCACGGCAGCCCCACGCGGTAGGCGAACTCGCCGGCGGCGTCGTAGGTGCCGCAGGTGAGCATGATCGCGTTGATGCGCCGGGCGTCCTGTTTGGACAGCAGGCGCGTGCCGTCGCGGCGGACGCCGTGGCGCGCCAGGACCAGCCCCGCGCGGGCGAGCTCGACGCACGAGGCCATGATCGAGCACTGGCGGAAGTAGTGGTCGAGCATCTCGTCGACGGGGTTGAGGACGTTGCCGAAATCGGCCATCAGGTAGGCCAGCGAACGGTTGCGGTTCCCGGTGCGCGTCTCGGACTCGGCCATCGCCGGGTCGTAGGTGAGGCCGGGGTTCCCGGTCTCCGCGGCCATGAACGCGCACAGCGCACCGCAGGCGTCGCCCGTGTCCGCGAGGAGCTGGTCGGTGACCAGCAGCGCGCCCGCGTTGATGAACGGGTTGCGCGGCACGCCGCGTTCGATCTCCAGCTGGATCAGCGAGTTGAACCGCGTCCCCGACGGCTCCCGGTTCACGCGCCGCCAGATCGACGCGTCGTCGTGCCCGAGCACGTGCGCCAGCGCGAAGGCCTTCGAGATGCTCTGGATCGAGAACGGCACCTTGGCGTCACCCACCTGGTGCAGCTCGCCGTCGACGGTCGCCACCGCGAACCCGAACTGACCGGGGTCCACGCAGATCAGGTCGGGGATGTAGTCCGCCACCTTGCCCGCCCCGATGTGCGGCCGCGTGGCCGCCCACACCTCACCGACAGCGCGCTCGTAGTCCACCGGCCGCCCTTCCCGCACGTGATCCCAGCGGGCTCGATGATGTCACGCCTACTGCGGGTCGTCGCCGGCCCAGGTCCAGCGGGGAACCTCGCGCAGGGGATGGAGGTCGGCGTCGGTTTCGGCGTGCGAGTTCTGCAGGGCGACCTGGGAGCCGAACTCGACGTGTTCGCGCACGGCGTCCCGGAAGGGCGCGTCGGCGGGCATGCCCGCGGTGTCGAGGGCTGCGAGGTAGAGCTGCACGAACCGCTGCCGCTGGGCCTCGGTGATCTTCAGCCCCCGGTGGACGGCGATGAGGTGCGCGAACCCCAGCTCACGCGAGAAGCGCTCCGGACCGCCGAACGACTCGGCCGTGAACGCCGTCAGGTGCTCGACGTGCCTCGGCTGCCCCGCGCCGAACAACGGCTGCAGCAGCGGGTCCACCAGCACGCTGTCGTAGAACACCTGCTCCAGCCGATGGAGGGCCGCTTCGCCGCCGGCGTGCTCGAACAGTGAGGGCATGCACCCAGCCTAGGCCCGATATCGCCCACGACGGGCAATTTCGCCGCCGGCGTAGCCGGTGATGAACCACCCGGCCCCAGCCGCGGTGACCGACTGACCCTCACAAGCGTCACTACCGCCTCGGCGAGCGCGGGAGCCCCTGACTGATCACGGTCCGCAGTCGCCGTTCGACCGTGCGCGAAACCGGGATCTCCGCATGGCGGATTCCTCGGCCGCCCATTGCCAGGTACAGATGGTAGTCGACCTGTTACGTTCTGGCGCCTGGGGAGGGCGAGTTGAACGACTACTTGTCCCTGTTGCCATCGACATTGCAATGGGTGTCGAACCGGCTGGGGTCTGTGTCGGACGTGCCGTGGCCGCTGTGGATCGGTCTCTTGTTCCCGGTCTACGTCGCGGCGATTTCGGTGGTGATCTGGTTGTTGCGCGGTCGCTTCTGGTTGGTGCACTGCGCGTATCCCAAGACCAGCAAGGGCTGGGAGTGCCGGAACTGGGTGCCGGGCGAGTGGTCCCGGTGCAGGCATCACAACCGGCGGCGGAACTACCGGTTCGGACACTCGGTGAATCCCGGCATTCAACGATGGCAGACCTTCGACAAAGGCGACGTGATCGTCGACCGGCCGGAACGCGGCGTCGGCTTGGTACGGCTCCGGCCGGCCGGTGCGACGTTGCTCTACCAGCGCGGGTATCCCCGCCCACCGTTGTTGGTGCTGCGGCAGCTGCCGGCCACGGCTGCGGCAGCGTGGCGTCGGATCCGCCAGGCTCGGATCAAACGCCCCGCAGGCAGCCAGCGGGTCGAGGTCAGGCCTGGTGATGTGCGCACAGATGTCGCGGCGGGGCTCGAGCGCGTGGTGGCCGCGACCCGATTCGCCATGGTCGCGTTCGTTGCGGCAATCGTGCTCACGGGCGTGGCGGTCCTGGTCAGCGGTGCGGCGCAGACGTTGCTGCAGTACCTGGCGACGCTGGGCTTCGTTCTGGCTTGGGCCGCGACGAGTTCTGGGATCTACAGCCGCAGCGAGACGTGGTTGCGGGGTGCCTGCCTGAAGGGCTTGAAGTGGTGGTTCTTCACCTTCGTCCCGGTCGCAGTGCTCAACCTGGTCTTCACCGTCGCGAACAGTGCGCCGGCCTGAGGCCGGCACGGTGCGCCGGCCGGCGGGTTACAGTCGATCATGAAGCCGCCCCGTCGGAGGTGTCGATGAGTGTTCCCTTGCCGGAGGAGTTCGGGTATCGGCGGGTCGACGTGGGGGGCGTGCGGATCAACTGCGCGGTCGCCGGGGAGGGGCCGCCGGTGTTGCTGCTGCACGGGTATCCGCAGACGCACCTGATCTGGCACCACGTCGCGCCGCGGCTGGCGGAGGGGTTCACCGTGGTGCTGACCGATTTGCGCGGGTACGGCGACAGCGACAAACCGGCCGGGGGCGACCACGAGTACTCCAAACGGGCCATGGCGGACGACCAGCTGCAGCTCATGGCGAAGCTGGGTTTCGACCGCTTCGCCGTCGCCGGGCACGATCGGGGCGGGCGGGTGGCGCATCGGCTCGCGCTCGACGCGCCCGGGGCCGTGAAGGCGGTGGCGGTGCTGGACATCGTCCCCACCCGGTACGCGTTCCAGCACGCCGGCAAGGACTTCGGCCTCGGGTACTACCACTGGTTCTTCCTCGCCGCCGGCAACGGCATCCCCGAGCGGCTGCTCGCCGGTGACCCCGGGTTCTGGGTCACCTCGCGCATGCACTCCCGCCACCACGGCGGCACGCCCTTCGACCCCGCTGCCGTCGCCGAGTACGTGCGCTGCTTCTCCACGCCGGAGGCGATCGCCGCTTCGTGCGCGGACTACCGCGCCGCCGCGGGCATCGACCTCGAGCACGACGACGCGGACGCCGCGGCGGGCCGGCTCGTGACCAGCCCGCTGCTGGCGCTGTGGGGGAGCAGCAGCTTCGTCGGCCGGACCTACGACGTGCCCGCGGTGTGGCGCGAGTACGCGACGGACCTGCACACGCTCGCCGTCGAGAGCGACCACTACCTGCCGGAGGAACAACCGGAGATTGTCGCCGCAGCGTTGCGGGACTTCTTCACGGAGACCTGAGCCCCGGCACCGGTCCTGGCCGACGTCAGCGGATCCGGTCAGGAAGTCGCGGGGATCTCCGGCTGCGACAGCCGGGCGTCGAGTGAGCGCAGGGCCTGGGCCGTGAGACTGGGAGTCGTGGCGGCCAGTTCCCACACGGACAGCGCCGCGACCGAGGCGGCGAAGTCGTCGTCGGCGAGCATCGGCAAGTGGCGCGCGAGAACTTCACGGACGGCCGGGGCCAGTTCGCCGATCGGGGTCCGGACGGCGGAGCCGAACTCGGACGCCGGCGGGAGCTCCTCCAGCACGGCGAGGGCGTTGTCGCGCTGGGCGCGGACCAGGAGGTGCGCCCGGGTCACCGGTCCGTCGGCGGGCAGGCCGAGGCGTTCGAACTGGGACGCGGGCGCGTCGGCGGCCCGCATCAGGTCGGCCAGCCGGGTGGCCATGGTCAGCTCGAGGTCGTCGTCGACCAAGGGGTTGTGCTGGCCGGGGTCGGTTTCGAGGTCGAACAGCAGGGTGCCGAACGCGTGCGGGTCGCCCCAGGCGTAGCCGGGCAGGCGCAGCACCGGCGCCCTTGGTGAAGGGCAGGGGCGGGATCAGTTCGGCGTCGCGGAGTTCGGCGGGGGAGAAGCGGGTGTTCATGTGGGTCGGCATGAGGGTGTGCTCGAACAGCGGCTCGTTCGCGGGGGTGGCGGAGGCTCGCAGGTAGACGTACCGGCCGTCGGTGACGTTGACGTGGGCACCGAAGCTGCCGAACAAGCAGGCTTCCCGCGTGGTCGCGCCCGTCATCGGGAGGCCTTGCATGTCGGGAGGCCTTGGTACGCCGAAGAAGTCGAGCAAAGTCGGTCCGAAGTCGACGGTCTGCACCAGCTCGGCCCGGCGCTCGCCGCGGGCGCCGGTGCGCGGATCCCAGACGAACAGGGGCGTGTGGATGTTCTCGTCGTACCACGGTTGCACGTTCTTGCCCCACCAGCCGTGCTCACCGAGCAGCAGGCCGTGGTCGGTGCAGACGATGAGGAGGGTGTCGTCCCACAGCCCGTGGGTGTCCATCGCGTCGAGGACCCGGCCGAGGGAACTGTCGCACATGGACAGCAGGGCGCGGTACTCGTCGCGGACCCGCACCGTGTCGCCGGGTTGTTCGGTGACGCGGCGGTAGCCGGGCCAGTCGTACTTCGGGCCTTCGTGCTGCAGCGAATACCGCGCGCGATGGTCCTCGGTGGCGACGAACGGTTCGTGCGGGTCGAAGCACTCGATCTGGAGGAACCAGTCCTGCTCGCCCGCGTTGGTGCCGAGGAACTCCAGCCCGGCGTCGACGGTGAGCGTCTGCGGGTGCTGCCCGGGTTTGAGGAAGTGCTGCCGGTTCACCCAGTGCTGGCGGATCATCGCCGACGCCCGCCGCGCCCCGACCGCCGGTTCCGGGATGTCGGGATCGGCGACCTGGCCCTTCCAGCGGTCGCCTTCCTGGCCGCGGAAGAACTCGTAGGTGTCGAAGCGGTTGTGGTAGGTCGCGCCGCCGTCTTCCCAGTAGTGCCGGTGATCCGTCACGAGGTGGGTGTGCACGCCGTGGCGCGAGAGCAGTTCGGGCACGGAGTCGTCGAACGGTTCCAGCGGACCCCACGACCGGTGCAGGAAGTTGTAGCGGCCCGTGTGCAGCTCCCGGCGCGCCGGCATGCACGGCATGCTGCCCGCGTAGCAGTTGTCGAACGTCACGGCCGCCTCGGCCAGGCGCTCGAACTGCGGCGCGTGCACCCCGGTCGCCCCGTACGGCGGCAGGTACCTGCGGTTGAGCGTGTCGAACAGGACGACGATCGCGCGCATGCGCCGGGCTCCTCCTCGTCAGGCGGGTTCCACCCCGCCCAGCCTAGGGAACCCGGGGGACGCGCAGCGGCCGAACTTTGGCGAACGCGGCCCCCGCCTGATTGACTGTGGCTGCCCGGCTCGGCCGGGCACCAGGCACCCAAGACGATTCTGGAGGACGCATGCCCGTCTCGAAGGCGCACGCGAACTGGAACGGCGACCTTCCCACCGGATCCGGGCAGTTCACCGCCGGGGGAGGCAGCATCACCGGGAGCGTGACCTTCAAGTCGCGCTTCGAGGACGGCCCGGGGTCGAACCCGGAACAGCTCATCGCCGCGGCGCACGCGTCGTGCTTCTCGATGGCGCTGGCCAACACGCTGGCGACCGCGGGATTCCCGGCCGAGTCGATCGAAACGGACGCTTCGGTCACGCTGCGTCCGGTCGACGGCGCCCCGACGATCATCAAGATCGAGCTCGTGACGGAGGGCCGCGTGCCCGGCGTCAACGAGGAGCAGTTCAAGGAGTACGCGGCGCAGGCCAAGGCCGGCTGCCCGGTCAGCCGCGCGCTGGCGGGCGTCCCCGAGGTCACGCTGGACGCGTCGCTGGCCGGCTGAGCCACGCGGGCGCTCGCTCCCGCGCGGGGCGAGCGCCCGACCAGTCCGGGACCCCACGACCCGTCCCGTCGCGGCGGCCGAGGCGATCACCCCGTGACGCCGCACCGCGAACGAGCCAGATCCCGGCGGGCGGACCCGGAACGCCCCGGTGAGAATCGGGGCATGAGTGAACGCTCCGAGCCCGGTGGTCGCCGGGCCGCGACCACCGGCTGGGCCCACCGCCACCGCGACGTCTCCGGTGGCTGGCTCCGCCCGACCGTGTTCGGCGCGGTCGACGGCCTGGTCACCAACGCGGCCCTCATCGCGGGTGTCGGCGGCAGCGGCGTCGCGCCGCACACGATCGTGCTCACCGGGCTGGCCGGCCTGGTCGCCGGGGCGTTCTCGATGGGTGCCGGCGAGTACGTGTCGGTGACCAACCAGAACGAGCTCGTGCAGGCCGAGGTCGCGCTCGAAGCCGACATGCACGCCCGCTTCCCGCAGCAGGAGCACGACGAGCTGGTCAGCCGCTTCGTCTCCTACGGCGCCGACGACGACACCGCCCGCCGCATGGCCGAAGCCGTCGCGCGCGACCCCGACCAGGCGCTGCGGCTGCACACGCGCGAGGAGCTGGGTGTCGACCCGCAGGACCTGCCGTCCGCGCTGCTGGCGGGCAGCGCGTCGTTCGTCGCGTTCTCGATCGGTGCGCTGCTGCCGTTGCTGCCGTACCTGCTCGGCGCGAGCACGCTGGTCGTGTCGCTGATCCTGACGGCCCTCGCGCTGCTCGCCGGAGGGATGACGGTCGGCAGGCTGACCGGGCGGCCGTGGGTCCACTCCGGACTGCGGCAGCTCGTCCTCGGCGCTCTGGCCGTCGCCGTGACCTACGGAATCGGCCAGCTGATCGGCGCGCCGGTCAGCTGAGGACGCCCGTGGTCACCAGCCCAGCTCGCGGTCGTCCTCCTGGAAGGTGCCGGTGGGGCCGTCGGTGCCGATCGTGGCCATGCGGACCACCGCGCGGGCGCTGACCTCGACCGGGCGGCCCTCGCTGTTGGCCATGCCACCCAGCTCGGTGGCGGTGTAGCCCGGCTCGACCGCGTTGACCTTGATCTCCGGCACGGCCCGCGCGTACTGGACGGTGAGCATGGAGACGGCGGCCTTGCTCGCGCCGTACACGATCGCGGACACGTGCGACGCGGGGCGGGCGGGGTCGTGGTTGGCCGCGAAGGAGCCGAGCGCGCTGGAGATGTTGACGACGACCGGGTTCGCGGACCGCTTCAGCAGCGGCAGCGCGGCTTCCGTGACGCGGACGATCGAGACGGCGTTGGTGTCGAACACTTTCAGCGCGTCGGGGCCGTTGAGGGCGAGCAGGGCGATGCCGGCGTTGTTGACGAGGACGTCGAGCCCGCCGTCGGCGTCGATGCGGGCGAACGCGGCGGTGACGGAGGCGTCGTCGGTCACGTCGAGCCGCACGAATCGCGCGCCGATTTCCGCGGCGGCGGCGCGGCCGCGGGCTTCGTCGCGGGCGCCGAGGTAGGCGGTGTGCCCGGCGGCGACGAGCTGGCGGGCGGTTTCCTTGCCGAGGCCGCGGTTGGCCCCGGTGATCAGTGTTGTGGTCATGCCTCGAGCGTGCGCTCCGGTCGCGGCAGCAGACAGCCGTCGCGTTTTCCTGGGACTGGCGGGGCCAGGACAACGGCGGCGGCCGGGGGCAGACTGACGGGGTGGAGTCGTGGGAGTTCGGGCGGATGGTGCGCCGCTGGCGAGACCGGGTGGCGCCCGAGACCGTCGGCGTGCCGGTCGGGACGCGACGGCGGGCGAGCGGGCTGCGGCGCGAGGAGCTCGCCGCACTGGCCGGGATCTCGGCCGACTACCTGACGCGCCTCGAACAGGGCCGGGCGACCGGGCCGTCCGCGCAGGTGGTGGAGGCGCTCGCCCGGGCGCTGCGGCTGTCCGACCAGGAGCGGGACCTGCTCTTCCGCCTCGCGGGCCACGCGGCGCCCGGGCTCGACGTCGTCACTTCGCGGGTCACGCCGAGTGTCCAGCGCCTGCTCGACCGTCTGGCCCACACCCCGGTCGTCGTCTACGACGCCACCTGGACCGTCCTGCTCGCCAACGCGCCGTACGACGCGTTGATGGGCGAGACCTCGACGTGGCGCGGCATCGAACGCAACGCCGTGTGGCGCAACTTCGTCGGGCCGCGCAATCGCATCGTCCACAGTGCACAGGAGCAGGCCGACCACGAGGCCCGGCTGGTCGCGGACCTGAGGCTCACCGCCTCGCGGTACCCCCGCGGACCACGCCCTGCGGCGGCTCGTCGGCGAGCTCGCCGACCAGAGCCCGCGCTTCGCCGAGCTCTGGGACGCCGACGCCCCGATGTCGCCGCCGGACCCGGCGCGGCACAAGACCGTGGCGCACCCGGCGGCCGGGCCGATCACCCTCGACTGCGACACCCTCGTCGTGGCCGGCGACGACGTGCGGATCATGGTGTACACCGCCGAACCCGGTACCGAGGACGCGGAGCGCTTGGCGTTGGCGATCGTGCTGGGCACGCAGGCGCTGGTCGAGTAGCGATCACGCGTTTTTCAGCGGGTCCAGGAAGGCGCCGTGGAGCTGGGCGGGCCCGGCGAGGAACGACGTGACCTGCGGGCGCCAGGGGTTGCCGTCGACGTCGGTGACGACCGCGCCGGCCTCGCGGGCGATCAGGCTCGCGCCGAGGAGGTTGCCGGCGTCGCGGCCGTACAGCCATAAGCCGTCCATGCGCCCGGCGGCGACGTCCGCGATCTGCAGGGAGGTCGGGCCCAGGTTACGGACGGCGCCGACGTGGGGGAGGACGGCCGCGAGCGAGCGGCCGGCTTGCTCGGCGGCGCCGGGCTGGGTCGTGATGAACGGCGGCTGGCTGGTGCCGACGAGCGTGACCGGGAGCTCGGCCGTGGCGGACGGGGTGAGGCGCTCGCCGTTGAGGAATGCGCCGAGGCCGGTCGCCGCGTGGTGGGTCTCGCCGCGGACTTCGCTGTGGATCACGGCGGCGACCGGGGCGGCGTCCTCGACGAGGGTGATGCTGACGCACCAGTGGGGCAGGCCGCGCAGGTACTGGACGGCGCCGTCGGCGAGGTCGACGACCCAGCGCTGCTCGCCGGGCGGGACGGTGGTGTCGATCTCGTCGGCCCAGGCCACGCCGGGCCGCAGTCCGGTGAGCCGGGCGCGGAGTGCGCCTTCGGCCGAGTGTTCCAGCGCGTCGAAGGTCTGGCGGAACTCGGCGAAGGTGGTGGGGGCCGTGGGCCTGGGCCGGGCGGCGAGGAGGCGGCCGGCTTCGCGGGCCGCGGTGATCATGCCGTCGATGAGGGTGGTCGTCATGGGACAAGCGTGCTCCCGGGTGGGTGCCAGGTACGGATTTCGACGGCATTTTCGATCGGATTTGGTGCCATCATGGCTGGTGGTGAGCGATGACGTCCTCGAAGACGATGATCTGCGGCTGATCGCGGCCCTGCAGTGCGACGGCCGCGTGACGATCGAACGCGCGGCGGCCGTGCTCGGCCTCAACCAGCGCACGGTCCGCCGTCGACTGCGCGTGTTGCTGGACGGCGCCGTGCGCGTGGTCGCCACCCGCCCGCGCGCCGCGTTCCCGGGCGCGACCCTGCTGCGGATCCGGGAGCTGCGCGGCAAGATCGACGCCGTCACCGCGGCGCTCGCCGCCCGCGACGACGTCCTCTACCTCGACCTCTCCCACGCCGGCGATGAGATCTCGGCCGCCGTCCTGTCCGACCCGAGCCGCCGCAACGCCCTCGTCTTCCGCCAGCTCCCCGCGACGACCGCCGTCACCGTGATCCACGCCGAAACCGTCATGCACGTCTTCTCCGACGCGAGCGACTGGCGCCTCGACGTGCTCACCGTCGCCGAACGAGCGGCACTCACCGTGGCGGCCACTCCGGACGCCGCCGGCCCCCTCGACGCCGTCGACTCCGCGATCCTCACCGCACTGGCCCGCGACGCCCGCCTGCCCGCGGCCACCGTCGCCGCCGAGGTGCGCCACCCCGAGTCCACCGTGCGCCGCCGCCTCGCCACCCTCCTCACCGACGGCCGCCTCCTCACCCAGACCTTCGTCGACCCGCACCGCCTCGGCCTCCGCATCGACGCGAACATCACCATGCAGGTCCCACCCGCGAACCTCGACCACGCCGGCCGCACCCTCGCCCACCACCCGGCCGTCCACGGCGCCCTCGCCACGACCGGCCGCGCCAACCTCCACGCCGCCGTCTGGCTGCGCGATCTGGACCACCTGTACCGCTTCGTCACCGAGGATCTGGCGCAACTGGGGGTGGAACGGGTGGAGACCTTCCTGGTGGGTGAGGCGGTGAAACGGCCGGGGAAATGAGGACTAGCCGGTCTGCTTCGAGCGCGACGACAGCCGGGGCGCTTCGGTGATGCCCGCGGCGCGCAGTTCCGAGGCGATGGTCTCCCGCAGGCGGAACTTCTGCACCTTCGTGCCCGACATCGGCCAGTCCGTGACGAAGCGGATGTAGCGGGGCACCTTGAACGTCGCGATGCGGCCGAGGCAGTGGTCGATCAGGGTGCGTTCCGTGGCGTGCGCGCCGGGGCGGAGCTGGACGAAGGCGGCGGCCACTTCGCCCAGGCGGGCGTCCGGGGCGGCGACGACCTGGACGACGCCGCAGGCGGGGTGGGCGGCGAGGCAGTCTTCGACCTCGGCGGCGGAGACGTTTTCGCCGCCGACTTTGAGCATGTCTTTGAGCCGGGAAACGAAGGAGAGGCGGCCGGCGGAGTCGGCGACGACCAGGTCGCCCGTGGAGAACCAGCCGGCGGGGTCGAGGCGTTCGGCGGTCAGCTCGGGGTCGCGGTGGTAGTGGGAGAACAGGGAGGTGCCGCGGAACTGGAGCTCGCCGCGGGTGCCGGCGGGGACCGGTGCGCGGGTCGACGGGTCGACGACGCGGACTTCCATGTGCCGCAGCACTTTGCCGCTCGTGGTGGCGCGGACGTCGGCCGGGTCGTCGGGGGAGCCGACGCAGCAGAAGCCGAGGGATTCCGTCGAGCCGAGGGACGACATCTGCACGGCCGGGGCGATCCGGGCCTGCATGGCGCGCAGCCGTTCGGGCGCGCCGACGTTGAGGACCAGGCGCAGCGCGGACAGATCCGTACGGGCGAACTCGGGGTGGTCGAGCACGCGCAGCCAGATCGTCTCGAAGGCGGGAAACGCGACCGTGCACCGTTCTTCGGACAGCTGACGCAGCGCCGGACCCGGCTCGAACGGTCCGGTGTGGACCATCGCGCACCCGGCCGCCAGGGCTGCGAGGATGACGTCGTAGCCGCCGCAGTGGAACATCGGCAGGGCGGTCCAGAAGCGGTCCTGCGCGGTGAGACCGAGCCGTTCGGCGACGGCTTCCCCCTCGGCCACCAGGGAAGCATTGTCGTGCACACAGCCATTCGGCCGCGCGGTCGTGCCGGAGGTGTAGAGGATCAACGCGGGATCCTCGGCGCGCACACCGGCCCGGGCCGCGGCCGCTGTTCCGGCGTCGGCGGAATTCGCCGAGAACGCGACACGCGACAGCCAGCCGGCGGGCACCGGGCCGTCGTCCACGGCGACGACCGCACGCAGCACCGGCGCCCCACGCAGGGAAAGCTGCCCGGAACACGCCGCGAGCCCGGGCAGGGCCGACGCGAGGACCGGCCCGAGCGCGGTGTCGGCGAACAGCAGCCGCAGGTCCGCGTGCTCCACCACGTAGGCCAGCTCGGCGGCCTTGAGCCGCGGGTTCACCGGGACGGTGACCGCGCCCAGGTACGCGATCCCGAGCCAGGTCGTCACACTCGCGATGCCGCCCGGCACCAGCACGCCGACGTGGTCCCCGGGCCGGATTCCCCGTGCCCACAACGATCCCGCCAACCGCCGGGCCTCGACGGCGATCTCGCCGTAAGTCAAGCGCCCGTCCGGGAACACGACTTCGCGCCCGGCGGCGCACGACTCGAGCAGATCCGGGATGGTGGACATGGCCCCTCCAGAGCGACTACTGGCCGACCCGCGGCGCTTCCGTGATGCCGGCGGCCGCCAGCTCGTCCGCGATCCTCTTGCGCAGCTCCGCTTTCTTGATCTTCGTCCCCGACATCGGCCACTCGGTCACCCAGCGGACGTAGCGCGGCACCCGGTAGGACGCGATCCGCCCGACGCAATGCTCGATCAGCTCCCGCCCGGTCACCGTCCAGCCCGGCTTGAGCTGGACGAACGCCGCCGGCACCTCGACGTACCGCGCGTCCGGAGCCGCCACCACGGCCACGATCGCCACGGCCGGGTGCGTGAGCAGGTGCCCCTCGACCTCGGCCGCCGCGACGTTCTCGCCGCCCACCTTGAGCATGTCCTTGAGCCGGGAGACGAACGTCAGCCGCCCGCCGGAATCCGCGACGACCACGTCGCCGGTGTGGAACCAGCCGGCCGGGTCGAACACGCGCGCGGTCAGCTCGGGGTCGCGGAAGTACCCGTCGAACGTGTTGGGGCCACGGAAAAGCAGCTCACCCGGCACGCCGGCAGGCACGTCGAAACCCGAGGGATCGACGACCCGGCACCGCATCCCCGGCATCGGGTGCCCGCCGGTTTCCACGCGTTTGTCCGGCGGGTCGTCGAGCCGGTTGAGCGTGAGGAACGCCGCGGACTCGGTCATCGCCACGCAGGACACGTGCACCGCGTCCGGGAGCCGCGCCGCCATCGCGCGGAGCCGTTCGGGCACGCCGACCACCATCACGACCCGGATCCGCGACAGGTCGTGCGCGGCGAAGTCCGGCCGGTCGAGCACCGGCAGCCAGATCGTCTCGAACGCCGCCAGCGCGACGGTGACGCGCTCGCGGACCAGGAGCTCCAACGTCGTGGCGGGGTCGAAGAACCGCGGGTGCACGAACGTGGCGCCCGCCGTGAGGCAGGTGAGGGCGAAGGTGATCCCGCCGCCGTGGAACAGCGGGATCGCCGTCCACACCCGGTCTTGCGCGGTCAGTGGCATCCGCTCGCCGGCGATGCCGTCGGCCAGCCGAGTGAGTGCTTCGTGGCTGAGCATCGCGCCTTTGGGCGCGGCCGTCGTCCCCGACGTGTAGACCAGCAACGCGGTGTCGCGGACCCGCACGCTCGCCGCCGCCGCGTCGGCTTCGGCCGCAGTGCACGGGGTCGCGAAGAACTCCGCGGACGACATCAGCCCGCCACCGCCGGGACCACCCAGGTGCACGACGTGCTCCAGCTCGGCCGCGGCTCCTTCGGCGAGCCCCGGAAACGTCCGGTGCAGCAGCTCGGCGAAGTCGGGCTCGCCGGCCTGCGGGGGAGCGGTCACGAGCACCCGCATTCCGGAGTGCGTGACGATGCTCTCGAGCTCCACGGACTTGAACCGCGCGTTGACCGGCACCGCGATCGCGCCGGCTTCGGTCGCGGCCACCAGCATCGCGACGAGGTCGACCGACGCGGGCAGCAGGATCCCGACCCGGTCGCCGGGCTGGACTCCCAGCCCCAGCAGTGCCCGGGTGAACTCCCGGACGCGGTCGGCGAGGGCGCCGTAGGTGGCCCGTTCACCAGGGAAGACGAGGGCTTCTCGGTCGGGATGCGCCAGCGCGCCACGGCGCACCAGATCGCCCAGCGTGGTGGCAGCCACGGGCCGGACGGATCCGGCGGCTCTGCTCGTCATCGGCGACTCCCCGCTCTATCTACCGACCGTTTGACAAACTAGCGCGCTTACTCGATGGTGGACAAGCCGGAAAACCCAGCCGCGACAGTGCGTTCAACGCGACTGCGGCGAAGAAAGGTGATGCCGTGTCGAGCTACGACGTGGTGGTGATCGGGGCGGGCGCGGCCGGCCTGTGCGCGGGGGCGCTGCTCGCGCGCGAGGGCAAACGGGTCGTCGTGCTCGACCGCAGCCCGTATCTGGGCGGACGAGCCATGGCCGTGCCGGACGAGGGGTTCACCGTCAACCTCGGCGGGCACCTGATCGAAGACGGCGGATCCGGCCTCACCAAGGTGTTCGAGTACGTGGGCAAGGAGCTGATCCACGGCGAGGTCAGCAAGGAGATGCCGATCTGGGAGAACGGGTCGGGCTGGGGCTCGATCCGCGACCGCTACACCGACCGCGCGGAGCTCAAGAAGGTCGTCAAGGCGCTCGCCGACACCCCGTACTCCGAACTCGACGACTGGGACGACCGGCCGCTGCGCGAGTGGATCCACCAGCACACCTCCGACCAGGGCGTGGTGGACCTGTTCGAGTACATCTCCGTGCTGGAGTGCATGACCGACAACTGGTACGACCACTCCGCCAGCGACAACCTGTACGTGCGCAAGATGCACTACGAGGAGCGCAACACCGCCGCCTACTCGTGCTGGCCCGGCCAGGGCTGGGACGGGCTGTGGCGCGACCTCGCCGACGCGATCACCGGGCACGGCGGCGAGCTGCGGCTGGGGACCTCGGTCGAGCGCGTGATCGTCGAAAACGGTGCGGTGCAAGGCGTCGCGGTCGCGCGCGAGCCGAAGGTGCTGCCCAACGAGTTCTTCGAGGAGGAGATCCTCGAGGCCCCCGCGGTGATCTCCACGCTGCCGGTGTGGCACGTGCTGAACGTGGTGCCGCGCAGCGTGCTCCCGGAGTGGTACGCCTCGCAGATCGAGTTCCTGGCGCAGGACAAGTTCCGCATCGCCTGGCTCGGCCTCTACCTCGCCACGGAGGAGCCGGTCACGCGGTTCGACCCGCGTGAGCTCTCGACGTGGACCGCGACCCCGTCGACGGACTGCTCCGGGTTCATGTTCGACCAGTCGGCGATGGACCCGTCGTGCTCGCCCGAAGGCACGCACCTCCACGTGCTGGGCGCGATCATCCCCGGCGCGAAGGGCCGCGACCGCGAATGGTGCCGCGCCACGATGCAGGCCTTCGAACGCGACGTCGAGACGATGTGGCCCGGCCTGGCGAACCCGGTCTGGCGGCGCCGGCACCTGGTGTTCGAGCCGAGCTTCGGCGTGATCCAGATGCCCGGCCTGGTCGGGAAGTACCGGCCGCACTGGCGCGCGCCCAACGTCGAGGGGCTGTGGTTCGCCAGCGAGACCTTCCGCAGCCGTGGCGTCGGCACCGACCGTGCGGCCCGCGCCGCCCTCACGTGCGTCGAGGACTACCTCGGGGCGCGGATCCCGACGTTCGGCGATGGATGGAGGTACTGAGTGGAGCGTCTGCAGCTCGGTGTGCCCGGTCAGATCATGCCGCCCGCGGACGCCGCGGTGAAGTTCGCGCGCCGCAGCGAGGCCGAGGGCTTCGACGCCGTGTGGTGGCCCGACCACCTCATGGGCTGGCACGCCGACACCATGTGGACCGAGGATCTGACGCCGCTGGCCGCGGTGCAGCCCAACCCGCACGCGTACTTCGACCCGCTGATCATGATGGGGGTGGTCGGGGCGCAGACCGAGCGGATCAAGGTCGGGGTCGTCGTCACCGACCTGATCCGGCGCAACCCGGCGATGGCCGCGGCCAGTGCGCTGACGCTGGACCACGTCACGAAGGGCCGCGCGATCATCGGGCTCGGCTCGGGGGAACGGCTCAACATCTCGCCGTACGGGATGTCGTTCGACAAGCCCGTCGCGAAGCTGGGCGAAGGCATCGACGTGATGCGGCTGCTGTGGGAGGCCGACGGACCCGTCGACTACGCCGGGAAGTTCCACACCCTGGAGAACGCCGTCCTCGGATTGCAGCCCTACCAAGGAAAAGCGCCCGAGATCTGGACGGCCGCGCACGGCCCGCGGATGCTGGAGCTGACCGGGGCCAAGGCCGACGGGTGGCTGCCCACCAAGATGTCACCCGCGGAGTACGCCAAGTCGCTCACCACGATCCGCCAGTCGGCGCAGGACGCGCGCCGTGATCCCGGGGCGATCACGCCCGGCATGCTCGGGTACCTGCTCATGGGGCCCGACGAGGAGACCGTGCAACGGCTCACCGAAGCGCCACTCGTGCGCGCGTTGTGCGTTCTGCTGCCCGCACAGGTCTTCCGCGACCTCGGTGTCGAACCGCCGCTCGACGCCCGCCCGGGCGGATCCGGGTTCCACGACTTCATCCCCACGGCCGTGTCGCGGGCCGAGTCGCTGCGGATCATCGACGCGATCCCGCCGAAAGTCGTGCGGCACTACGCGTTCTGCGGTACCCCGGCCCAGGTGGCCGAGCAGCTGGCGGAGTACCGCGAGGCCGGGCTGCGCCACCTCGTCATGTGGAACATCACCGCGTTCGGCGACCCGTCGCTGGCGAGGTGGTCGTTCCAGGCGATGACGGAGCTGAAGAAGCTGGTCGGGTCGTGAGCCGGGCGGCGGTGGAGGCGTACTTCTCCGCGATCAACGCCGAACGGTTCGCCGAGCTGGCCGGGGTTTTCGCCGGCGACGTGGAGATCCACACCGTCGGCGCGGCCCCGGTCGTCGGCCGGGACGCGGCGATCGCGCACTTCACGAAGCTCCTCGCGGGCTATGCCGAGCACGACGACCGCGTGACGCGGTGGATCGAAGCCGGCGACGCCGTCGTGACGGAGATCGACTTCACGGGCCGCCTGCGCGACGGCCGGCCGATCGTCTTCACTGCACTCGACGTGTTCGACCTACGCGCGGGACGGATCGCGAAAGTTGCCACCTGGTACGACACCCGCGACGTGCGCCGCCAGGTGCTGGCGTCATAGGGCGCGGCCTTTCGCGGTCTGCACCATGTCCATCCGCTCGATGCCCGCCCCGAACGGCGCGGCCAGCGCGGCGAGACTCGCCAGCGCCTGCTCGTAGGCGGCCACCAAGGCGTCTTCGGCCGGGTAGTCGAAGGGGTCCGTGGTGCCCGACGCCCGCAGGAGCGGTTCGTTCGCCAGCATCCACTCCACGGTCTCGGCGATCCCGTCGGGCACCGAGACCACGTCGCGGTAGCCGAGGTCCTCGCGCAGCCGGGTTATGTCCACAATGGACGTCGGCGATTCCTGGCCGCCGAACGCCGACACCGCGAGGCCGGGGTTGGGCAGTTCCCGGGGCAGCGACCGGATTTCCAGGTCGCGGCCCGCGGCGCGGGCGACGAGCTGCGCCCACTGCCGCACGGTGAGCAGGTCGTCGTCGGCGACGTTGTACGCCTGGCCCGCCGCGATCGCCGGCCGGTCGACGGCCAGCAGTACGGCCTCGGCCGCGTTGCGCGCAGCGGCGCGGGAGTGGATGCCGTGCCCGCCGTCGGCGAGGACCAGCCACGGCCGTCCGTCGAGCACGCGGCGCACCACGTTCCACTCCCACGCATACGGGTTGCGCGGCCCGTAGACGGTCGGGTAACGCAGGTAGGTCGCGGCGAAGGAACCCTTGGTGCCCAACGAGAAAACGTGGTCTTCGGTGCGCCGGATCGGGCCGGTGCTGTAGCCGGCGAAGCGCGGCTCGTCCGGCGCGACGAGCGGGTGCGAGTCCTCGCGCACGGGCAGCTGCACGCCGTACGGGAAACGCGAACCCGGGTTGACGTAACCCTGGTAGACCGGCACCCCGCCGACCACGACCAGGTGTGCGCAGCGGTTCGCGACCGCGTCGGCGATGAGCCGGACCCGGCCGTAGGTCGCGACGACCACGTCCCACCCGCCCTCGCCCACGGCACGCGCGATGTCGTCCGCCTCGAACGGGCTGCCGTGGACGTGCGGCACGTCCGGCAGTTCCGCGACCTCGTGGCGGCCGGTGTGGAACACCGTCACCTCGTGCCCGCGGGTGAGCAGCCCGGCCACGATCGGGGGACCGGTCGGGCCGGTGCCGCCGACGACGAGCGCGCGGCTCATCAGGCCAGGGCCGTTCGGGGGAAGCCTTCCGGCCTGCCGTCGTCGTGCACTGCAGCCTCCCTGGGCGAGTCCTGTCCGCAGCATGGCAAGCCCGATCTTCACTGTCAAACGGTTGGTTGACAGACCCTTGTTGGGGCTCCGGTGTGGTGCTAATCTCACCGCTACCAAACGGCCGTTAGTCAGTGACGATGACGTCATGGAGGACGCCGATGTCCGCAGCCGCCACCGCTGGTACAGCTCGATCATGGCCTTCCTGCCGAACCTCTCGGGCGCCGAGCAGGTGACGGCCGAGCGCGGCGTGTTCACCCCCGCCCCCACTTCGCTGCCCCTGACCTTCACGCCGCCTGAGGAGGCACCCGCATGACCGCACGCGCCGAGATCGAAAACGTCCTGGGCAAGGCTTCTTGGGGCTACGACGAGAACGACGTCGACCTGATCGCCGATCAGTTCACGGAGACGGCCACGATGACCATGCAGATCGGCCGCGAAGGCGACCCGATCGGGCCGTTCGAGGGCCGCGAGGCGATCCGCAAGCTGCACGCCGACTCGCTGGCCGCGCAGACCGACCAGCGTCGGCACAACCTGTCGAACCTGGTGCTCACCAAGGAAACCCCGGACAGCGCGGCGACGACCGCGAACCTCACCCTGCTCTCGATCGAGAACGGCGCGGTGCGCGTGCTCTCCAGCGGCTGGTACCGCGACGAGCTGGTGAAGCAGGGGGACCGCTGGCTGATCGCGACCCGGCACATCTACCTCGACCTGCCGTACTGATCCCCGCACCGGCACCTACCAGAGGACACCCATGGTCAACATCGGACGGATCCCGGAGAAGTGGGCGGCGCTCACGCCGGCCCGGGACGCGATCGTCGACGCCCCGAGCGGCCGGCGGATGGACTGGAGAACGCTCGACGAACGCGTCCGCAGGCTCGCCAACGGGCTGGCGGGCGAGGGCGGTCTGGGTCTGTCGCAAGGGGACCGGGTCGCGATCCTGGCGAAGAACTCGATCGAGTACCAGGAGCTGTACTACGCCGCCGGGCGCGCCGGGCTCGTCACGCAGCCCCTGAACTGGCGGCTCGGAGCGGGCGAGCTGACCCGGATCGTCGCCGACGCGGCGCCGAAGGCGGTGATCGCCTCCGACGAGTGGCTCGACACCGCGAAGCAGCTGCAGGCCGCGGTGGACGTGCCGAACTGGCTGCAGTACGGGGAATCGGGCGACGGCAGCTACGAGGACCTGCTGGCCCGCAGCAGCACCGACGAGCCGGTGCAGTCGTCGTCGGTCGGTGACGCCGACCCGTTTTTCATCCTCTACACCGGCGGCACCACCGGCGAGTCGAAAGGCGCGTTGCACAGCCACACGAGCGTGTCGTTCGGGATGCTCAACCAGACTGTCGCCGAGCGCATCGTCGCGACCGACGTCTACATGCTGACCGGGCAGATGTACCACATCCCGGTGGTGCTCTCGATGAACTACCACCGCCACGGCTGCCCGCTGGTGCTGATGAACTTCGAGGCGCGCACGGCGCTGGAGCTCATCCAGGAGGAGCGCGTCTCGGCGTTCCTCGGCATCACCACGATGCTCAACTGGATGATGGCCGTGCCGGGCTTCTCCTCCTACGACATCTCGGCGCTGCGCAACATCCAGTACGGCGGCGGGCCCATGCCCTCATCGGTGGTGAAGGCGGCGCTGGACCAGTTCCCCTGCACGCTGATCCAGGGTTACGGGCAGACCGAGGGCACCACGATGTGCTTCCTGTCGCAGGAGGACCACCTCGACGCCGTGCGCGGCATCCACCCGGAGCGGCTGATGTCGTGCGGGCGCGAGGGTTTCGTCACGCAGGTCCGCGTCGTCGACCCGGACGGGCGCGAGGTGCCGAAGGACGGCCGGACCGCGGGCGAGATCATCGTGCGGTCCGAGGCCAACATGCTGGGGTACCTCAACCGGCCCGACCTCACCGAGAACACGATCCGCGACGGCTGGATGTGGACCGGCGACATCGCCACCTGGGACGCCGAGTCCTACGTGTTCATCGTCGACCGCGCCAAGGACATGATCATCTCCGGCGGCGAGAACATCTACTCGATCCACGTCGAGGAGGCGGTGAACAAGCACCCGTCGGTGCTGGAGTGCGCGGTGATCGGCGTGCCCGACGACGAGTGGGGCGAAGCGGTGAAGGCGTTCGTGGTGCTCAAACCCGAGACGACGGCCACCGAGGCCGACATCATCGCCACGGCGAAGCAGCACCTCGCGTCCTACCAGAAGCCCCGGTCCGTCGAGTTCGTCGACGCTCTGCCCAAGGCGCCCACGGGGAAGATCCTCAAGCGCGACCTGCGCCGCGCGTACTGGGCGGACCGCGGCCGGTCGGTGTGACGGCGGGACTGCACCACCTCGGCGTGCGCGTGGCGGAGCTGGAGCGGGCGGTGGCCTTCTACCGCGAGCTCGGCGCCGAACCGCTCGCAGGTGAGTTCACGCTCGACCCCGGTGCGGCCGCGCTGGCGATGAACACCGACCGCGAGGTGCGGGTCGCCCTGCTCGGGTTCCCGGACGGCAGCGGGATCGAGCTGTTCGAGTTCGGTGAGCCGGCGCCGCAGTGGTGTGCGGCGCCGGAGCCGGCGGCCCGGCTGCCGCACCTCGGCATCCGGGTCGACGACGTCGACGCCGCCCTGGCCCGGGCCGAGGCGGCCGGCGGCGAGCGGCTGTGGAACCGGCCGAAGCAGTGGGGTCCGGTGCGGGTGGTCTACCTGCGCGATCCGGACGGGACCGTGCTCGAACTGCTCGACGCGCCGCTGCGGGCGGTCGCCGACGTGGTCGCCCCGTGAACACCCGGCTGGAGGAGGGATCTTGTCCTACGACGTGATCGTGCTCGGTGCCGGCGTGTCCGGCCTGGTCACGGCGTCGCTGCTGGCCGAGCAGGGCCAACGCGTGCTGCTGCTGGAAAAGCACGCGTACCTCGGCGGGCGGGCGCGCGAGTACCGGTACCGGGGACACCAGCTCGGCCTGGGCAGCCACCTCGTCGAGGATCCCGGCGACTCGCTCACGAGGGTGTGCGCGCTGATGGGGCTCGACCTCGTGCACTCCGAACGCAGCGACTCCATGCCGTTCTGGACCAACGGCCGGGGCTGGGCGCCGATCCAGGAGCAGTACGCCGGCCGCGCGAAGCAGGGCCTCAAGCGGTGCATCCAGGCGCTGAACGAGACGTCGTACGAGGAGCTGGAGAACTGGAACCACGCTTCGCTGCGGGAGTGGATGGCGCAGTACACCTCGGATGAGGGCGTGTACACCGTGTGGGAAGCCATCTCCGTGCTGGAGCAGATCACCTTGCGGCCGTGGGAGCACTCGGCGTCGGAGAACCTCTGCACGCGCAAGCTGCACTACTCGACGCGGCGCACGGCCGGGTACTCGTTCTGGCCCCTGGGCGGCTGGGATGCGTTGTGGCACAACATGGTCTCGGCGTTCGAGGCCCATGGCGGTGAGCTGCGGCTGTCCGCGCCGGTCCGCCGGGTCGACGTGCGCGACGGCGCCGTGCGCGGCGTGACGCTGCGCGACGGCGAGGAGATCGAGGCGCCGCAGGTGGTCGTGTCGGCGCCCGTGTGGGATCTGCTGCGGCTGTTCGACGACGACGTGCTGCCGTGGGACCTCGCGGCGCGCATCCGGATGCTCGCGGCCAACCGGAACCGCGCTTGCTGGATCGGCTACTGGATCGCCGCGAAGGAGCCGGTGATCGCGATGACCGAGCGCGAGATGGCCTCGTTCCTGTCCACGCCGCGGTGCGGCCTGCCCGGCTTCACCCTCAACTTCACCGGCTACGACGGCGGGGTCTCACCCGCCGGGGAGTACCTGACGTGCGTCGGGGCCTCGTTCGACGCGACCACCCACTACGGCGACCGGGCCTGGCTCGACCGGAAGTTCGCCGAGCTGTGGGAGGACATCGAGGAGATGCTGCCCGCGGCGCGCGGTGCACTGTGGACGAAGCCGCACGTCGTCACCAGCTACGGCGTGATCACCAAACCGGGCCTCGTCGGTCCGGTCCGGCCCGACACCGAGGTCCGCGGCGTCGAAGGCCTGTGGCTGACCGGCGACACGACGCGCGCCCGCGGCATCGGGATCGACAAGGCCGCGCGCTCGGGCATCACGGCGGCCGAAGCGGTGCTCGGGCGGCGGCTCGACGCGTTCGCCGGGACGATGCGCTATTGACCGGAAATCTGGGGACGGCAACGACTTGCAGGAGACAACCATGGCGGGAAAGGCGTTTGCATGAGGATCGAAGGGTCCGTCGGCCTGGTCACCGGCGGTGCGTCGGGTCTCGGTGCCGGCACCGCGCGGCGGCTGGTCGCCGGGGGCGGCCGGGTGGGCATCCTGGACCTGGCGAGCTCGGCCGGCGCCGAGCTCGCGGCCGAGCTGGGCGAAGCCGCGCTGTTCGTGCCCACCGACGTGTCAGACGAATCGGCGGTGGAGAAGGCGGTCGGCGCGGTCGCGGAGCGGTTCGGGCGCCTCGACGTGTGCGTGAACGCGGCGGGGATCAGCCCGGCCGCGCGGGTGCTGTCGCGCAAGGGCGAGCTGCACCCGCTCGACCTCTTCCGGCGCACGCTGGAGATCAACCTGGTGGGCGCGTTCGACGTGCTGCGTCACGCCGTCGCCGTGATGACGCGCAATGAGCCGGGGCCCGACGGCGAACGCGGGCTGATCGTCAACGTCTCGTCGGCCGCCGCGCTGGAAGGGCAGGCCGGGCAGGCGGCGTATTCGGCGTCGAAGGGCGGCCTGGTCGCGCTGACCCTGCCGCTCGCGCGGGACCTCGCGATCTGGGGGATCCGCGTGATGACGGTGTGCCCGGGGATCATGGACACGGGCATGCTGGCCGGCGCCGACGAGAAGCGCCGCGCCGCGCTGATGGACCTGCACGTGTTCCCGAAACGCCTGGGCCGCCCCGAAGACTTCGCCCGGCTCGTGACGAGCTTCATGGAAAACGAGCTGCTCAACGGCGAGGTCGTCCGGCTCGACGCCGCGACCCGCCTCTGACCGCCCGATCGACGACGAGGAGTTTCCGATGTCCCGCAACGCCACGCCGCTGGCGGGCCGCATCGCCCTGGTGACCGGCGGCTCGCGCGGTGTGGGCCGCGCGATCGCGACGCGGCTGGCGGCCGACGGTGCCGCCGTCGCGGTCAACTACCGGCGTGACGCCGGCGCGGCCGAGGAGGTCGTGGCGGGGATCGCGGCCGAGGGCGGGACCGCGGTCGCCTACCGCGCTTCGGTGGACGACGAGGCCGCCGTCGGCGCCATGGTGCAGCGGGTCCGCGCCGACCTCGGCCCGGTCGACCTGCTCGTGAGCAACGCCGGGACGGCGAGCCGCGGCACGCCGATCGCGGACACCGAGGAGCAGGAGTACCTGCGGCTGCTGCGGGTGCACACGCTGGGACCGCTCGCGTTGATCCGGGCCCTGCTGCCGGGGCTTCGCGCCGCGGCCCGGGGTGACGTGATCGTGGTGTCGAGCGCGATCGTCGAGACCACGCCGGCGGGTGGTGCCGCGTACACGATGGCGAAGGCCGCGATGGAGACCGCCGCGCGGACCCTGGCGCACGAGGAGCGGCCGCACGGCGTGCGCGTCAACATCGTCGCGCCCGGCCTGGTCGCGACCGACATGGGCGAGCGGCTCGTCGCGGCCTCCGGCGCGCCGGCGATCGCCGACCTCGACGCGCGCTACCCCTTCGGCCGTGTGGCGCGGCCCGAGGACGTGGCCGGCGTGGTGGCGTTCCTCGCCTCCGCCGACGCCGATTACCTGACGGCGCAACGCATCCTCGTCGACGGCGGCGGCCCGGACGTCCCGATCGTCGCCGCGCCGCAGCGGTGACCGCCGGGCTCAGCCGAGCGTGATCAGCGGAGCCCCGGCGGCGACGGACGTGCCGGCGGAGACGAGGACGGTCCCGACGACACCACCGACGTCGGTGCGCACCTGCATCTCCATCTTCATCGCCTCCAGCACCGCGACGACGTCACCCGCGGCGATCTCCTGCCCGAGCTCGACCCGGACCTCGACCACGGTGGCGTCCATCGGCGCGGTCGGCGGTCCGCCGGCGGTCGCGCCCGCGGTGCTGCCGGATCCGCTGTCGCGCGCCGGGCGTTCCGACAGCGCGGCAACCACTCCCGGCCGCGCGGCGCGCCCGTAGACCGCGATCTCGACCGGACCGCGGTCCGTGGCGATCCGGACCAGCCGGGCGGGCACGGCGTTCGTCGCGGCGGCAGGCGGATCGGGGGGAGCGGCGGGACCGGGGGGAGCCGCGGCCGGCACCCACTCGCGTTCGACGGATCCCGTGTCGTGCCTGCCTTCCGTGAACGACGCCGATTCGAGGATCGTGCGCAGGTACGGCGCGGTCGTCGGCGGACCCGCGACCCGCAGCTCGCCCAGCGCGCCCACGAGCCGGCGCCGTGCGGTGTCGCGATCGGTGCCGTGGGCGAGGACCTTGCCGAAGAGCGAGTCGTACATCGCCGGCACCGCGTCGCCGGCTTCGACGCCGAAGTCGTTGCGGATTCCTGGCCCCAGCGGCAACGCCAGACCGGTCACGGTGCCCGGCGCCGGCCGGAAGCCCGCCGACGGGTCCTCCGCCGCGATGCGGGCCTGGATCGCGTGTCCGCGCACCACCACGTCGTCCTGCGTGAACGGCAGCGGCTCACCGAGCGCGACCCGCAGCTGCGCCGTGACGAGGTCCAGGCCGGTCACCAGCTCGGTCACGCCGTGCTCGACCTGCAGCCGGGTGTTCATCTCCAGGAAGAAGAACTCGCCGGTCTCCGGCAGCACGAGGAACTCGACCGTGCCCGCGCCGACGTAACCGACCTCGCCCGCCAGCGCCACGGCCGCCTCCCGCAGCGCGGTCCGCACGCGGTCCGGCAGGCCGAACGCCGGTGCCTCCTCGATCAGCTTCTGGTGCCGGCGCTGCACCGAGCAGTCCCGGTCGGCGAGGTGGACGACCGTGCCGTGCGCGTCGCCGAACACCTGCACCTCGACGTGGCGCACCGGCTGCAGGTAGCGCTCCAGGTGCACCTCCGGCCGGCCGAAGGCGGCGCCCGCCTCCCGCGCGGCCGCGGCCATCGCCTCGGAGAGCCCGTCGGCCGACGTCACGACGCGCATGCCCCGCCCGCCGCCGCCGAACGAAGCCTTGACCACCAAGGGAAACCCGATCCGGTCCGCCTCGGCCGCCGCCTGTTCGACGGTGAGATCCGCGGTGCCCGGCGGCACCGGCACACCGCACTTCTCCGCCACCGCGCGCGCCGCGACCTTGTCGCCCATCCGCGCGATGACCGCCGCGGACGGCCCGACGAACGTCAGCCCCGCCGCGGTGACCGCCTCGGCGAACGCGGCGTCTTCGCTCAGCAGGCCGTAACCCGGGTGCACGAGGCGCGCGCCGGCCGCCTTCGCCGCGCCCAGCACGGCGTCGATGTCCAGGTAGGACGCTCGTGCCGGCGGCGGCCCGATCCGGTGGGCTTCATCGGCGAGCCGGACGTGCAGCGCGCCGGCGTCCGCGTCGCTGTGGACGGCGGCGGCCCGCAGGCCGAGTTCGTGGCACGCGCGGATGACGCGCACGGCGATCTCACCGCGGTTCGCCACCAGGACGGTCGCCTCTGGCATGTCGGTTTCCCTCACGTCCGTGGTGTCGCTGCACACCCGTCTTGGGGGTTCCGTCGCGGACGACGAGCACCCCGTGGAGAACTGTCTACCAACCAGTCGTCTGATAGTCTAGGGTCGGCTCCGGGGACGGACCACCCGATCCCGGCCAGGGGAGGTCCCGTGACGACGAGGAGCACCGTGCGCGACGACTCGGGTGACGACACCGCCGAACCGGCCGAGGTCACGATGGCCGACCGGCTCGCCGTCCTCCGCGAGAAGCAGGCGGCGGCCCACGCCAGCGGCGGGCCGGAAGGCCTGCGCCGGCACCGGGAATCCGGCCGGCTGCCCGTGCGGGAGCGGATCGAGCTGCTCGTCGACTCCGGCTCGTGGTTCGAGATCGGCGCGCTCGCGCTGCCGGAGCTGCGCCGGGAGAAGCCGATTCCCGGCGACGCCGTGGTGACCGGCTTCGGCCTGCTCGACGGCCGGCGCATCGGCGTGATCGGCATCGACTCCTCCGTGGTGGCCGGCACGACCGCGCCCATCAGCATGCGCAAGCAGGGCCGGCTCATCGAGCACGCGCAACGCCACGGATTCCCCCTCGTTCTCCTGTGCGACGCCGACGGCGGCCGGATGCCGGACGTCTCCGGCTGGCGGTTTTCCGGTCTTCCCCTGGACTTCACCACGTTCCTCAAGCCCCCGCCCGGTCAGCCGGTGGTGCCGAGAGCCGCGGCCGTGCTCGGCCCGAGCTACGGCGACTCCGCCCTGCACGCCTCGACCGCCCACTTCGTGGTGATGGTGCGCAGCGGGTCGATCGCGCTCTCGGGTCCGTCGGTCGTGGAGCCGGCGATCGGCGAGAAGGTCACCGACACCGAGCTGGGCGGCCCGGCCGCCGCGACGGAAGCGGGCAACGCGCACCTCGTCGTGGAGACCGAGGCCGACGCGATGGACGCCATCGCCGCGTTTCTCTCCTACCTGCCGCAGAATTCCACGCTGAAGCCGCCGCTCGCGCCGCCGCGGCCGCCGGCCCGGGACCCGCGTGAGCTCGAGTCGATCGTGCCCCTCGGCCCGCGCTCGGGTTACGACATGCGCGACGTGTTCGCGTGCATCGCCGACGAGGCGAGTGTGCTGCCGTGGGCCGACGGCTGGGGGCCGAGCCTGCTGTGCGCCCTGGCCCGGATCGAAGGGCGGCCGGTCGGGCTCATCGGCAACCAGCCGATCGTGCGGGCCGGGGCACTCGAGCCGCCGACGCTGGCGAAGGAGCGGACGTTCGTGAAGCTGTGCGACACGTTCGGCCTGCCGCTGGTGTTCCTGCACGACGTGCCCGGCCTGATGATCGGCACCCAGGCCGAGCGCGGTGGCATCCTCCACGGCTACGAAGGGCTCGTGTCCGCCATCGCCGAGGCCACCGTGCCGAAGGTCGGCGTGGTGCTGCGCAAGGCCTACGGCGGCGGGCACTTCGCGATGGGCGGGCGCCCGACCAAACCGGATTTCCTCTACGCGTGGCCCAGTGCGGAGCTGGGGTTCATGGCGCCCGAGACCGGCATCCGCACCATCCACCGGCGCCGGCTGGAACGCGTGCTGGCCGAAGAAGGGCCCGAAGCGCACGCGGCACTCGTCGTCGAGCTGACCGAGGAGTGGATCAGCGAGGCCGAGCCGTGGGAGGCCGCCGCGCACCTGTCGCTGGACGACGTCATCGAGCCCGCCCGCACGCGGGAGGTCATCGCGACGAGCATTGAGATCACCTCGGGAGGACTTGCGTGAGCACCTGGAATCCCGCCGCGGCCCGCACCCTGCGCGTCGAGGTCGACGACACCGGCGACGGCCCGGGTGCGGTCGCGGTGCTCACCCTGGACACCCCGGGCAAGCTCAACGCGATGGGCCGCGAATTCTGGCCGGAGCTGCGGGAAGCGCTGTCCCACTTGGCCGCCGACGGCCGCACCCGCGCCGTGATCATCACCGGCGCCGGCGACAAGGCGTTCTCGGCCGGCGGCGACATCGCGAGTTTCGCCGACCTGACCGACCTGGTGGCCAAACGGGAGTTCCAGCAGGACTGCATGCGCACCTTCGCCGCGGTGGAGGAGTCGCCGCTGCCGATCGTCGCGGCCGTCAACGGGTTCGCCCTCGGCGGCGGGTGCGAACTGGCCCTGGCGTGCGACGTGGTGGTGGCCGCCGACACGGCGACGTTCGGGATGCCGGAGTGCGGCGTCGGGCTGGTGCCGGGGTTCGGGGTGCTGCGCGCGCCGTCGGTCATCGGGCGGCACTGGACGAAGCTCATGATGTTCGGCGGCGAACGGGTCGACGCGGCCACGGCGTTGCGGATCGGCTTGGCGCAGAAGGTGGTTCCCGCCGCCGAGCTGATGAGCGCCGCGCGCGAGCTCGCCGGGCGGTTCGCGGCGATGGCCCCGCTCGCCGTGGCCAGCGGCAAGAACCTGGTCAACCGCGGTGTCGACCGCGGCGAGTTCGACCACTCGACCGCCGCGCTCACCACCCTGCACGCCACCGCCGACGCCGCGGAGGGCATCGCCGCCTTCCTGGGCAAGCGGCCGCCGAAGTTCGAGGGCCGTTGATGATCGCCCGCCCGGATCCCTTCGTGGCGCTGATGCGCCGCTACGTCAACGACTACACCAACCGCCACGACGTGTCCGTGTGCGCGGAGATCATGGAACCCGGCTACGTCCTGCGCATGGGCCCGCACGAGGTCGCCGGGCGCGACGACGCGTACATCCCGGCGGCGCAGCGGCAGTTCGAGCAGTATCCCGGGCTGTGCCTGACGGTCCACTCGATCGTCACCGACGGCCGGAAACTGGCCCTGCGATTCTCCGAGCACGGCCGGCGTGCCCGCGACGGGCGCGTCGCCGTGTGGACGGGCATCGGGCTGTACGGCTGGAACGGCCGCCGGCTGGAGACGAACTTCGTCGAACAGGACTACCTCTCCCGCCGCCGTCAGCTGAGCTCCGGGAACCCGCCGCCGGTCGACGCGCCCGCGTCGGCGCCGTGGGACACCGAAGCCGAACCGGCGAACCCCGCGGCAGAATCCCTGGTGCGGCAGTGGATCGCGGCCGGCGGGGCCGTTCAGCCCCAGGACTCCGCCGCCATCCGCTTCGACGACGGCGACGCCGGGCCCGCCTTGCTCACCGACGTCACGTCGAGTGTCGACGAGCTGTTCTCCGCGGGCGAGCACGTCGCGTTCCGGATCACCGCCACGGGCGCCTACGCCGGCGGGCTCGGTCCCGACGGCGGCGAGGCGGCCGTCGGCACGCCCGCGACCCTGCACCTCGTCGGTCTGGTCTCCGTCGCGGGAGGCCGGATCGGCGGCTGGATCGTCCGCGACCGGCTCGGGCTGGCCCGCGGCCTCGCGCAGCCGGCCGCCGCCGGCTCCTGAGAGGACACTCATGTCTGCCACCGAAAACCCCGCTGTCACCGAAAATCACACTGCCGCCGAAAATCACGCCGTCCCCGACGACCTGCTCGAGCCCTCGGCGAGCGCCGACCCGTACCCGGTGCTCCGCGAGTTGCGTGCCGCGGACCCGGTGCACTGGAGCGACAAGCACGGCGCGTGGCTGCTGACGCGCTACGACGACGTCTCGGCCGCGTTCCAGAACAAGGCGTTCTCCAGCGACCGGGTGCGGCCGCTGCTCGCCGCGCGCGCCGAGCGGCCCGGCCAACCGGAGGCGACGACCGCGGTGCTCGGGCTGATGGCGAGCTGGATGGTCGTCTCCGACCCGCCGGCGCACACCCGGCTGCGCAAGCTGGCCGCGGGCGCGTTCAAGGGCCAGGGGATCGCGCGGATGGACGGCATGATCACCCGGATCGTCGACGAGCACATCGACGGTTTCCTTCGCGACTCCGGCGCGCAGGACCTGATCGAGCACATCGCGTATCCCTTGCCCACCACCGTGATCGCCACGATGCTCGGCGCGGCGCCCGAGGACCGCGACCGCTTCCGCGAGTGGTCCGACGAGCTCGCGCTGGTCGCGTTCGGCGCCGGCGGCACCGCGCGGGCCGAGCGCCACGAGCGGGCGTTGCGCGGCCTGCGCGAAATGGACGCCTACATCCGCGAGCTCATCGCGAAGCGCCGCACCGACCCGGGTGAGGACATGCTCTCCGCGCTCATGGCCCACGACGGCGACGCCGACCACCTCTCCGACGACGAGCTCGTGGCCATGTGCGCCCTGTTGCTGTTCGCGGGCCACGAAACCACGACCAACTCCATCGCCAACTCCCTGCTGGCCTTGCTGCGGCGGCCGGACCAGCTCGACCGCCTGCGCGAGGATCCGGCGCTGATCGGGCCCGCGGTCGAGGAGCTGCTCCGGTTCGACGGGCCGATCAAGGTCCTGATCCGCTGGGTCGTCGCGGAGACCGAGGTCGGCGGCCGGACGATCTCGCCCGGGGAACGCGTCCACCTCGTGCTGGCCGCCGCCAACCGCGACCCGGCGAAGTTCACCGACCCCGACTCCCTGGACCTCGGCCGAGCGCCCAACCCGCACCTGGCGTTCGGCAAGGGAATCCACGCCTGCATCGGCGCGCAGCTCGCGCGGATGGAGACGCGGATCGCGGTCAGCCGGATCCTCGCCCGTATCCCCGGGCTCGCGCTCGCCGGCGATCCACAGTGGAAGGCGAGCCTGGCGTCGCGAGCCATGGAGACGCTCCCCGTCACGCACGGCGCCGGGAGGACCGCGTGAAGATCGGCCAGGTGCCCGGCGTCTGCCAGGGCCACGCGCAGTGTTACATCATCGACCCGGACCTGTTCCCCCTCGACGACAACGGATTTTCGGGCGTCGCCGCGGAGCAGGAGGTGCCGCCGGGGGAGGAGGACACCGCGGAGATGGGCGTGGAGGCCTGCCCCGTCGCGGCGCTGCGGATCCTCCGGTGAGCGCGCCGGACGTGTTGTTCACGCCGGTTCGGGTGGGGCGGCTGACGTTCGGCAACCGGCTCGTGATGGCGCCCATGGGCACGTGCCTGGACCAGGACGGCCACATCACCGACGACACCGTGGCCTACTACCGCCGCCGCGCCGAGGGTGGCGTCGGCGCGATCACCGTCGAGGGCTGCCTGGTTTCCGCGGACACGGTGGGGCCCGAGCCGCGGCTGTGCGCGCCGGAGTACGTGCCGGGGCTGCGGCGGATCGTCGAGGCGGTGCGCCCGCACGGAACCGTGGTCGGCGTGCAGCTCATGCACCCGGGCCGCCAGGTCGTGGCCGGCCCGTCCGTGGCGCCGTCGCCGGTCCCGCTGAACTCGGCCGCGCCCACTCCGCACGAGCTGACCGGGCCCGAGATCGAGCGGATCGTCGCCGACTACGCGCGGGCGGCGCGGTTCGCGGCCGAGGCGGGCTTCGACTACCTGGAGGTGCACGGCGCCCACGGGTACCTGCCGTCCAACTTCCTTTCGCCCCGGCACAACCTGCGCACCGACGGCTACGGCGGGCCGCTCGAAAACCGCGCCCGGTTCTCCCTCGAGGTGGCGCGCGCGATCGTCGCGGCCGTCGACCTCCCTCTCGTCTGGCGGCTCAACGGGACCGACGCCGAACCCGGCGGCTTCGACCTGGATTCCGCCGTCACGGTGGCGAAGCTGCTGGAGGACGCGGGCGTCGCGGCGATCTCCGTGTCTTCGGGCACCTGGCTGACCCTGCACGAGACGCTGGCGCCGATGGCCGTGCCGCGCGGCCACATGCGCCCGCTCGTCCAGGCCGTGCGCCAAGCCGTGTCCGTGCCGGTCATGGCCGTCGGCCGGCTGGACGACCCGGCGCTGGCCGCCGAGATCGTGGCCTCCGGCGACGCCGACCTCGTGCTGCTCGGGCGCGGCCTGATCGCCGAACCGGACTGGCCCGACCTCGTGCGCGCCGGCCGGCTGGACGAGGTGCGCCCGTGCATCGCGTGCAACGCCTGCGTGGACCTGGTCGGGCGGGGCGAGCGGGCGCGCTGCTCGGTGAACCCGGAGGTGGGCCGTGAGCTCACGTGGTCCGTCGAGCCGGCCGCGGCGGCGCGAAACGTGCTGGTGGTCGGCTCCGGGCCGTCGGGGCTGGAGGCCGCGCGGATCGCCCGGCTGCGCGGGCACCACGTCTCGGTGTGGGAGGCCGCCGACGCGCTCGGCGGCAAGCTGTCCGTGGCGGGAGCGGCGCCGAGCAAGCGGGAAGTGTTGCGGTTCCGGGATTTCCAGGCGCGCCGGCTGGCCGAGCTGGGCGTCGAGATCCGCACGTCGTCACCGGTCTCCGCGGCGACGGTGGCCGAGGAGCGGCCGGACGTCGTGGTCGTGGCGACGGGCGCGGTTCCGTGGGTGCCGCCCGTGCCCGGCATCGACGGGCCGGACGTGCACGACGCGCAGCGGCTACTACGCGGGGAGATCGACGTGGCGGCCGGGACCCGGCTGGTGGTCGTCGGCGGCAGCGCGACCGGTTGTGAGGCGGCGGAGCTGATGCGCGCCCGGGGCGCGGAGGTGACGATCGTCGAGATGCGCGGCAGCATCGGCCGCGGCATCGAGGCAATCACGCGGCGGGAGCTGGTGAAACAGCTGCGCCACGACGGGGTTCGCGTTCTCACCAACGCCGTGGTCGTCGGAATCGAGCCGGGTCTGGTGCGCTGGCGCCCGGCCGACGAGGACACCGCCGCCGAAGAGACCGTCGAGGCCGATCTCGTCGCGCTGGCCATCGGCTGGCGCGCGACGGGACCCCAGGTCGCCGCCGAGCTCGCGGCCGACGGCGTCGACGTCCGAGTCCTCGGCGACGCCGAAACGCCGGCCGACTTCGTGCGCGCGATCAACGCCGGCGCCGACACGGGACTCGCCGTCTGAAGGCCGGCCGCTTGCCGACGGTAGCGTGATCGCCACCCGCCGGGACCTCGGCCGGTGGTTGACTAATCGGTCGTTTGGTAGATTGATGGTTTCGAAAGGTCCGCTCGTGCCCAGTGCGCCCGGCGGCGAAGCTCACGAATGAGGGTGGTCCGGGTGCGGCAGCCGGCGGGCAGGGCGGAGCGGCGCGGCGGTGGTTCGCGCAAGCCCCGTGAGGAACGGTGGGCGGAGCTGTTCGCCGTCGCCACCGAGGTCTTCTACGAAAAAGGCTACGAAGGCGCTTCGCTGCAGCACATCGCCGACCGGCTGGGGCTGCTCAAGGGAAGCCTCTACTACTACATCCACTCGAAGGAAGACCTGCTCTTCGAGGTCATGAGCGAGGTCCACCGCCAGGGGCTCGCCAACATCGTCGAACTGGCGAGCCGGCCGGGCGATCCGTTGCAGCGCCTGCGCAACGTGGTGATCGGGCACGTCGACCACATGTGCAACAACCTCACCGGGACCACCGTGTTCCTGCACGAGATGGCGGCGCTGCCGGAGGAACGGCAGGCCGAGATCCTCGGCGGCGAGCACGCGTACCGCTCGGTGTTCCTCGACCTGGTCCAGAAGGGCAAGGCCGAAGGCCTGGTGCGCGCGGACATCGACCCGAAGCTGGCGAGCCTGTCGATCCTCGGGTCGGTGAACTGGGTGTACCGCTGGTTCCGGCCCGGGGGCGAGTTCACGCCGAAGCAGATCGGCGAGCACTTCGCGGATCTCATCGTCCACAGCCTCGCGGCCGACGGCGTGCTGCCGGTCGAGAAGCCGGCCAAACCCAAGCGGGGCAAGGAAACCACGGCCTCGGAAAGCTGACTCACCGCGAGCCGGGTGGTCCCGGCCCGCGGCGGGGGAGCGTCAGGCGTCGAGGAACTTCCGCAGCACGGTGTCGAACTGCTCGGGCTGCTCCAGGAACGGGCAGTGCGCGGCCCGCTCGATGATCTCCAGCCGGGACCCGGCGATGTGCTCGTGCAGGTAGGGCGCGTTGCCCGCCGGCACGGCGACGTCGTCGGCGCCCGTGACGACCAGCGTCGGGACGTTGATGAGCGCCAGCACGTCGCGGTAGTCCTGGATGATGAAGTCCCACGACGCCAGCGCCATCGCCGCCTGATCGCAGCGGCGCATCTCGGCCAGCGTGGCTTCGCGGTCTTCCGGCGCGAGCGGGGCCGCGAAGAACGCCGGCAGCAGGCTTTCCGCCGCGGCGCCGAAGTCGCTGCCGACCAGCCCGACCCAGCCCAGCAGGCCGTCGAGATCGGCGAACCCCAGGTCCCAGCCCTCGGACTTGAGCAGCTTCGGGCTCGCGCCCACCAGCGTCAGCGTGCGCAGGCGCTCGGTGCCGAACAGCTCGACGTACTGCAGGGCCGTGGAGCCACCGCCGGACCAGGCCACCAGGTGCACCGGCTCGTCGCCCGTCCACGCCACGACCTCGGCGAGATCCGCCGCCAGCCGCGCGGTGCGCTGGCCGCGGGTGGTCTTGTCCGACTCGCCCTGCCCGCGCGGGTCGTAGGACACGACCCGGAACGAGGCGGTGAGCGTCGCGAACTGCTTGCGGAACCACCACGTCGAGACACCCCAGCCGGGCAGGAGCAGCAGGGTGGGGCCGGCTCCTTCGTCCCGGACGTGCAGCCGGGTGCCGTCGCGCATCGTCAGGTCGGGCATCGTCGCCTCACTTGAATCTACCGGTCGTTTGGTGGCCGAGCTTAGCAGTGGGCAGGGCCACATCCAAGACGCCCGCTGTCGCCCGCCCGGGTCAGAAACCCAGTGAACGGCCGATGATCTCTTTCATGACCTCGGTGGTGCCCGCGTAGATGGTCTGGATCCGGCTGTCGGTCCAGGCGCGGGCGATGGGGTACTCGGCCATGTAGCCGTAGCCGCCGTGCAGCTGCACGCCGCGGTCGACGACCCGCCGGCACAGCTCGGTGGTCCACCACTTCGCCTGCGCCGCCTCGACGGCGTCCAGCTCGCCGCGGCTGTGGGCGAGCAGCAGCCGGTCCACGTAGGACTGCGCGATCTCGGTCTCGGTCTTCATCTCGGCCAGCACGAACCGGTTGTGCTGGAACGAGCCGATCGGACTGCCGAACGCCTCGCGGCTCTTCGCGTACTCCACGCACAGCTCGTAGGCCCGGCGCGCCTGCGCGGTGGCCTGCACGGCGACGGCGAGGCGCTCCTGGCTGAGGTGATTCATCATCAGGTAGAAGCCGCGGCCCTCCTCGCCGAGGAGGTTGGCCGCGGGCACGCGGACGTCGTCGAAGAACAGCTCGGCCGTGTCGGCGGCGTGCTGGCCCACCTTGGCCAGCTTCGCGCCGCGGCGGAAGCCCGCGCGGTCGGTCTCGACGACCAGGAGCGAGATGCCCTTGCGGCCCGCCGCGGGGTCGGTCTTCACCGCGGTGATGACGAGGTCGGCGTTGAGGGCGTTGGTGATGAAGGTCTTGGCCGCCGTTGACGACGTAGTGCTCGCCGTCGCGCACGGCCCGCGTGGTGATCGCGGCGACGTCGGAACCCGCGCCGGGTTCGGTCATCGCCAGCGCGAGGACGGTCTCGCCGGCGACCACGCCGGGCAGCCAGCGGGCGGCTTGCTCGGGGGTGCAGTGGTCCACGAGGTAGGGCAACGCGATGTCGGCCTGCAGCGACAAGCCGAGCCCGGCGCCCAAGACGTCCGCGGCGGCCAGTTCCTCGCTGAGGATGGCGTTGAAGCGGAAGTCCGCGCTGCCGCCTCCGCCGTGTTCCTCGGGTGCGCAGATGCCGAGCAGACCGACTTTCCCGGCGGCGCGGAACAGTTCGCGGTCGACGCGGCCGGCGGCTTCCCACCGCTCGCGGTGCGGAACCACCTCCGCCGCCACGAACCGCCGGATGCTGTCCCGGTACGCCTCGTGTTCGGCGTCGTACACCGCGCGTTGCACCGCCCCACCCCGCTTCTGTCGGCTGGGGCGAAACTACCTGACGTCTGTTTGGTGAGTAAAGCCGTGGGCTGCCGGCGGGGACGTGCGGGGTAGGCGGGCCGGTGTTCCCACAACGAGAGCCCGCTTACCCCGCGCGCCTTCCGCCGCGAACTCGCCGAAGGTGCCCGAGCGCACCCGCGGCGGGGGATCCGCGGTGGCTCGCCGCCCGCGTCCGCGGCGCCCGGGGGAAAGCGGCGCGGACGCGGACGGGGGTCACTTCGTGGCGATCTTCTGCCCGACCAGGATCAGGTTGGCATCGGGGACGTACGCCGAGTTCAGCTGCTGCAGGTGCTGCCAGCCACCGGCGACGCCGGTGCGCGCGGCGATGCCCGACAGGGTGTCGCCCGCGACGACGGTGTAGTCGCCGTTCGGGTTCGACCGCGTCGCGCCGGTCGCGGGCGCGCTCTTGACCTGCGGCTTGACCTGCGGCTTCGCCTTGGCCTTGAGCTTGGTCTTCGCCTGCGGCTTGGCCGCCTTGGCCTTGCTGTGGCCGGTGGCCGCACCGCTGTCGGCGGACCCGGTGCTCAGCTGGCCCGAGAACGAGCCGAAGCCGGCAGGGCCGGAGCCCGTGCTGCACTCCCACGGCGCCGAACCCGACTTGGCGTAGATCCGGTCCGCGACGACCTGCTGCTGGGCCGGGGAGGCCTTGTCGGCGGTCGGCGCGAACTGGCCGCCGCCGTTCGCGAGCCAGGTCTTGGTGACGATCTGGAACAGACCGGCGGGACGTCCGGCGCGCTGGCCGGCCGCGGTGTTGTTGACCGCGGTCGGGTTGCCGGAGCTCTCGCACTTGACCAGTCCGGCCTGCCCGGGGAAGGCGTTGGCCGGACCGGCGCCGACGAGGCCGATGCCGCCGAGCGTGGCGCCGGCGAGAGCCGCGGTGGCGCCGGTGCGTTTCAGGACGGTTTTGGTGTGGCTGGGTTTGCTGTGTCGCCCCACGGGGGTGGGCTCCTTCTTTTTCACACCGCACGCCCGGCTCCGCGCCCGGGGAGGGGCCGCGTCTGCCGGAGTCTCGCGGTGGCTTCCGGCCGCTGATCCTCGGGGGTGGATCGCAGGTCACCGCGAAAGCACGACGAGGTTAAGAACAAGCAACGACATGTGTACAGAGTCCGTGGGAAGCGACACAGATCAACTGGCGGCGTAGCGGTAACGCGACAGTGTGTCATGTCAAATCGGCGTCAGTCGGTGGGGAGATCTTGGCTCAACAACAACGAAAAGTCGTCGGGCGGGCGACCGTTTGGCGCGTAACCGGTCACGGAGAAAAATTTCACACTTGTCGAGTTGTCCGTCAATCGGCACTGGTTTCGGCTGCTCGCGGGTCACGGTTCGACTGATTTCGAAACTCCAGCGGGCGCGGTGGATCTTGCGCCATGCTGATCGCATGGAGTTCTCCGAGGTTCTGCGCCACCGTCGGATGATCCGGGCCTACCGGTCCGACCCCGTGCCCGAAGACGTCCTGCGCCGCATGGTGCGGGTGGTCCGGCGCGCGCCGAGTGCCGGGTTCAGTCAGGGGCACCGGCTCGCGGTGATCACGGCGCCCGACGTCCGCGCTCGCATCGCCGAGATCGCCGAGCAGCCGTACGTCGATTTCGGCCTTCCCGCGTGGATCTCGAAGGCGCCGGTGCACATCGCCGTCGGCATCCGGGAAGCGTCTTACCACGCGCGCTACCAGGAAGCCGACAAAACCGACGACGACGGTGCGGAATACGCGTGGCCCGTGCCGTACTGGTGGTTCGACAGCGGTGCGCTGCTGTCCCTGCTGCAACTCGCCGCCACCGACGAGGGGCTCGCCTCGGGCTTCTTCGGCCTCGGTGACCAGGGCCAGTTCGACGCGGTCCACGCGCTCACCGGCTTTCCCGAGGACGTCGTGCTGACGGGCGTCCTGACGCTCGGCTACTCCGCCGAGGACCCGGGCGCGCCGCCGAGCGGCAGTGCCGGCAAGCGCGCGAAGCTGCCGATGGACGAGCTGATCACCTGGCTCGGCTGAGCTTTCAGGCCGGGTTCAGGCCAGGTTCAGGCCGCCGTCGACGGTCAGCACGGCGCCAGTCGTGTACGGGCTGTTCAGCAGGCTCAGCACGGCGGCCGCCGCGTCTTCGGGCGCGCCCAGTCGGCCGAGTGGCGCCCGCGCGCCGGCGTTGTCGCGCAGGTCGGTCCAGTCGTGGGTCAGTGGCGTGTCGATGTAGCCCGGCGCGATCGCGTTGACGCGGATTTCCGGTGCCAGCGCGACGGACAGCAGCTTGGTCAGGTGGATCAGCCCCGCTTTGCTGACCGCGTAAGGGATCGAGCTGCCGCTCACCGTCAACCCGGCCACCGATGCGACGTTGACGATCGCGCCGCGGCTCGCTCGCAACGCGGGCGCGGCCGCGCGCGAGAGGTGCCACGGGCCGAGCAGGTTCACGCCGAGCACCTGGTCCCACCACTCGTCCGGTACGGCGTCGAGGTCCCGGTGCGGGATCCATCGCGCGATGCCGGCGTTGTTCACGACCACGTCGAGCCGGCCCACCGCTCGACGGCCGCCGCCACCAGCCGCGGCGCCGCCGCGGGGTCGGAGATGTCGCCGTCGACGTACACCGCGTCGGGCAGCTCCGACACGAGGGCGTCGCCCGCCTCGGGTTTGCCGAAGTCGTGCACCACGACGCGGTGCCCCTGTGCGGCCAGCGCGCGGCACACGGCGGCGCCGATGCCCCCGGCCGCGCCGGTCACCAATGCGACCGGGTTCTTCGTTGTCATCTGACCGCCCCCCTTCGTTCTGGCCCATTGTAGTGCGCCGAACTCTTGACTGACTCAGTCAGTCAATCAATACTGGGCTCGTGCGAGGGAGAGTGCCGGCGCGGCCGGTGGGGGAGATCGCCGAGGCGGCGGCGCGGGTGTTCCTGGCCAAGGGCTACCAGGCGGCCGGGGTGTCGGACGTGTCCGCGGCCCTCGGCCTGAGCCACGGCGCGGTCTACACCTACGCCAAGAGCAAGGAAGCGTTGCTGTACCTGGCTTTGCTGCGCCTGATCCGGCCGGACGCCCTGGAGGCCTTGGCGACCCCGGTGCCCACGCCGACGCCGGAGGAGATCGTGGCGCTGATCGACGGCTGGGCCACCGACGGCAGCGGCCTCCCCGCCCTGGCCGCGGCCGCCGGCCGGCGGCAGGGACCCGTCGCCGACGAGCTCGGCGCGATCGTCGACGAGCTCTACGGCTTCATCGAACGCAACCGCCACCTGCTCGCCCTGGTCGAACGGTGCGCCGCCGACCTGCCCGAACTCGCCCAGTACTACTTCGTCCAACGGCGCCGGGGCATGCTCGACCAGCTCGCCGACTACCTCACCCGGCGCACCCGCTCCGGCGCGCTGGCCGCCGTCCCCGACATCCCGGCCGCGGCGCGCTTCATCGTCGAGACCATCGCCTGGTTCGCCTGGCACCGCCTCGGCGACCCCGACTCCGCCCACCTCACCGACGACGCCTGCCGGTCCACCGTGCGCCACCTGGTGCTGGCGGCGTTCGTACCCCGTCCCTCGTCCTGACCGCGGAAGGCCGAGATGTCCTTCGTGGCAACGGAAAGTTCGCGAGGGGCACACCGGCCGTCCGCGCCTCCGGGCCACGGTCCGCCCTCGGATCACCGCCGCGTTCGTACCCCGTCCCCGTTCTGACCGGAAGGCGTAATGCCATGCACGACACGGGAAAACTCGAAACCGACAGACCGGCCGTCCACGTCTGCCGGGACCCGGTGCGCCCCGTGGTGCTGGCTGCGTTCGTTCCTTGTCCCTCGTCCCTCGTCCTGACTGGAAGGCCGAGATGTCCTTCGTGGCGAGAGAACGTTCGGGAGGGGCGGCCCGGCCGTCCGCGCCGGCCGGGGCATGGTCCGCACCCGGATCCCGGCTGCGCTCGTACCACGTCCCCGTCCTGACCGGAGGGTCGAGATGTTCTTCGTGGCAAGGGAAAGTTGGGGAGGGGCGGACCGACAGTCCGCGCCCGCCGGGCCACGGTCCGCCCTCGGGTCCCGGTGGTGTTCGTGTCCCGTCCCTCGTCCTGAGTGGAGGGTCGAGATGTCCTTCGCGGCAGCGGAAAGTTCGCGAGGGGCACACCGGCCGTCCGCGCCCGCCGGGCCGCGGTTCGCCCTCGGATCACCGCCGCGTTCGTACCCCGTCCCCGTTCTGACCGGAAGGCGTGAAGCCATGCATGACACGGGAAAGCTCGAAACCGACAGACCGGTCGCCCCCGCGGGGCGGCTGGCGTGGCGCCCGATCCTGGCGGTGGTCGCCGTCGCCGGTGGCGTGCACCTGGCGGTGGCGGCGCGCTTCGGCTGGCATCGCGACGAGTTCTACTACGTGATCTCCGGCCGGCACCTCGCGTGGGGTTACCCGGACCAGCCGCCGTTGACGCCACTCCTGGCGCGGCTGGCCGCCGACCTGCCCGGCGGCGTGCTGCCCCTGCGGCTGCTCGCGATCGTGGCCCAGCTGGGCTGTGTCCTGCTTGCCGCCAAACTGGCGGCCGAGTTCGGCGGCCGCGCTCGCGCCCAGACCATCACGGCCGCGGCGGTCGCGGCGTGCCCCGTGTTCGTGGCGGGCTCGATGTTGTTCGGCACCACGGTGACGGACCAGTTGGCCTGGGCGGCGGTGTTCGTCACGGTGGCGCGGGCGCTGCGGTCGGGCACCGTCCGCGCGTGGCTCCTGGCCGGTGCCGTGGCCGGGGTCGGGCTGGAGAACAAGTACACCGTCGGGGTGCTGCTGCTCGGCATCGTCGTGGGGTTGGCGCTGTTCCGCCGCGGCGTGCTGCGGACGCCCGGGCCGTGGCTGGCCGGTGCGCTGGCGGCGCTGCTGGTCGCGCCCAACGTGGTGTGGAACGCGCAGCACAGCTGGGCGCAGTTCCGCATGGCCGGCGTGCTCTCGGCCGAGCAAGGCGGTCCGCTCGGGGCGCTGCCGAACGTGCCGCTGCTGCTGTTGGTGCTCGCCGGCCCCCCGCTGATCGCTCTGTGGATCTTCGGCGTGCGATGGCTGGCGGGGAATCGTGAGCACCGGTGGGTGCTGGTCGTCGCGGTGACCGCCCTGGTCGTCTTCACCGCGGGCGGCGGCAAGAGCTACTACGCGGCACCGGCCTTGCTCGGCTTGTTCGCCGCCGGCGGGGTGTGGGCCGAAACCCGGGCCGCGGTCACCCCGCGACGATGGCAGGTCGCGATCGCGCTCTCCGCGGTGTTCGCGGTGCTGATCGGACTGCCGGTGCTGCCGGTGAGCGCGGAACGCGTGTTCGCCTCGGTCAACCCGCAACTGGTGGAGACCTACGGCTGGCCCGACTTCGTCCACCAGGTCACCGCCGTCGCCGACACCCTGCCGCCCGGCGCAAGCGTCTTCACCAGCAACTACGGCGAAGCCGGCGCCCTGACCCTCCTTGGTCCCGACGCGGGCCTGCGGCTGCCGGTTTCCAGCGCCCACAACGGTTACCTCCTGTGGGGCCCGCCCGCCGGCATCCCGGACACCGTGCTCTGCGTGGGGGAGTGGGGCCCGGACTACCTGCGCCGCTTCTGGTCCGACGTCCGCGAGATCGCCCCCGTCACCACCCCCGGGGGCGTCCCGAACGAAGAAACCACCAACCACGCGGCGATCTACCTGTGCCGCCAACCCCACGGCACCTGGGCGCAGTTGTGGCCCGGCCTGAGTCACCTCGACTGAACGCTCACCGCGGCCGTACCTGATCCAGAAACGCTTGTGCCGCAGGGGAAGGGTTGAACGAGCTCCACGCCAGGTACTCGATGCGGCTCGGGCCGTCGCTCACCGGAATCCTGCGCAGGTCCGCGTCGGCCGCGACGACGAAGGGCGAGAGCAGGCTGACGGCGAGGCCGTGCCGCACGAGGTCGAGGATGAGGGTGGGGCTCATGGCCTCGAAGGCGACCTCGCGGTGGACGCCGGCGGCCTGAAACGCTCGGTCGGACGGAATGCGGCCCGGGGTGCCGGCGGGGAAGTCGACGAAGGTCTCACCGGCCAGGTCGGCCAGTTTCAGCCGGCGGCGGCCCGCGAGACGATGATCCGCGGACACGACGGCGACGAGGCGTTCGCGCGCCAGCTCGCGCGTGGCCACTCCTTTCGCGGACGTCGGCTCGGGCAACCCGAGAAGGGCGACGTCGACACTGCCCTCGGCGATGGCGGTGATGAACTCGGCGCTGCCGCCACTCTGGAGCCTGATGCGCACGGCCGGGTGCGCCCGGTGGTAACCGCCGAGCGCGGCGGGCAAGTCGAGGGCGGTGACGGTGGGGATCACGCCGATCGTCAGGGTGCCGCGGACCTGCCCGGTCGCGGCGGCGGCGTCCGCGACCGCGCGGTCCGCCGCTTCCAGGCTCGCGCGCGCGGCCGAGAGAAACGCCTCGCCCGCGGCGGTGAGGTCGACGCGCCGGCTCGTCCGCGCGAACAGCGTGAGGCCGAGCTCCGTCTCCAGCGCCTTGATCTGGTGGCTGAGCGCGGACTGCACGACGAAACAACGTTCGGCGGCGCGGGTGAAGCTGCGCTCCTCGGCCACCGCGACGACGTACCGCATCTGCTGGAACTCCATGCACCGATTATCGATGTTCATTGCTGCGATGACATCCATGTGTTGGACTCATCGGTCCCACCGGCCGACGATGGACCGGTGACCACGACTGCACATCCCGCCGCCACGCGCGCCGGGTGGACCGCACTGACGGCCCTCGCACCCGCGGTGTGGGGCACCACCTACCTCGTCACGACCCACCTGCTGCCGGCCGGGCATCCGCTGTTCGCGGCGCTGATGCGGTCGTTGCCGGTCGGGCTGATCGCCCTGCTGCTCGCGCGCCGCCTGCCGCACGGGTCGTGGTGGTGGAAGAGCGCGGTACTGGGAGTGCTGAACATGGGGGCGTTCTTCCCGCTGCTCTTCCTGGCCGCGCAGCACCTGCCCGGCGGGGTCGCGGCGACGCTGGGCGCGGCGCAGCCGGTCGTCGTCGCGTTCCTCGCGGTCGCGATCCTTCGCGAACGGCTCTCCACCTGGCGGGTCGCCTGGGGTGTCGTCGGGGTTTTCGGCGTCGCCCTCGTCGTCCTCGGGCCCGACGCGGCGCTCGATCCCGTCGGCATCCTCGCCGGCCTGGCCGGTGCCACGTCCATGGCCACCGGCGTCGTGCTGACGAAACGCTGGGGCCGGCCCGAAGACGTCAGCGCGCTCGGCCTGGCCGGGTGGCAGCTCACCGCGGCCGGGCTCTTCCTCCTGATCCCGGCCCTGGTGTTCGACGGTGTTCCGGGCGACATCGACGGACCGGCCGTCGGCGGATACCTGTGGCTCGGGCTCGTCGGCGCGCTGCTCACCTACACGCTCTGGTTCGCCGGCATCCGCCGGCTGCCGGTCACCGCCACCGCGTTGCTCGGGCTGCTCTCGCCGCTCGTCGCCGCGGTCCTCGGCGCCGGTGTGGCCGGGGAAGCACTCACGCTCGTCCAGCTCGCCGGTTTCGCGTTCGCCCTCACCGCGACGGTCGCCGGGCAGCTCAATCCACCGAACAAGAAGGAAACCAGCCTGTCATGAGAATCGCAGTCTTCGGCGGCACCGGAATGGCCGGCCGCGCCGTCGTCACCGAGGCCCTCACCCGCGGGCACACCGTCACCGCCGTGGCGCGCCGGCCGCCCGCCCCGGACCACGGCCGGCTCAGCGTGCTCGCCCTGGACGTCGGGCGAACCGAGGACCTGGCGCCGGTGCTGACCGCCGCGGACGCCGCCGTCCTCGCCGTCCGCCTCGCCCCCGGCCGCGAGCACCTGCTGGCGCCCCTGACCCACGGCTTCCTCGACGCGGCGCAGCGCTGCGGCACCCGGGTCCTCGTGGTGGGCGGCTCGGCACCGTTGCGTTCCCCGGACGACGCCGGCCGCCTCGTCATCGACGATCCCGCCTACGTCCCCGCCGAGTGGAAGACCATCGCCCAGGCCAGTCTCGACCAGTTCCGCGTCTGCCGGGACCATCCCCACGACGCCTGGACGTACCTCAGTCCGCCGGCGATCCTCGAACCGGGCACGCGCACCGGCGGCTACCGGCGGGGGCGCACCACGCTCCTCACCGACGGGACGGGCGACTCGCGGATCTCCGCGCCCGACCTCGCGCTCGCGGTGCTCGACGAACTCGAAAACCCGCGCGGCGAACACCACTTCACGGTCGCCCGAAGCCTCGCGGAGTGATTCGCGAGTCACCCGAGGGCGTCGAGGACCAGATACCCGTCGAGGCGCTTCACCTGGTCGGTGTCGGGGTCCGGCGGCAGGGCGTGCCCGAGGTTCTCGGAGCGGACCTCGCCGATCCACTGGTCGTGCTGGTACTCGTGGTTGATCAGCGCGATCAGCAGGTGCCGGCCGACGACGGTGAGCTGGTCGGGCGCGCCGACCTGGCCGCCGGCGATGGCGCCGAGCCGCGCGTGGACGCGGGCCGCGACGGTTTCCCGGAACGCGGTGAGCCGCTCCACCGTCGGCAGCGCGCCGCGGAACTGCTCGGGCTGCGCCGAGTCCATGAGCCCGTCGAGCTCGGGGTCGGGGCTCGGCTCGGCGGCGGTGAGGTTGCGGACCATGAAGTGGGCCACGTGGGCCTGGTGGCCGAGGTGCCAGCCGATGGCGCTGGAGTTCTCGTGCGGGCGCCACGTCACCTCGTCGGCGCTGAGGTCTTTCCACAGCAGGTCGGTGTAGGCGCGGGCCCGGTCGTACTCGCGGAGGAGCCCGGTCACTTCGTGCATCGTGATCACCTGGGGTGTGTGAGGTTGCCGGCGACGCCCGGTGCGGGCGCCCCACCCAGTGTGGCGGGCCGCTGCCGTGGATCAACTTTTTCGCTTCGTCACTCGGCCGACCGGCTGGCCGACGAAGGTCCTCATCCGCACGGACCTCGGCGCGGCGAGCCTCATCGCCCGCCATGCGCCGATCGTGTTGAGCCCCAACGGTCACGACTCGCTGCTGGCGCGGTTCCTCCTGGAATCGGTGACCGTGGGGGTTTTCGGCGGCTTGCTCGGCAGCAGCGCGGGGATCATCGCCGTGGTGGTCGTGTCGGCGGTGAACGGCGGGACGCCGGTGCTGGATCTGTCCCTCGCGGCGGCCCCGCGGTGACGGGTGCGCTGGTGGGGCTGCTCGCCGGCCTGTACCCGGCGATGCGGGCCGCGCGCCTGGAACCGGTGGAGGCGCTGCGTTCGGGCACCTGAGGCGCGCCGGCCGTAGGATCGGTGATCATGAGGTACGCGATCGCGATTCCGCAGTACTACGCCGACGGCTCGTTCGACCCGGGTGCGTTCCGGGACTATCTGCAGCGAGCGGAGGCGGCCGGCTTCCACAGCGCGTGGACGCAGGAGGCCGTGTTCGGCAAGCGCCCGCAGCTGAGCCCGCTGGAGGCGATGACGTTCGCCGCCGCGTGCACCGACACGTTGCGCCTGGGCTGCACGGTGTTCGTGTCCACGCTGCAGATCCCCGCCCAGCTGGCGAAGAGCACCAGCAGCCTCGACCAGCTGTCGCGGGGGCGCCTGGAGGTCGGCGTCGGCTCCGGCGGCAAGAACCGGCCGTTCCCGGCGTTCGGCATGCGGCCCGAGCGCTACCTGGCGCGGTTCACCGAGGGCGTCGAGCTGGTCAAGAAGCTCTGGACGCAGGACGGCGTCGACCACGACGGCGAGTTCTGGCAGCTGTCCGGCGCGACGATCACGCCCCGCCCGTTCCAGAAGCCGCATCCGCCCCTGTGGTTCGGCGGCAGCGGCCCGAAGGCGCTGCGGCGCGCCCTCGACCTCGGCACGGGCTTCTTCGGCGCGGGCTCGGCCCCGACGGCCGACTTCGCCGAGCAGGTCCGGTTCGTCCGCGCGCAAGGCCCCCGCCCGGACTTCGAGATCGCCAAACGCGTCTACATCGCCGTCGAATCCGACCCCGCCCTCGCCCGCGAACGCGTCAACGCCGAACTCACCGGCGTCTACGGCGGCCTCCCACCCGCCATCGAGGCGGCCGCGATCGCCGGCACCCCGGACGACTGCGTCACCGCCGTCCGCGAGGTCATCGACGCCGGCGCCGAACTCGTCCTCTTCACCCCGCTGTACGACCAGGCCCGGCACGCGGACGTGATCGCGAAGGAGATCATCCCGGCGCTGTCCTCGAGGTGACCCTCACGCCGTTGCCTTGCAACGACTTACGTGGTCACCTCTGGTTGCGCCGTCGGAAGGATGAACGGGTGAGTTTCAGGAGGGTGGGCTTCTTCTCCGAGCTCGAAGAGCGGAGGCCCGATGTGTTCCAGGGGAGCATATTCGAGGTGATCTGCAGGAACCGGGCTCCCTGTGAGAGCAATGTGGTCGCGTACCTGCAGGGCGGGCATTTTTTGATCGCCATCATGGAGGGCACCAGCGACGTCATAGCCAACGACGGTTCCGGTGTTTCGGGTGGCTCGTCGCTGATGACCGACGGGGTTTGGGTGTGGCGACTCGATCTGCCGTACTTGGTCAAAAAGCATCACCTGGAACTCGACCCGGAGTTTGTCTGGCACGCTGCTCGGAACGGATACGTCGTGCCTGATGTGCCAGATGGGCGAATGGCCCAGCTGGCTCCCGAGGCGGCCTGGGAGATCTACGGGATGCGAAGGCCTCGTTTTGAGCCCGGCGAGGTCCGTGTCGTTGAGTAGTGCTTCCCGACAAAGGAAGCCGAAGCCGGCGCATCCCATTCTTGACCCTCGACTCCCGCGGCGACCCGACCGGCCAGGCGATCGCCCTCGACGGATCCCGCCCGAAAACGCCACCACGCCTCAGCTCGCCTGCGGCGGTGCCGCCAACCCCGAAAACACCGCCGCGACAAGACGCCGCCCCTGTGCCGCGCCGGTGTCGTTGTTCGGGACTCGCCAGAGGAAGCTCATCAGCAGGATGATGTCCGCCGGGTCGTGGCCCGGCGCGATGGTGCCCTCGGCGACGCAGGCGTCGACCAGCTTCGTCACCGCCGCGGTGGCCGGGGCCCAGGAGGCGGTGATCAACTCCTGGGCCGCGGCGCTGTGGAGGGCGTCGCCGAGGCCGTGCTTGATGCGGATGTACGCGGCGAGCGTCTCGAACCACTCGATGAAGGCGGCCTTCGCCGACGGCTGACGGGCCAGGACCTCGTCGGCGGTGGTGGTGAGGCGCTCGATGTCGTGCTGGTAGGCCCCCAGGATCAGGTCCTCGCGGGTGGGGAAGTGGCGGTAGAGCGTCCCGGCGCCGACGCCGGCGCGCTTGGCGACCTCGCTCAGCGGCACGAGTGGGTTCTGCGCGAACAGCTCGTGCGCGGCTTCGATGATCGCGACCCGGTTGCGCGCGGCCGCTTTGCGCTGTGTGCCGTAGGTGCCCGGCGTCCCGTCGGTCATGGCTCCGATCATGCCCCACCTTTGACTCGCGGAGAATCCTCCGCTAGTTTCGAGAGTACTCGCGGAGAATCCTCCGCGAGTTTGCCTCGACAGGAGACCCGCTCATGCGTTATGTGAAGCTCGGTACCACCGGCCTCGACGTCTCGCCCATCGCGATCGGCGCGATGACCTACGGCGAGCCGGACCGCGGCCACCCCGTCTGGTCGCTGGGCGAGCCGGACGCCCGTCCGCTGATCAAGCACGCGCTCGAGGCCGGCATCAACTTCTTCGACACCGCCAACATGTACTCGAACGGGTCCAGCGAAGAGATCCTCGGCCGCGCGCTCAAGGACTTCGCGGACCGCGACGACGTCGTGATCGCCACCAAGCTGCGCCACCCGATGCGCCCCGGTCCGAACGGCCGGGGGCTCTCGCGCAAGGCGATCATGTCCGAAGTGGACCACTCGCTGCGGCGGCTCGGCACCGATTACCTCGACCTGTACCAGGTGCACCGCAACGACCACGCCACACCGCTGGAGGAGACCCTCGAGGCCCTCTCCGACCTCGTGAAGGCGGGCAAGGTGCGCTACCTGGGCGCGTCCTCCATGCACGCCTGGGAATTCGCGAAGGCCCTGCACCTGCAACGCGAGCACGGGTGGGCGCGGTTCGTGTCCATGCAGAACCACTACAACCTGCTGCAGCGCGAGGAGGAGCGCGAGATGATCCCGCTGTGCCTGGACGAGGGCGTCGGCACGATCATCTGGAGCCCGCTGGCGCGCGGCCGCCTCGCCCGCGCCTGGGACGACGCGAAGGCCACCGCGCGCGCCGCGACCGACGGCGACTACGCCGACCTGCTCTACTCGCCCGCGGAAGAGGCGTCGAACCGCGCGATCGTCGACGCCGTCGGCGCGGTGGCCGCCGCCCGCGGCGTGAGCCGCGCCCAGATCGCGCTGGCCTGGCTGCACCGCCAGCCGGTGGTGACCGCCCCGCTCGTCGGCGCCGGCTCGGTGCAGCAGATCGACGACGCCGTGGCCTCCCTGGACCTCACCCTCACCGACGACGAGGTCCGCACGCTCATCACGCCGTACACCCCGCGCCACGACTGGCAGGGCATCTCCGACGAGGCCGAGCTCGACGCCATCCGCGCCCGCGTGCCGGGCATGGCCCTGGCGTAGCGGACCGGCGGGTGCCCGGCCGGGTGACGGGGCTCAGGTGGCTTTTCACGGCGCCCCCGGTGCGCCTAGTTCGTCAGCCGGGCCTTCAGCTCGGCCATGAAGTCGGGGTTTTCGTTGCTGAGGTGATCCAGGTCGATGTCCTCCGGCAGCTCGTCGCCGGATTCGCGGTCGAGCAGGTACTTCACCGTCTCCCGCGCCACGGCGTGTGTGTCGAGGTCCGGGATCAGCAGATCGTCGAGCACCGAATGCGACATCGTGATCCGGTGCTGCGTGGTGTCCAACCCGTCCTGCACGACAGCGCGATACTCCATCGGCCCCGTCCGGGTGACTTCGACGCGTTCGCTCATCGGCAGAGTCTAGCTCCGGAAGACCTGCTCAGCGGTGGTCGTCGCTCGGCAGGTGCCGGATGGAGTCGCCGCCCTTGTGGTGGCCGGTGCGGCCGAACAGGCCGGCGAGGACGTGCTCGATCCGGGACACCGCGCCGTTGAACGCGTCGTGCACCGAGCCGGCGCGGTTCGTGACGACGACCGGCTCTCGCGCGGCCGGGAAGGCTTCGATCACGCACCGCAGGTCTTCGCCGTCGGTACCACCGCCCATTTCGTCGCTCAGGTGGACGTCCACCCGGGTGAGGCGGTCGCTGAACCGCGCGAGCTTGGATTCGAGATCGGCCTCGAAGCCCTGGATCACATCCGCGCCGCCGCGCAGGTTTCTGTCTGTGCTGATCTGGATCTGCATTCCCTGGTTCCCTTCCGCACGCGCGAGCACAGCGGTGACAACGAGCAGGACAACGCACGACAGTGTAAGCCGCTGGTCCCGTGGCCGAGTTCTCCGACGAGGCCGGCGAACCGGACGCGCGGACTACGATCTGTTCCTGATCTTCAGGGACATCCACCTTCCGCGCGCGAATCCGGAGGCACCGTTGAAGTTCTTGCTCACCTCAGGCGGCGTCACGAACCCGAGCATCCGCTCGGCGCTCGTGCAGCTTCTCGGCAAGCCGATCTCCGAGTGTCACGCCCTCTGCGTCCCGACCGCGCAGTGGGGGCATCCGATGTGCGGTCCGACCTCGGTGCGGGGGTTCGTCGCCGCCGAGCCCACCTGGCAGCATTTCTCCGGCCTGGGCTGGGCGTCGCTCGGGGTCCTCGAGCTCACCGCGCTGCCCACCATCGGCGCGGAGCGATGGGTACCCTGGGTCCGGGAGGCGGACGTGCTCCTGGTCGAAGGCGGCGACGCGACGTACCTGTGTCACTGGATGCGGGAGTCCGGGCTGGCCGATCTGCTGCCTTCGCTGCCCGACACGGTCTGGGTGGGCGTCAGCGCCGGAAGCATGGTGCTGACGCCGCGGATCGGGTCGTACTTCGTCGAGTGGCGGTCCGCGCCGGACGACCGCACGCTGGGCGTCGTCGACTTCTCGATCTTCCCGCACCTGGACCTCTTTCCCACCAACACCCTGGCCGACGCCCAGCGGTGGGCCGCCGAAATCGGCGTCCCGGCCTACGCCATCGACGAGCAGACGGCCATCAAGGTCCTCGACGGCTCAGTCGAGGTGATCTCCGAAGGGCGATGGACGAAGCTGGGGTCGTAGCCGGACAACCCTTGCGGCAGCCCGGCGGCCTCACCTCGACGGGGTGATGCACGAGCGCGGCGAGCCCTGTGATGGTGCAGGCGCATCGCCACGCTCCCCAGGGAGGGTTTGCCATGAGCACACCCGGAGGCGCACAGGACCCGGACCAGCGCGCAGCCCACGCGGACGCAGCGCCGGCGCCCTCGGAAGACCCGACAGCCCCTGAACCCCAACACGCGCGGCAGGAAGCAGAAGCTCGCCGGCCGGACGGGGCCGCGACGGAGGCGAGGGCCCCGCAGGTGCGGAAGGTGCTCGTCGGCCTGCTGATCGCCCTGGTGATGGGCACCATCATGGTGACCACCTACGTTTCGGCGAACCACGGTGTCGTCGCCCGCAACCTGCCCTGGGGCGTGACCGGATCCTCGGCGCTGACCAGCGCGGTGCAGCAGGACGTCAGCATGAAGATCTACCCCTACGCCGACCAGTCCGACCTGGAGAACGCGGCCGGCCAGACCACCATCTACGGCGGTTTCAACGCCCAGACGAACACGGTGGTGATCTCGGAGGCGGCGAGCCTGTGGGCGCCCGGCGTCATGCCCGCGGAATACCTCAAAGCGAGCCGGGCGCTCGGGCAGCCCGTCCACTTCAGCGTGATCAACACGCTGCCGCAGGAGGATCCCGAAGGCGTGGTTCCCGGGTTGGTGGTGTTCGTGCTGATGGTGGCCGGCTACCTCGGGTCCACGATGGCGATGCAGCGCACGGGGAAGGCCGCCGCGCACCTCCGGGTCACCATCATGGCCGGGTACGCCGTCGTCGCGAGCCTGGTGTTCAACCTGATCGTGGGCCCGGGGCTGCACGCCTACCCGGACGTGGGAGCCAACTTCTGGCCGTTGTGGGGCGAATTCGCCCTGGTCCTGCTCGCGGTGGCGATGCTGACCGGGACACTGCAGAGCCTGATCGGGCCGCTGGGCACGCTGCTGACGGTGGTCCTGGTCGTGTTCCTCGGCAACCCCTCCACCGGCGGCGTGAACGGGACGGCGTACCTGCCCGCGTTCTGGCAGTTCATCGGCCCGATCCTGCCACCGTGGAACGGCGTCACCCTGATCCGCAACACCCTGTACTTCCACGGGAACTCGATCACCCAGCAGCTCATCGTGCTGAGCCTCTACGTCGTCGTCGGGGCGATCCTGATGACCGTGTTCGGCTGGGGGCGGGTGCTGTGGTGGCGCGGCCCGAAGAACACGATCGACCGCGCCGAGGAGACCGGAATCGCCGCAATACCACCAGGGTGACCGCCCGTCAGAGCCGTGTCAGCCGGATGTCAGCTCCGTGGGGAATCGTGGCCGCCGACGCCACGAAATCCGCATCCACCACGGAGCTGAGAGAACGGACACCGGGATGACAGCCGATCAGGGGCACCGGCCTGCGATCCGCGTGCAAGACCTGAAGAAGTCCTACAAGAGCCTGGAGGTGCTGCGCGGGGTCGACTTCGACGTGGCGCGCGGCAGCATCTTCGCCCTGCTCGGTTCCAACGGAGCGGGCAAGACCACGATCGTGAAGATCCTCTCCACGTTGCTCAAAGCCGACGCGGGGACCGCCGACGTCAACGGCTTCGACGTCGCCACGAAGGCGGCGAACGTGCGGGAATCCATCAGCCTCACCGGGCAGTTCGCGGCCGTCGACGAAATCCTGAGTGGACGGGAGAACCTGGTGCTGGTCGCCCGGTTGCGGCACCTGAACAACCCGGGCGGGATCGCCGACGACCTGCTCCGGCGGTTCTCGCTGACCGACGCGGCAGCGCGGAAGGTCTCCACGTACTCCGGTGGCATGCGCCGCCGGCTCGACATCGCGATGAGCCTCATCGGGAACCCGGACGTCATCTTCCTCGACGAGCCGACGACCGGGCTCGACCCGCAGGCGCGCATCGAGGTGTGGCAGGCCGTCAAGACTCTCGCCGAGCACGGGACGACCGTGCTGCTCACCACGCAGTACCTGGACGAAGCCGAACAGCTCGCCGACCGGATCGCGATCCTGCACGAGGGCCGGATCATCGTGAACGGCACGCTGTCCGAGCTCAAGCAGCTGCTCCCACCCGCCAAGGTCGAATACGTCGAAAAGCAGCCGACCCTCGAAGACGTCTTCTTCGCGATCGTCGGCCAGAACGGCACCGCAGACGACGCGGCGCCGGCCCGGATCGGTGAGGAACGACGATGACCCGACACTTCTTCGGTGACACCACTGTCCTGCTGGGACGGTCGCTGCGCCACATCACGCGCAGCGTGGACACCATCATCACGACCACGATCATGCCGATCGCCTTCATGCTGCTGTTCGTCTACGTGTTCGGCGGCGCGATCAAGGCCGGCTCGGGCTCGTACGTGAACTACCTGCTGCCCGGCATTCTCCTCATCACGATCGCCTCGGGCATCTCCTACACCGCGTTCCGGCTCTTCCTGGACATGAAGAGCGGCATCTTCGAACGCTTCCAGTCCATGCCGATCGCCCGCTCGTCCGTGCTGTGGGCCCACGTGCTGACCTCGCTGGTCGCCAACCTGATCTCGGTCGTGGTCGTGGTGGTCGTCGCCCTCGTGATGGGATTCCGCTCGGGCGCGGGTGTGCTGGCGTGGCTCGCGATCGCCGGCATGCTGATCCTGTTCACCCTGGCGCTGACCTGGATCGCCGTGATCCCCGGCCTTTCCGCGAAATCCGCGGACGGCGCGAGCGCGTTCGCCTACCCGCTGATCTTCCTGCCGTTCATCAGCTCGGCCTTCGTCCCGACCGACACGATGCCCGGCCCGGTGCGTGCCTTCGCCGAGCACCAGCCGGTGACGTCGATCGTCAACGCCGTCCGCGACCTGTTCACCGGGCAACCGGTCGGCAGCGACATCTGGGTCGCGCTGGCCTGGTGCGTCGGCATCCTCGTCGTGGCTTACTTCTTCGCCATCCTGGCGTACCGCCGCAAGATCTCCTGACCGGCGACGGCAGGAGCTGTAGTGCGTCAGCGGTTCGGCGTGACCAGCAGTCCCCACCGCGAGGACAGCCGGGCGGCCTCGATGCGGTTGCGGCAGCCCGTCTTCGCGAGGATGTGCTCGACGTGGGTGGCCACTGTGCGGGAGCTGACGCAGTGCGCGGCGGCGATCTCCCCGTTGCTGAGGCCCTCGGCCACGTCGGCGAGCACGTGCAGCTCGCGCTGGGTCAGGCCGGCGGGCGGTGGGGTTTCCCGGTGCAGGACCACGACCGCGGGCGGCGACGGGTGCAGTTCGACGGCGACCACGCTGTCGTTGCGGACGACGTGCAGCACCGGGGCCGAGGGCGGCAGGCCGGCGCGGACCTGCGCCACCGCGGCGTGCAGGGGCGAGGGCGGGGTGAGCAGGTCCGGCCGCGCCCCGGGGGAGAGCGGCGTGATCGCGCCGCCCGGGCCGACGACGAACCCGTCCAGTTCTCCGTCGGCCAGCCGGGCGGTGGCCGGGCGTGGCGCCGGGACCGGGTCCAGAGCGGCGCCGAGGTCGGGGGCCAGCAGTTCGAGCAGGGCGACGGTGTCGTCACCGGCGTGATCGACGTCGAGCGAGCTCGCGTTCAGCATCCCGACGTAGCGCCCGTCTGTCGCGAACAGGCACTGGGTGAAGCCTTCCCGGAAGCCCAGCGGGGTGATGACCTGCTCGAAGGTCCGGCCGTTGCGCAGTGGGGGAGCGAGGTCCCGGATTCGGACGAGCGTCCGCCCGGCCTGCACGAAGGTGAAGACCGGATCGGTGTGCATGAGGGCGTCGAGGAAGGTCGTGGCCACCGGCGGGTACGACGAGGCGAGCGATCGGTGGTGCCGGGCCACGGGGTCCCAGACCGACAGCGCCGAGCATTCGGAGGGCACCACGGCGTGCAGCCCGTCGAGGGCTGCCGTCGCCGCGCCGAGGGAGCGGCTGCCGTTTCGGCGCAGGAATGAGCGCAGCTCACGGGCCGCGCTGAGGGCGGTCACCCGCGCAAGCTACCCCGGCGGCGGGCTCTCGAACAGCCGACGACGGTGACGAAACATCCGTCAACCTACCGATGTTTTCCGGAACGCTCGCTCCTACGGTCGCGCCTTCGACACATCGGAGGACGCCATGAAGCCCCACGAATACGCCGATTTCGACGCCACCTCCCTCGCAGAGCTGATCCGGTCCGGCGAGGTGACCACGGACGAGGTCCACGCCGCCGCGACGGCGGCGCTCGATGCCGTTCAGCCCACGGTGAACGGGCTGGTCGGCGAGCGTTTCGCCGCACCGCTGGACTACGCCGCCGACGGGCCGTTCGCCGGCGTCCCCTTCGCCATCAAGGACCTCATCCTGCACGCCGAGGGTGTCACACAGGCCGCCGGCACTCGGCTGCTCGGCGAGGGTGTGCCGATGCCGTCCGACACCCACCTGATGGCGCGCTTTCGGCGTGCCGGCCTGGCCACCTTCGCCCGCACGGCCACGCCGGAGCTCGGCTTCAACGCCAACACCGAGCCGCTGACGTCCGGTTCCGTCCGCAACCCGTGGGACCTGACGCGCAGCGCGGGTGGTTCGAGCGGCGGGTCTTCCGCCATGGTCGCGGCCCGCGCGCTGCCGGTCGCGCACGCGAACGACGGCGGCGGGTCCATCCGCATCCCGGCCGCGGCCTGCGGGCTGGTCGGCCTCAAGCCCAGCCGCGGGCGGGTGTCGGTGGGTCCTGACTACGCCGACCCGCTCATGGGCCTGGGCGTCGAGTTCGCGGTGACCCGGACCGTGCGGGACTGCGCGGGTCTGCTCGACGCGGTGCACGGGTACGAGCCCGGCGACCGGTACCAGCTGCCGGGTCTGCCGCGCAGCTACGTGGACGAGGCCCGCTCGGGTTGCCGGCCGTTGCGGATCGCGCTGACCATGACGCCGTTCTGTGGCAACGGTGCCGTCGACGCGCGCTGTGTGGCGGCGACCGAGGCCGTGGGCCGCGCACTGGAGGCGCTGGGGCACACGGTCGAGCCGGCCGCGCCCGGGATCGCCAAGGCGGAGCTCGACGACGCCAACTTCGTCGCCTGGACCAGTTTCCTCGCCGACGGCGTCGACGGGTTGTGCGCCGCCCTGGGCGTGTCGGCCGGACCCGAGCACCTCGAGGCCACCACCCGGGCGTGCGTCGAACACGGGCGGACGCTGCGGGCGGCGGACCTCTACGGCGCCGAGCGGGTGTTCAACGCGACCGCCCGCGCGATCGCGGCCTTCCACCAGCAGTACGACGTCGTGCTGTCGCCGACCATGAACGTGCCCAACACCCCCCTGGGCCACCTGAACGCCGACGACGACTCGCTCACCGCCCGCGGCTGGTACGACCACCTCTTCGCCTCGGCGGTTTCACCGCACTGGCCAACGTCACCGGCAACCCGGCGATCTCGCTCCCCCTCGGCCGGACCGACGAGGGCTGGCCGGTCGGCGTGCAGCTCATGGCGCCCGACGCCGACGAAGCGACCCTCCTCGCCCTCGCCGGCGACCTGGAGCAGGCGATGCCCTGGGCCGCCCACCGGCCGCCGACCGTCGTCGGCTGACCCGCGGCATCGGTGACGCTGAGCGGGCAGAACGGATTGCTCGGCGGGGAAGCCGAATCCGCCCTTCACCCGGAAAGAGCGTCACCTTCCCGGATCGAGGTCGCGAGGGTTGGTCCACCGCGCGAGCAGGACGGTGGCGTCGTCCTGCAAGGTGCCGTCGTGGTGGGCGAGCACGGCCTGGATCAGGCGCCGCACGGTCTCCGGTGGTGGGTAACCGGTCGACGCCTCGCGGCGCAGGAAGTCGGCCAGCCGTGCCTCGCCGAAGAACTCGCCTTCGCGGTTGCGGGCCTCGGTGATGCCGTCGGTGTAGAGGACCAGCCAGTCGTCGGGCTGCAGCCGTTCCTCGCCGACCACCAGCTCGCCCGAGCCGAGCCCCAGCGCGGCCCGTCTGCCGCCGGTCAGCTGTTTCACGACTTTGCCGCCGCGCATCAGCAGCGGCTCCGGGTGGCCGGCGTTGATGTATCGCATCCGCCCGGTCGCGAGGTCGATCTCGGCGAGCACGGCCGTGGCGAAGGAGGCGTTGCCGAACGCCGCGCCGATCGTCTCGTCGATCTGCCGGGCCTGTTCGAAGAGCCCGTAGCCGGCGCGGCGGGCGCTGCGGTGGGTGGCCAGTGCGGTGGCGGCGATGTGGCCGCTGCGCAGGTCGTGCCCGACGGCGTCGACGATGAACAGCACGGCGGTGGTGTCCGAGAGCGAGTAGTCGAAGGCGTCCCCGGCGACGGCGTGCCGCGGTTCGAGCACGCCGGTGACGACGAAGCCGTCGACACCCGCGGTCAGCGGCGGCAGCAGGGACCAGATCAGTTCGCCGGGGATCGTCCGGTCCCTGCGGCGGCGGACCGCGTCGAGGCCGTCGCCGTACTGCGTCATCAACACGACGAGGTGCCCGACGAGCAGGGCTACCCACTGGCACTGCGCACGCAGCCCGGGGTCCTCGAGCGTGTCCTCGTCGGGCACGTCGGCTCGCAGGACGCCGATCCGCTCGGCCCCGTCGACGAGGGGTATCCACAGGCACGGCCGGCCACCCGAATCCGCGGGCAGCATCTCCAGACTGCGGAAGGCGCGCCCGGCCAGGGTGCTGTCGATCGGCAGCGGTGGCCCGGAATCCGCGACGGCGGACACCGGGTGCAGATACTGCTGGGCGTAATCGGCGAGGTAGGCGCTGAACCCGATCCCGATCAGCTCGCCCGCCGCTTCGACGAGGCCGGGAAGGCGATCGGGCGGTGCCAGTTCCGCGCCTTCGAGCAGGTGCACGAGAGCGGCCAGCGTGTCGTCGTGCGGCCGGCGGGGGCGGAGGGTGCGGCTGTAGGGGGCGCGGCGGGTCCAGGCGATCTCGTCGAGACACTCGTTGACCGCGTGGGCCAGCACGTCGCGTTGGTTTGGCGGCAGTCCGGCGACACCGTCGAGGTAGGCCTCGACCTCCATCAGGTCCTGGCTGCCGCCGAGGGCGAAGTACCGCGTCCAGAGCTGTTCCGCGGTCAGGTCGGCATGCCGGCAGGCGAGGACGATCTCGCGACGCTGGTCCCCGTTCATCGGCGTGGGCGGGCGACCGCGCGCAGCATCGCCTCGGCGTTGTCCCGCAACGGTTTGCCGGCTCGCGCGGCCTCGTCCGCCAGCACGAGGAACGCCGTCTCCTCGGGGACGTGGTCGCGGGCCATCACGATTCCCTTGGCCATGCTGACGATGTCCCGGGTACGCAGCGCAGACCGCAGCTCGGTGCTGAGCCGTTCGGCGGCTTCGGCCGACCTCGCGTTCGCCACCAGCACCGCGGCCTGGGACGCGAACATCGTGAGCAGCGTCCGGTCGCGCTCGCCGAACGCGTGCGGCCGGTCGGCGTACACCTTCACGGCGCCGACACTGCGGCAGCCGGCGACCATCGGCGCGCTCAGCGCGGAGCGCAGGCCGAGGCGCGCGGCCGACGCCGCCCACTCCGGCCAGCGGTCGTCGTCGTGCATGTCGCCGACGTCGATCACCGAACGCTCCTGCCACGCCGTCAGACACGGGCCGGCTCCCAGCTCGTACTGCAGCCGGTCCGCCCGTTCGACCTCTTCGCCGGTGGCCGCCCAGGTCACCGGCGCGCCCTGGTCGCCGGCGGCCGTCACCCCCGCCCCGAGCGCCGAGGGGAACACCTCCCGGGCGGCCGCGATGATCAGTTTCAGCAGCGACCGCACCGTTTCGGCGGTGAGCAGCAGGCCGGACAGTCGGGCGAACACGGCGGCGAGCTCGTCGGCCAGGGGCAGCTCGGGTTCCATCGGGTCCTTCTTCCCCGCAATGCGGCGTTGCAGGGGCGGCTACCCGGCGGGGGCCGGGTCCAATCGGGGCGCTGCGGCGAGAATCCGAACCCGGGTCATCGCCGGAGGTGGCTCGCGGATCGTCGCTTGGCCACCCTCGCGGCCTCCCGGGAGCCGAGACCTGACGGCCGGGGTCAGGCGAGGGGGGTGTCGTCCAGAGCGTCCAGGAGATCGCCTGGGGTGTCATAGATCGCGACGGCCCCGGCTTCCCGCAGCTCGTCCTCGCCGAAGCCGCCGGAGCGCACGACGATCGCCGGCATGCCCGCGCTCTTCGCCGCCTCGACGTCCCACACCGAGTCGCCCACCATGACGCTGCGCGCGTCGGGCGGTGCGCCCAGCTTTTTCAGCGCCACCTGCAGCAGGTCCGGTGCTGGTTTGGAGGCCTCGACGTCGGCGCTGGTGGTCCAGCCTTCGGCGATGTCGCGGGCGTGCAGCTTGTCCAGGTAGACGTCCACGTGACGCTGCTGACCGGAACTGGCCAGCACCAGCCGGTGCCCGCGTTTCCTGATCGCCACGAGCAGGTCGTGGGCCCCGGGCAGCGGCGCCATCTCCTCGAGCAGGGCGTCGACCTCCTTGCCCTGCCGCTCCCGGAGCCGGTCGCCCACCCGGCGCTCGAGGTCCTCGCCTCCGAGCGCCGTGGGCAGCTTGTCCCCGCCCATGCCGATCAGCCGGTGCAGCCGCCACACCGGGTAGGTCTCGCCCACCGAGCGCAGCGCGCGGTACCAGGCCAGCGCGTGCTGGTAGTTGGAGTCGACGAGCGTCCCGTCGACGTCGAGGACGGCGATGGTGGAGTCGGTCACGGTCGGCGGCTACCCGACATCCCGGCTTTTCAACCCCGCTGCCCCGGCTTGTCGTTCCTTCGGTTGCGGCCACCGTTCGCCAGACCCGAGCATGCGCCGCGGTCGCCGCGCGCCGGCGCCTGCTCCACGAGCTCGCGGCGACCGTGCGGGGCGGTCAGCTGTTCGTCCGGCGCCGGCGATCGGAGATCGCCTCGTCGCGCACACGGCCGCTCTCCGCGTCGACGTCGCCGACCCGGCCGGCGAGATCGGCGTGGCCGGCCACGAGGTGGCGCCGCGTCGCGGCGAGTGGTTCGAGCAGCGCCGACGCGTCGTCCGCGGCCAGGGCTCGCGCGACACCCGCTGCGGCCCGCCGGCCCGCGGCGGACATGCCTTCCGCCGCGGTGACGTGTGCGGCGAGCTGGCGCAGGACCGCGGCGTTGCGCCGCGCCCATTCCGACACCGCGCGGTCGCCGGCCCGGCGGTCGCGCTGGGCGTCGATGCGGCCCTCGCCGGTCTCCTCTCCGGTGGCGGAGGGCTGCAGCCGCAGGTAGCGCCGTTCGGCGGCCTGCCGGCTCGTGACGCCGAGCGACGGTGCGAGGGCCGCCCAGCTCACGCCGGCCACGCGCGCCGCGGTGATGAGCTCCGGCTCCCACTCGGCGAGGCTCGCCCGCAGCGCGTGCAGGGCACTCAGCGCCGCGAGCAGCTGCTCTCCGTCGGCGGCGCCGGCCCGAGCGTCGGTCACGGCTTGACCTACGAGGGCCACGACATCGGCTTCGTCCATCCTGTCAACCTTCCGATGACTTTCGGCTTGTCAACGTTCCGATGACATGTTAGAACAGTTCTGCGCGTTGACAAGCCCGATACGACTCCAGGAGGTGGAACAGATGTTGATGCGCACCGATCCGTTCCGCGAGTTCGACCGGCTCACGCAGCAGCTGCTGGGCAGCGCGTCGCCCGGAACGTGGTCGCGGCCCGCCGCGATGCCGATGGACGCCTACCGTGCCGGCGACGAGTTCGTCGCCTGCTTCGACCTCCCCGGCGTCGATCCCGACGCGGTCGAGCTCGAAGTCGAACGCAACGTCCTGACCGTGAAGGCCGAGCGCCGCCCGCTGTCCACCGGCGACGATGCGCGGCTGCAGGTCTCCGAGCGGCCGTACGGCGTGTTCTCCCGGCAACTGCTGCTGGGCGATGGGCTCGACACCACCCGGATCTCCGCCGCGTACGAAGCCGGCGTGCTGACCGTGCGGATCCCGGTCGCCGAAACCGCGCAGCCGCGCCGGATCGCGGTCTCCACCGGAACCTCCGGTGCGGACCGCAAGGAGATCACTTCCTGACGACGTCGTGCCGTTTCCGAGGGCCGGGCCGGCTCGCCCCGGCCCGGCCCTCCCGCACGAGAGAGGAGATCGGCTCCCGTGACCGCATCGATCGACATCCCGACCGACCACCACGCCGCCGCCGCTTTGACCGCGTACCTGCGAGCCGTGACAGCCGAACTGGGCATCGGCCTCGAGTCGTGCACGCTCGACCACGCTTCGCCGCTGTCGGCCTACGTCGCGCTGGACCAGCGGCACCCGGCGTACCCGGACCGCGACTTCGCGCTGTTGTGGGACGAGGAGCGTGGCTGGGCCGCAGCCGTCGAGACCCACTCCGGTGAAGACCTCATCGTCGTCCGCTACTTGGGCGGCACCGTCGCACCGACGCCGGAGCAGGTGGCTCGCTTCACCGAAGCCGTGCTGGCCGACGACCACACGATCGGAACACCCGATCCGCCCCGCCTCCGGACCGCGGGCCGCGCCGAGGAACTTGTCGCTCTGCTCGGCGAGAGGGTGCGGCCGTGATGACGCTGCCGCTGCCCGAGAGCTTCGCGCTCACACTGCGCGGCTACGACCGCGAGCAAGTCGACGACCGGCTCGCCGAGCTCCACGAGGAACTGCGCCTGCTCACCCTCGACCGCGATGCCGCGCATTCCCAGGCTGAACTCCTCGCCGACCGGCTCACCCAAGCCCGCGCCGAGATCACCGCGCTGCGTGACCAGCTCGACCGCTTCTGCCGCGCCCCGGCGGACCCGGCCGCGGTCGGTGCGAAGGTGAGCCGTTTGCTCGCGCTGGCCCGGTCGGAAGCCGACGACCTCGTTCTGACGGCGCAGCGCCGCGCGGCCGCCCTGCGCGCGGAAGCCGAGGGCACCATCCGCCGCACCCAAGCGCAGCTGCGTGCGATCGACGCAGTTCTCGCCGAAGCGGAATCAGCTCTGGAAGAAGGAGCCATGCCGCAGGTGGCTGCGTGATCGAACCAGCGGACGTCCGATGTGGACAGTTCTGGGGAAAACGGCCGAGCGGAACAGCTTGTCGTCACAGCATTGAATCGGGACGGGTGTGAGGACTCTCGAGTGAACCCTCAAGCAGATCGTGTCGAGCAGTCCATGAAGGTGAAGCGGCTGGAGGACGCGCTCGCGACGCGGCCGGTGATCGAGCAGGCCAAGGGCATGCTCATGGTGCTGCGGAGCTGGTCGGCGGACGACGCGTTCACGGCGTTGCGCGAGGTTTCGCAGCACACGAACGTGAAACTGCACGACGTCGCCGCGGTGGTGGTCGCGGCCGGCACCCGGCGTACGGCGGCGATGCCGCAGGAGACGACCGCCGCCGTGCTCGCCGAGCTCAAGTCCGCCGGAATCTGGAGCGCGGAACGCACCGACCATCGTTGAACCGACACGAAGCGACCCCCGGCGTCGTCTTCTCCTGGCATCAACGTGCGGTGACCTCGAAGCGGAGCCCGAAGTTGTCGAGCGTCAGGGGCAGGTCGCCCGGCGTGAGGGTGGCGCCGTGCTGCTGGACCAGGTTGGCGAGCACCGCGGACGTCGTGAAGAACACCAGGTCGCGGCCCGGGCAGGCGGCGGGACCACCGCTGAACGGGACGAGCGCCGGGCTGGCCGCGGCGCGGCCGTCGAGCCAGAGGGCCGGCTCGAAGGTGTTCGCGCAGGGCACCTGGTCGGGGCCGCGCTGGAAGTACGGCGTGCGGCTTTCGCGCAGCAACGCCGGGTGATCGGCCCAGAGGCTTACCCACTCGAAGGTGCACACCGACGTGCGCTCGAAGTTCGCCGGACGGAAAGCCGGGGTGGTGCGCGTGCGGCCCAGGCGAGGTGGTCGTCGTAGGGGCGGTGCTGATCTTCGGGAACAAAGGCGCGTTGGTAGATGCCCTGCGATCGTCCAACAGACAGAATGGCGGGCAGCTCACCGATGCCCAGATCGATCAGGCGGTCAACGTCGGAATGGTCGTCGCCGTGGTGATCGCGTTGCTCTGTCTCCTTTTTGCTTTCAAGCTGCGGGCCGGGCGCAACCGGGCGCGGATCGTGCTCACCGTCATCACCGCACTGCAGCTGATTTCGTTGCTCGTGGGTCAGTGCACCGTCCTGGGGTACATCGGTGTCCTGGCCCGCGGTCGTCGGCGTTGCGCTCTCCTTCACCACTCCGTCCAACAAGTTCATCAACGGCGCGAAAACCCTTCGATGAACATCGGGGTGCCGGCGGGCACCCTGGACTGGTCCTGACAACGCTTCCCTGGCGCGATGCGGAAACGGCTTCTCGCTTCTTGCCCCGGTCTCCGCGACGCGTCGAGCAGCCCAAGCATCGTGGGCTCCCGTCCTGCCGCCCGGTTTCCACCCAGGCCGCGGCGTGGACCGGCCAGGTCAAGCCTGGGGCGGCTCAGCCCCCTGCCCCGAGTTCCCTCAGCAGCGAAGCGAGCCCGCCCGGTGCGCGGCCCTGCCGGCGGGCGCTCGTGAACACCTGGGCCGCCGGTTCGTGGCAGCGGCGGAACCCGGCCTGGCCGAGGCGCTGCCAGAGCGCGTGATCCTCCCCGGTCGCGATCGGGCCGAATCCGTCGATGGCGCGGTAGGCGTCGGCGCGGACGGCCAGGTTGGCGCCGTAGACGTTGGGGCTGTCCCGGGCCACGATGCCGCGGTAGCGTGCGGCGGCGTCGCTGCTGCCCGGGAACGGCTCGGACAGCAGCGCCGGGCCGGCCGACGCGTGCCACCCGCGGCGTGCCCGAGCCAGGTGGCGGGCTGCCCACGCTCCCGCGACTTCGGTGTCGGCGTCGGTGTTGAGCAGCAGCACCTCGGAGGCCGGATACCCGGGGAGCGCTCGCAGCGCCGTGCGGCAGCCGAGGTCGCGCACCGCGCCGATGGTGGTGAGCCGGGTGTTCGTCGTGACGCGCGCTCCGTGGCAGTGGGCGAGCGCGGCGGTGGCGTCGGTGCAGCGGTCGGCGACGACGACCACGGTGCGGGCGATCCCGGCCGGCAGCTGGGCCAGGGCACGGCGGATGGCGTCGAGACAGCGGGGCAGGGTCGCGGCTTCGTCCCGGGCGGGGACGACCACTGCGGCGGCGTCGATCACCGGCGCCTCAGCACGTGCAGCAGGAACTCCTCGTCGACGTGCTCCACCACGGTCTCGAGCCCGGGGTGCCCGGCCAGCCGCCGGTGGGCCTCCTGGCCGTCGTGCGGCGCCTCCGGTGCCCAGCGGCGCCAGTGCACGGCCGCGATCTCGCCGCCGGGCGCGAGCGAGGCCACGGTCCGGTCGATGGTGGCGGTGAGGTCGGTGTCGTCCAGGTAGTAGAGCAGCTCGCCGAACACGACGAGGTCCACCGGGCCCGCGGGCAGCACGTCCGGCACGGCGCCCTCATGGACGTCCGTTGTGGACAGTCCGGCCGTGGCTTCCCGGGTGCGTCGCACAGCTTGCGGCACCGGGTCGGAGGCCAGCAGCCGGTCGCACCGGGCCGCGAGTTCGCGTGTCAGCGCCCCGGTGCCGCAGGCCGGTTCGACGACGGTGCCGTAGTGCTCGCGGGGCAGCGCGGCGAGCAGCAGCCCGCGTTTGCGGCGTTCGTACCAGCTGGTGGCGACCTGCCACGGGTCGGCCGCGCGGTCGTAGAGCTCGGCGAACCGGCCGACGGGCGCCGAGCGGGTCGGTGGCACGCGCAGGAAAGTCTCGTGCGGCCGGTCGAAATGGGCGAGCACCTCGGGCGGCAGGATGGGGTCTTCGCCGCGGGGGCCGGGTTTGAGCTGTGAGGTGAACTCGCGCACGGCGGCGGCCTTGGCCGCCCGCTCGGCGCCGTTGAGCGAGTACGCGCGGGCGAGGTGCCACGGGACGTCCGGCGAGTCCGGCCGGCCCCAGTGCCACAGCCAGATCGGGTAGGCCCAGCAGTGCGCGGTCACGGGCGCGGCGGCCGCCGTGGCCCGCCCCGCCGCCCGGTGATCCGGGTGCGGGTCGTCTGGCCACGGCATCAGGCACAGGTCGCGGTCGGCGGCGGGCTCGCGCAATGCGTCCGTGAGCTCCGTGGTGTGCTCGGCCAGGCGCGAGTCGGGCAGGCCGAGCCAGATCGGTTCCACTTCGGACAGTCCTTGGGCCGCGAGCGCCCGCGCCAGCTCCTTTCGGCGGGCCCGTCCCAGCCGGCGGCGTTCGTCGGTGCCGGCGGCGGGGAAGGCGGCTTCGCCGTCGGTGGCGACGACGAGCGTCACCGCCGCGCCGGCGGCGTGCAGGTGCTGCACCAGCCCACCGGCGCCGAGCGTTTCGTCGTCGGGGTGCGCGGCGACCACGAGCACGCGCCGGAAGCCGTCGTCCGGCCACGGCTCGTACTCCCGCGTCCACTGGTTCTCCGGGACGAACGGTTTCACGGCGTCACCTCCAGCGCGCGGCGGCCCAGCGCGGCGAGGTCCCGCTCGCCGTGGTGCTGGCGGACGAAGACCTGCAGGTCGGCCAGGCGCTGGGCGAACCCGCGGTCGCGGCACATCGGCGCGGGGCCGGTGATGCGGGGCGCGCGGTCGAGCACCTCACGGGCGGCCTGCTCCACGCTCGCGCGGCAGGTGTCGTTGAGCAGCTCGGGATCCGGCGCGTCCTCGAGCACGCCGGCGGTCGCCGTGAGCAGGGCGTCGGCCGCGGTGATCGCGGTGTGCAGCGCACCGAAATGCGCGAGCTGGTGGTCGTCGGCCTTCTCCCGCAGCACTTCGCGGACCCCGTCGAAGACACCGGCGGCACCGCCCAGCCACACGGCCGCGACGCCCGTGCCACCGAAGACGAACCCGGGCCGCTCGACGTACCAGCCCGGGGGACCGATGACCGAGTCGGACGCGACGGGAGCGGAGTCGAAGACGACGTCGCCGCTGTCGGAGGCGTCCATCCCCAGTGCCTGCCACGCTTCGGGGTGGCGTACCACGCCCGCAGCGGTGAGGTCGACCTCCACGAGCCGGCTCCCGGCGGCCACGAGTGCGCGGTCGAGCGTGGTCAGCCCGGAGCAGAACCGGACCGTCCCGGAGAGCCGGCCGCCGTCGAGGACCGCGCCGGTCCCCCCGGACTTCGCGGCCCAGACCCCGTACAGCGCACCGGTTTCCGGCTTGCGGCCCGCCTCGGTGAGGATCGCCGCGGCGTCGGTGTGCCCTTCGGCCAGCCGCGCCAACGCGAGGTCTCGCCGCCCCCACGCGGCAAGCGCCCTCCAGCGCCGCGCGAGCCCGCCGTGGCCGGGCACGGGCAGCTCCAGCGCGCCGTTTGCCAGCAGCGCACGCAGTTCGGCCGCCACCCATTCGACGGTCCGCCGCATCGGAAGCGGTTCCGCGGGCGGCTCGGCACTCAGCAACGAGGTCATCACGAGGTTCCTGTCTGCCGATCGGTCGGGGGTTCAGCCGGGGGTGGTCTCGCCACCCAGGGCGGCGAGGACTTCGCCGCTGTAGTACGAGGAAAGGCGGTCGGCGGCGAGGAAGACGTAGGACGGTGCCAGCTCGTCGGGGTGCGCGGCGCGGCCGAAGGGCACCTGCGAGCCGAACGTTTCGACCTTTTCCGGCGGGAACGTCGAAGGGATCAGCGGTGTCCACACCGGACCCGGCGCCACGCAGTTCACGCGGATCCCGCGCTCGGCCAGCGCCTGGGCCATCGAGTACGTCCACGCGTGGATCGCGCCCTTGGTGGCCGAGTAGTCGATGAGGGACTTGTTGCCGCGCAGGCCGTTCACCGAGCCGGTGTTGATGATCGACGAGCCCGCGCCCAGGTGGGGCAGCGCGGCGGCGGTCACGCGGAAGTAGCTGTGCATGTTGACGTCGAACGTACGCAGCCACTGTTCGTCGGTGAGGTTCTCCGGCGCGTCGACGGGCCACTGCACCGCCGCGTTGTTCACGAGCAGATCGAGACCGCCGAGCTGCTCGACGGCGCGGGCCACCACGTCACGACAGTGCCGCGCGGCGGCCAGATCGCCGGGCAGCAGCACGCATTTGCGTCCTTCTGCTTCGACGCGGCTCGCGGTGTACTTCGCGTCGTCGTCCTCTTCGAGGTAGGCGATGGCGACGTCCGCGCCTTCCTTGGCGAACGCGATCGCCACGGCCCGTCCGATGCCCGAGTCGCCCCCGGTGACCAACGCGCGCCGGCCCGCGAGCAGCCCGTGGCCCTCGTAGCCGTCCATCGTGTCCCGCGGTCGCGGCTCCATCTCCTCGGTGACCCCGGGCGGCTCCTGCTCCTGGGGCGGACGTTGTCGGTCGGGCATGCGCTTCTCCTGTGCAGTCAGGGTCCTTGCGCCCACCGGTTACCCCCGCGCGGGCGGTTCCAAAGCTGCCTGCGGCGCCGGCGTTCGGTTCCGGCGGCGGGCTACCGCGAAAAGGTCCGGTCCGGGCCTACCGCGAAGGAACCGGACGGTGCTCGCGGATCAGTTCGGCGCCCCGCTCGTAGTCGTCGTCGGCGTTGTGCGTGAGGACGCCGACGGCCACGCCCGCGGCGGACCGGCCGGCGACCTCACCCATGGCGAGGCCTTCGCTCCGGTGCTCTACGGCGAGCGCGCGCCCAGCCGACGGGTTGTGGGCCAAGGCGACATCACCGGCCGCGTACACGTCGGGGCGGCTGGTGCGCAGGTGTTCCCGGTGGCCTTCGGTGATCGACCTGAGCCGGGTTTCGCGCAGCACGCCGACGCCTTCGGTCTTGAGCCAGTGCAGGATCAGCTCACCGGCATCCCGGCCCAGGCGCTTTTGCTGCGGCACCGAATCGGGACACAGGACTGTGACCTGCACGCCCGACCGGGCCAGTGAAACCGCGGCCTCACAACCGATGAATCCGGCGCCCACCACCACCGTGCTGCGCGCCGGCCCGGCCGCTGCTCGCAGCTCGCGGGAGCTGGTCAGTGAACGCAGGCAGCGAACGTCCGGATGATCGGAGCCCGGCACGGGCGGGCGAACCGGTTCCGCACCCGTGGCGAGCACACACCGCGTGAAGGGGTGCGTGAGCGTTGTCCACTCGCGCGTACCTCGAAGAAGAGGACGAGTGGAGCCGGGTCGCCAAACGATCGACGTCAGGGCGCGTGCGCCGAAAGACCGCTGGAGCTGAGTAGCGCGGCCGCCTGATCGACTGCGCGGTCGGTGCCCGGAATTCCGCTCGTGCTGTGGCTGGTGGGCGTCGCGGCGGAAGCAATGGTCCGGGCGCACCTTGCGGTGGCAGCCGGCTGGCTGTTCAACCGGCTGCCACCTGCGTCATGGGTTCCCGCAAACCACGCCGTTACACCGGGCGGTCACGGCGGCGGTGCCGCACACCGCCGGCCAGCCGGCCGTGAACGAGAAGTTTCCCCGGCCTCCCGTCCGGGTACTCGGGAATCCGAGGAAGACTCCCGAGACGCGGTCGTCGGAGCCGTGCGAGAGGGTAGTGGTCGGTATGCGACAGGCATTCCATCAGGAGCTGGCTCGGCTCGGTACCGAGATGACCGAGATGTGCGTTGTCTGCGCGCAGGCGATGCGCCAGGCCACGACGGCGTTGCTCACCGCGAACGTGGGGCTGGCCGAGCAGGTGCTCGGGAGCGACATCGAGCTGGATCTCCAGCGCGCCGAGTGCGAAGAACACGCTGAGGCGCTGCTGGCGTTGCAGGCCCCGGTCGCCCATGAGCTGCGACTCGTGCTGGCCGCGGTGTACTGCGCCGACAGGCTCGAGCGCATGGGGGATCTGGCCGCGCACATCGCCGGCACCGCGCGCCTTCAGCATCCGGGCCGGTTCGAGTCCGTGGAGTTGGCGGAGGGGTTTCGCCGCCTCGGCGAGCTCACCGCGAGCATGGCCGACCGGCTCGCGGATCTGATCGCTGAGCCCTTCGCTGGGATGTTCGCCGAATTGGACGACGCCGACCAAGCGGTGGACGATCTGCACGCTCGGATACTCGAGCTGGTCACGAGTCAGGACTGGAAAGGCAGCGCCGCTGCGGCAGCCAACGCCGCCCTGCTGGCCCGGTTCTACGAACGCTTCGGCGACCAGTGCGTGTCGGTGGCCAGGCGCCTCGAATTCACCGTGACCGGTGCCTTGCCCGTCTGACTGCGGCCGCGGAGGTCACCGGCCGTCGAGCCCGACGGGAGGCGGCTCCCAGCGGAAGACGCCGGCGCCCTGGGCGTAGGAGAGGTGGCCACCGAGCGCACCCCCGACGCCGAGGACGAGCAGGCCGAGTGCGCCGAGCAGTTTGCCCCCGGCCGCGCCACGGCGACGCCGGCGGTACGAGGCGGCGAAGATCACGGTCGCGACGAGGTTGACCACGAGGTGGCAGAACCCGACCCGGCGCTGCCGTTCGCTGAGTTCGTGGTAGTCGGCAGCACCGAGAACGGCGGCCGCCGGAGCTGCCATCAGCCCGATTCCGACCAGCCGGCGGGAAGCCGTTTCGTTGCCTGGCACCAGGTCGAGCAGAGACGAGCAGGCCCACGCGCCGATCGGCAGAGTGACCGCGATCGGGTGCAGCGGATGGCCGAGGCTGCGGCCTCGCAGCTCTTCGCCGGCCTGGCCGCTGAAGAGCTTGTTCACCGGCCTCGCCACCGCGGCCGCGGGCTCGTCCAGTGCCTGCACGTCTTCCAAAGTGGACAACAGCCGGTGCGGCGGGGCCTCCGCTGCAGTCCGGATTCTGTACCTGATGGCTGAGGGTGTGTTTTCGGTCATGACAAGGGCCTACCCCGACGGTCGGGCTCCAATCCTCACCGCAGACGCGAATTCTTGGCGTTCCCGCGTGGATTCCGGAAAACGGGCTGTGCGGAAGCGGTGGCAGGACGTCGGCTCGCCATTCGGACACGGCCGCCCATCACGGCCTCCCGTCCAGCGCATGGTGGATGACGTACGAGACGTCCGGCCCGGCTGCCTGGGGGCGGTGTGGTTCGCTGTCCGGTCCACAGACACAGCTGTCGGAGAATTCGTGCCACACAATGTCTTCGATGGGGACCAGGTGCACGACGGCGTCGTCGGTCCAGACGTTCGCCCAGGGGGCTTGCGGCTCGGTCGTCATCAGTCCGGCTCCTCGTGCTCCGTACTGCCGCCGGCGCGATGAGGCGTCGGCGGCAGTACGGATCCCGCCCGGGTGTCAGGCTCGATGCGCGCCGTCGGCGGTGGCCCTGGTTTGGGTCTGCACGGGCGGCGGCTGCGCGGCCGGTGCGCTCTGCTCCTGGCCGCCCGGTTTCTGCTCGGCCCGGTGCTTGGCGTCGGCGGCGTCCTGCGCGGCGCGCTGCTTGCCGATCGCCACGTCGGACCTGATGGTGTCGTTCTGTTCCCTGGCCTTCTCGTATCCGGAGTTGACCAGCTTCGCGGCGGCTTCGCGGCCGCCGATGCCGAATGCCAGTGCCGCGGCCAGCGCGGCCGCACCGACCAGGGCGACGTAGGTGATCGTGACGATCACCGGCGAGATCCCCAGCTGGGTGAGGATCATGAACACGGCGATGCCCATGATCATGGCCGGGACGAGGGTGCGAACGATCTTGCCCGTCGGCGTGTCACCCATGGTGCGGTGCACCAGGCCGCCGACCGCGCCGGCGACCGCGGCCGCGACGATGAAGATCAGCAACGCGGCGATCACGTTGGGCAGGTAGCTCAGCACCTGGTTCATGAACCCGGTCAACGCCGGAATGCCCAGCGTCCCGATGGCCGAGGAGATCACGAATAGCATGATCACCCAGAACACGACCGTGCCGACGAGCTTGGCGGGGCTGCCCCGCGGGGAGAGTTTCTCGACGTAGTTCGCGCCGCCGCCGGTCTTCAGCCGGTCGTCGACCTTCGCCTTCTGCAGGCCTTTGGTGATGGCCTTGTCCAGCAGTTTGGCGATGACAAAGCCGATCAGCAGCACCAGGAGCGCGCCGATCACCTGCGGCAGGTACCCCACGAATGTCGTGAACGCACTCTGCAGACTTTGCAGGATGTTGAACCCTGTGTTCATTGATCTTGTCCTCTCATGGACGAAATGCATTGCAACTCACGCGAGTTGTTCTTGCCTCAACGCATGAGCGCGTTATCCGGTATTGAAAACCCCGATCAGGTTGTATTTCCCCTGCGTACCCCGTTGAAGGCAGGTCAAACGCGCCGTTGTCACTCCACGGCGTATTTCGTTTCCCGGTCATTTTTTGACGAAAGGGGTTCCGGACAGCAAGCAGCGCGGGCTATTCGTCGGAAAGCAGAGACCCCAGCGGTCCGAGGTCGAGGTTCAGTTCCCGCCGGTCCAGCCCGAAGTGATCGCACAATTCGTCCATGCGCAGATCGAGGTACATCAACGTCTGCCCGATTTCTTCGACCTTGTCCTCGCCCAGATCCCCGTGGTCGACCCGGCGCAGTGCCTGGCGCTCCATGAGCTGGCGCAGCAGTTCCACCACCGTCAGCACCAGGCTGACGAGGCTGCGTTCCGCGGTCTCGGGGTCGGCGTTGATCCGGTTCTTCTGCTCGTCATTCATGATGGGGCTGCAATGCGGTGATCGACGTGATGAGGGTGCGCAGGGAAATGCGCACGAGATCGACGTCGGCGATCGACAGGGTGATTTCGCCGCTCACCACGACCCCGCCCGCGAGCACGCGGTCGAGCAGGTCGATCAGCGCGACATTGCGGTTCCCGGCACGCGCCGGCACAGTCATGGTTCCTCCGGTGAAGAGAACGAATACGGGGGCCACGGCCCGGTCAAGGTCACGGTCAGCACGGCGCTGTCCCGGTCCCACGCGGCCACCGCCTCGGCGAACTGCTCGGCTCGATCGGCGTCGACGAGGTACGCGCCATTGAGCACCATCGGCCCGTCCTGATGGGTCAGCGCCCGGCTCTGCGGCGGGTGGGTGCAGGCGTCAGCCGCCAGGTCGGACAGCGTGGCGTGGATGTGACTCGCCTGGTCTGCCGCCTGCTGCTGACGGTCTTCACGGGACGCGAGTTCCCTGCGCCGCCGCGCGAGGTACGCGACTCCTGCACCTTCGCCGGCCGTCGCGGCCGTGGTGGGCTCCGGATCGTTCCGCAGGAATGCCTTCACCCCCCACTCGACCCGGCGTGAGACGTGTTCGAGCGTCCGTTCGAAGTCGGCCGAGCGTTCTTCGACGGCAGTGCGTACCGAGGCATCGTCGTGGTAGACGGTCGCCAGCCGGACGGGCGCCACGGGCCCCCGCTCGACCAGTGCCGCGATCACCGTGTCGTGCGCTCGCGCCACCGTGGCCAGCCAATCGAGGTCCTCCAGGTTGCGCCGCAAGGCCTCCTCGCCGAAGGAGCCCAACGGCACGTCGCCCACCACGGCGACCAGCCTGCCCGCGGTGACGACCCGCGGGCGTTCGGCTGCGACGCCCGTGAGGCCGCCGAGCGCGGACGCGCCGGCTTCAGGCGTCACGGCGTAGAGCCACACGCCGGTCTCCTCACTCGCGTTCATCGTCCTCTCCGCCCGCCTCGATGGACTCCGGCGCCGCTTCCAGTTCGGCGACGCGCGCCCGCAGCAGCCGGTTCTCCTCTTGCAGCTTCCCGTTGTCACCGGTCAGCCACGGATCGCTCTCCCACCAGTTGATGCCGACCTCGCGGGCCGTCTCCAGCGAGGCGATCACCAGCCGCAGCTTGATCGTCAGCAGTTCGATGTCGAGCAAGTTGACCTGGATGTCCCCGGCGATGACCAGCCCTTTGTCCAGGACCCGCTCGAGGATGTCGCCGAGGTTCGAGGACTGGCCGCCTGGCGCCCCGAGACCGCCTTGGGACCTGCCGACCGGTTGTCCCGATACCATCTCTCAGCTCCCCTCGTTACCGGTGCCGGACTTCCCGCGCGCGTACCGCTTCGTGCGGCGGAACGCGAGCAGGTCGCCTTCGTCGTCCAGCTCGATCTCGTACAGCGCCAGGATGTCGGCCGACGAGGGGATGCGGTGCTCCTCGATCACCTCGACCTCCACGACCCAGCCGTCTTCGAGTGGCTCGACCGACGTGACGCCCACGGGTTCGTTCGTGATCAGCTCGTTCAGCTGACGCACCGCCGCGGCGGCCGCGGTCGAGGCGATCATGCCGTCCCGCTCCGATCGACGGCGGGCCGACGGGGCCCGGCCTTCACCTTTGGCGGTGGCCATCGGCCGTCACCCTTCCCTTTCGTCCCTTCGGCGCACGGGCCGGCTCGGCGGGGAGGCCGTGAGCCGGCTCAACGCCCGTTGCTGCACCTCGGCTTCTTCGTCGGCCGAAATCTCGCCGGCCGCCCGCGCCGCCTCCGCCGCCTCCAGCTCACGCCGGACCGACGCCGGGTCGTGCAGTTCTTCGTCGACCCGCCGCCGGATCAGCTCGCCCAAGGCGAGGACCCCGCGCACCGGTGCCAGCGGCAGGCCGAAGATTCCCGACAACAGACCCATGGCGTCACTCCGGCGTTCGCGTGACGACGAAGTCGTACGCTGCGAGCGGACCGAGCAGACGGACCCCGACACGGCCGTCCCATTCCTTCGCGAGCTCGCCGATCGCGGCTTCGAGGTCTTTCTCCCGGTCGGTCTCGGCCAGCACGGCCAGGTTCACGGCCTCCTCCTCGTGAGTCGGCTGCCGCGGCGCGAACTCCTCGACCAGGTCGGCCAAGGCGTCGGCCACCAGTTGCGTATCGACCGCCCGCTTCGCCTCGATCGCCTGGGTGATGTGCTCGCCCAGCGCCATGCGCTCGTTGCGGGTGGCCTCCTCCGGCTTGCCCCGGATCGCATCCGCGAGCCGTGCCATACCGTCGTTCTCGGACAGGATCTCCCGCAGGATGGCCTGCTCGTCGTAGCGCGCCCGGACGACGTACTCCGCCATGCCCTCCAGCTGTTCCAGCGCGGCGGTGAAGTCGTCGCGGTTCGCGTCGAGCAGCTCGTCGACCACGGCCCGCTCGTCCGCGACCACCGCGCCGAAGCGCAGCGGCAGCACCGGGATCTCGGCGGCCGCCGAGTCGAGCAGACTGGCGTGCGCCGAGAGATCCTGAGGCCGGCCCAGCGGTGCGTCCTGGGGGATTTCGCTGACCAGCGCCGCGATCGGACCGCTGTGCACTGTGGTCACCTCGGCGGGTGGATCTCCCACTCCGCGCGCGTCGTCGTCGATCTCGACGTCAGCGGGCAGGATGCCGTAGACGTAGATCGCGGTCTCGGTCTCCGTCCCGATGTCTGTTTCGGCGGCCACCGGCCTCACCGTCCTTTCCGGCCGCGGCTCACGGGTTCCTCATCGTCGTCGCCGAGGATGTCGCGAAGCTTGTCGCCGGCCGCGTCGAGCGCACCGCGGGTCTTGGCCTTGGCGCCGCCGGAGGTCACGTCCTCCAAAAGGTCAGGCAGGCCCTTCTGCTCGGTGCCCGAGATGTCGAGCCGGTTCACCGCTTCCGCGAACCGCAGGTAGGTGTCGACACTGGCCACCACGATCCGGGCATCCACGGTCAGCAGCTCGATGCCCACCAGGGACACCCGCACGTACGCGTCGATCACGAGACCCTTGTCCAGGATCGTGTCGATCACGTCGGCGAGGCCGCTCGAACTCGGGCGGTCCAGGCCACCTCCCCCACCGGACGGCTGTACGGCTGTCGTCATCGCTTGCTCCCTCGACCTCTGCCGGCGCCCGCACGGGCGCGGCCTCGGCGCGGCCGTTCTTCTTCGGGCTCCTCGTCGGTGTCTTCCTCGGCCTCGTCGGTGTCTGTCTCGTCGGTGTCTTCGGGTTCTTCTTCCTCCGGCTCTTCTTCGGGTTGTTCTTCCGGCTCCTCCTCGGACTCCTCGTCCTCGTCCTCGTCGGAACCGGTGTCGGCGGATTCTTCGTCCTGGTCGGGCGAGCTCTCGTCGCGGTCGGTGTCCTCGTCCTCCTGCTCGACGACCTCCCCGTCGTGGATCTCGCCGTGCCACCCCTCGATGTCGTCGGGGTTCAGCAGGTCTTCCATCATCACGTGCCGGCGGAAGTGCTTGAGTTCCAGCCGTGCCCGGCGGCCCTGGGCGCGCCAGATGTTGCCGGTGCGCTCGAACAGCCCCTGCGGGTGGTAGGCGAGAACCAGCACGACCTTGGTGAGGTCGGGCGTGAGCTCGTGGAACGTCACGGCGCCGTCGACATGGCCCTTCGCTCCCTTGGAGCGCCAGACGATCCGCTCGAAGGGCACCTGCTCCAGGATGTTGGCCTCCCAGGTGCGGTGCGACCAGAAGACCTGCGCTTTCCACTCGGTCTTCTCGTCGCTGACCTGTTCGACGTTGTTGACCTTCTTCATGAACGCAGGGAAGTCGGTGAACCGGGTCCACTGGTCGTAGACGAGGTCGATCGGCGCACCGATGTCGATCTCCTCGACGATGTTGGTGAGCTTGATCTTGTTTCCTTTCCCGCCGCCGCCGCCCCCGCCGCTGAACGCGCCCTTCACCTTCTCCGCGATGCCGGACAGGCCACCTTTGAGCGCGCCCTTGATCGCCTGGCCCTTGATGCTGCCGCCCTTGCCGCCGGTTACCGCTTCCATCAGGCCACCGCCCCCGCCTCCGGCGAAGTCGGTCAGCCGCCCGGCCGTCGAGGACATCTTTTTCGTCAGCGCGCCGGTTGCCCGGCTCATCGCCGCCTGGCCCAGCCCGCGGATGGCGTCGGTCAGCTCATTCGAGTCCCCGCCGGTGGCCTTCGTGGCGGTGTCGGTGGCTTTGCCGGCTGTGTCCGTCGCTTTGTCTGCGGTCTTTTTCAAAGTCTTGGTGACCACTGCGTTCACTTCCTCGTCCGTCGGACGGGCGAGCGTTTGGTGGCGGTGCGTGCACTGCCGGACCCTTCGCCGTCACCGGACGCCGCGGCCCGCCGGCCGGGCGACCGCCGCTGCCGCGGCCGTTCGCCATCGGTGTCGCTGTCGTCAGCGCTCGTGCGGCGGCTCGCCGCACGGCGGCGCCGGGGCTTCTCGGGCTCCGGCTCTTCCTCGGGCTCCGGCTCTTCCTCCGGTTCCTCCTCGGATTCGGCTTCGTCCTCGTCGGCGACTTCGTCCTCGTCTTCGGTCTCTTCCTGGGCTTCGTCCTCACCGTTCGGCTCTTCGTCGTGCTCGTCGTCGGCTTTGGACTTCTTGCCGCGGGTGAGCGCACCACCGTCCTGGAGGCGCTCGCTCAGCGACTCGATCCGCCCGCTGGCCGCCGTCACCGCCGCCGACTTCGCCGCGCTGAGCAGCTCGTCGCGCGCCAGCGACGTCAGCTGGCCGATCTCCGGGGACGTCCCCAGCTGCTTGAGGCCATCTTGGAGGAGCTTCGTCGGTGACACCCCGGCCTTGCCGCTCGCCCCGGCGGCCGCGATCATCAACGCGAGGCGCCCCTTCTTCGTCCGCCCCAGTAGATAACCGGCTGCGACGCCCAGCGCCATCCGTGTTCCTGCCTTCATTGCCGCTCCTCCTGACTCTTGCGGTTGCGAGGTCCCCACGCACAACCCGCACGCTGCCCCCGAAATCGACGCGAACAGGAATGTGACTTCGTCATCCAAATCAGCTACCCCCATCCTTCGGTGCGAAAACACGGGATCATGGAAAACGTGTTTCTTCCTTGCGTGGCAACGACAAAAAAGGCTCACGGAAGCGGTTTCGAAGATCGTTTCCCGTGATCTTCTTGGGAAAATCGCTTGAAAAATTCAATGATTCACGGCCCTGGGAAAAATGTGTGAACCGATGCGGCCCGCCCCGATGTCCCGGCTTTTCAACGCACCGTCCGGCTCGACTGCCGACTCCCGACGGCTACGGAAACGGTTGCGGCGCCGATGCTCCCCAGGTGTTGCCCGTCGTTCGCTGCGGGCCGTGTAGGGACTGCGGACCTTCGTGCCGGCCTGGTCCGGCCTGGCGGATTTCAACGATCACCAGCCGGCCCACGGCGCCCAGACGGTCGGGCTGGGGGAGTACCTCACGTCGTCGTCGTTCGCGGTGGCCGTCGCCGAGACTGACAGTCGGAGTATCTGTAGTTCTTCCTCTACGTGTTCGCGACGGTGTGGCTGGTGCAACGCGGTTCGCCGGAGTCGAAGCCCGCTGAGCAGGATCGGCCTGGAGAGCGACCGCGACCAGGTGCTGGGCCCCCGCGTGCGACCCTGCCAGAACTGGCAGTCGAGGTTCCTCGCCATCGGCTGTGTGGCCATCTTCTGCGTCTACCTCCGCCGGCGCGGCTCGCCCGAGCCGAAACCGGTCGGAACCGAACACCACGTCACGGACGAGTCAGGCTGATGGGGCGGCGAAGTCTTGCCGCCGGGGTCGGCGACCTGCCGCGTGATCGTCCCGAGGTGGGCACCCACGAAGCGTCCGGCGAGAGCTATGAGTGCGCGCGACCGCAAAGTCCTCGCGCCGACGACGACGAACCTTGACGATGCGGACGTAGTGCTGCGGCCGGGTGCCGGAACGTGCTCGGCGTCGTTGCCAGGGGAGGCCGCCGGGCCCGCGGCGTCGATCTGATCCGGTGCCGATGAGGACGCTGCGTGTCCGTGTCCCCAAGGTGACCCGCGGCGGCTCAGCGCTGATGGCGGCGCAACGGCCGGACGGCGGGGCCCTGGACGACGGCGCCGTCGGGGTCGAAGCGGGAGCCGTGGCACGGGCAGTCCCAGGTGTGTTCGGCGTCGTTGAAGGTCACCAGGCAGCCGAGGTGCGTGCAGTGCGCCTCGACGGTGTGCAGGTCGCCGTTTTCGGCGCGGTAGGCGGCGACGAGCTCGGCGCCCACCCGGACCACGGCGCCCTGGCCAGGCCGCACCTGGTTCAGGGAGCGGCCCTGCTGCAGCACGGACACGTGGTCGCCGACGAGGTGGCGGCCGACCTCGAAGGCGTCTTCGGCGAGGCTGAGCACCGAGCGCGCGTCGAAGCGGTTGGGGTCGAACAGGGCGGCGGCGGGGTGGTCCTCGCCGAGGATGCGGGCGGCGACGACCTGACCCGCGGCCGTGCCGCCGGTCATGCCCCATTGTCCGAAGCCCGCGGCGACCCACAGCGGGGCCGAAGCGGGCAGATAGCGGCCGGCGTACGGCAGTCCGTCCAAAGTGGACAGATCGTGCGCGGACCAGCGGTGCGTCACGCGGCGCAGGCCCGCGTGTTCGCCGGCCCAGGCGGCGAGGCGTTCGTAGCGCGCCTCGATGTGCGATTCGGAGCCCACGCGGTAGTGCTCGCCGCCGGCGACGACGGTCGGGGTGCCCTCGGCGGTGTAGGCGCGCACCGAGTGGTGGGTGTCGGCGTCGAGGTACATGCCCTCCGGCGCCTTGTCGCCGGCCGCCGGTCCCGCGACGACCAGGTCGCGCACCGGGTCCAGCCGCGCGAAGTAGAGCCCTCGGTCGAACACGGGGTAGTGCGTGGCGACCACGACCTCGTCGGCCTCGACGTCGCCCTCGGACGTCCGCACGACCCGGCCGCGCAAGTCGAGGCCCAGCGCGCGCGTGTGCTCCAGGACGGTGCCGCCCGCGCGTTCGACCTCGGCGGCGAGCCCGAGCAGCCAACGGCGGGGGTGGAAATGCGCTTGCCCGGCGACGCGCACGGCACCGAGGGCGGGCACGTCCAGCTCGACGTCTTTCACGTACGCCGCCGGGAGCCCGGCTTTCGTGGCCGCGTCGGCTTCCTTCTTGAGCTTGTCGACGGTCCCCGCCTGCGTCGTGTAGACGTAGCTGGGCGCGCGGGTGAACGCGCAGTCGATCCCCGCTTCGGCCGCGATCCACTCCAGCGCCGCGGACTGCGCCCCGGCGTAGGTCTTCGCGGCGTCCGCGCCGTGGCGCGCCTCGAGCTCGGCGTACTTCAGCCCGTGCTGGGCGCTCACCTTCGCCGTCGTGTGCCCGGATACGCCGCTCGCCACCCGGTCGGCCTCCAGCACGACCACCGACTTCCCGGCCCGCGCCAGCAGCACCGCCGTGGTCAGGCCCGCGATCCCGGCCCCGAGCACGACCACCTCGGCCCACGCCGGCGGCGGCCCCGAGCCGCGTTCCGGCGCGGGCGCGGTGTCGATCCACAACGACAGCGGGGCGGGCAAGTCCGTCATCCCCGGGTGGTTCCCCCGTGGAGTGAGCCCAAACCCCGGCGTCGGGCCGGCGGCCAGGCTTTCACCACCGACGGGCTCGCCGCGCCGTGAGACGGCGGGCTCGTCGTGGTGCCCGGCTTCGGCGCACCGGCCATGATTTCACCGGGGATTGAGTGCGGAAAGCTTGGCTTGATAGGCTTTTCGGCTTCTAATGACGGCCATCGTCCGGTGCCGGCAGCACCGGCGCGGTAGTCGAGTCCGGGGCTGAGGCGGTGATACCCACGATGAGGGTATGCCGAGCGCATCCGGCCGGGGGCCGGCGTGACACAGGAATTCGCTGGAGGAAGCGGCGATCCTGGCGCGTAGCCGGGCTCGCGTCCGCTGTTGTGTTGATGATCGCGGGGTGCACTCCGTCCGCACCGACGCCGCCGCCCGGCACGTCGGCGGCACCGGTGACCACAACCGGTTCCGCATCGGCGCAGTCCGCGCTGAAGCCCATCGACCCGGCCGCGTTCCGGGCGACCGTGGCGGCCGCTGCCAAGGAGCTGCTGGTTCCCGGGGCGGTGGTGCGGCTGCGCACGCCGCAGGGCACCTACACGGCGGGAGTGGGTACCACGCAACTGGGCACCACCACGCCGCCCGATGCGGACACCCACTTCCGCGTCGCCTCCAACACCAAGACCATGACGTCGGCGCTGATCGTGCTCCTCGCGCAAGACGGCAAGCTCCGGTTCAGCGACCCGGTGTCGCGCTACGTCTCCGGTGTGCCCAACGGCGACAACATCACCCTGGCGCAGCTGCTGACGATGCGTAGCGGCCTGTACGACTACACGGAAGCACCCGAGCTGGCGGCGGCTCTGGACGCCGATCCGGCGAAGGTCTACACGCCTCAGGACGTGCTGGCCATCGCCTTCCGGCGCCCGCCGGAGTTCCCGCCCGGCACGGCGTACCAGTACAACAACACCAACTACGCGCTGCTGGGCCTGGTGGCCGAGAAGGTGGACGGACGGCCCCTGGCCCAGCAGATGCAGCAGCGCCTGTTCGGCCCGTTCGGTCTCCGGCAGACTTCGCTGCCCGCGGCCACCGACACCTCCATCCCGGACCGCTACTCCCACGGTTACATGTACGGCGGGACCGCTTACGCGCTCGTCGACCTGACGTACCCGCCCGACCTGCAGGCCGCCGCCCGGGCCGGAACACTGCAGCCCAACGACTACACCCGGCAGAACCCCTCGTACGCCACCGCTGCGGGAGGAGTCATCTCCACCTCGGACGACTTGGCGACGTGGATCCGGGCGCTGGTCTCGGGCAAGGTCTTCAACGCCGACTTCCAGCGGCAATGGCAAGGCAGCCTGCAAGCCGAGGACCCGAACGCGCCCGACGGGCAGAAGTACGGGTACGGCATCTCCTACCAGCGTTTCGCGCCGAACGCCGCGATGTGGTACCACGGCGGTGAATGTCCCGGGTTCAACTCGTTCATGGGATACGACCCGGCCAACGACGTCACGCTCACCATCTGGGCCGGCTTGACCTTGGCCCCGGACGGCCGGACCACGGCGGTCGCCTTGCTGCCCACCGTGCTCAACCAGATCTACACCGGACTGTCGCTGCCGCCGGCGCCGGTGCCGATCCCGACGTGAAGCAGGTGATGGGTCGGCGCCGGACGGTGGATTCAGCGTTTCCAGCGCTGGACTCAACTGCGCGGCCGCCGGTACACCCTGGACTCCACGAACGCCGCGAGCCGCCCGAGTGTGTCGAAGATTTCACACGCGATCTCGTCGATCTCTATTTCGATCCCGAACCGTTTCCGCAAGGCGATAATGAGCTTGACGACGGTGAGCGAATCGAGCTCGGGGAGATTGCCGTACAGTCCCGTCTCCGGCCCGAGGTCATCGGCCTGGTCCTCGATGTCCAGCGTGCCCACCACGACGGCCTTGACGTCCTCGAAAATCGCTTGCGAGATCTCTGGCGAGCGAGGCATGCGGATCCTCCTCATTGGGCACACAGGCCCGACGGCCTGCGATCTGCATCAACAGTTCCCCGGTGCCGGACGTCCGGGAACGCGATAAGCCGTCGGCGTTTGCGAACGGGCTGGTCTTGAGGCGCGCGCGGGCGACGGCGGTCATGCGGGCTCCTGAGGGCGGGAGGCGGCGAGCTCGTGGCGAAGGACTGCCCGGTCGAACTTGCCGTTCGGCGATCGGGGCAGGGCGCTGCGGACCACCACCTCGGCGGGCACCATGTAGCCGGGCAGTTCCTGCCGCAAGCGCGCGGTCACCGCAGCCGGGTCGAAGCCGGCGGGGTCGCGGGGGGTCACGGCGAGGACGACCCGGTGGCCGAGCGCCTCGTCCTCGAGGCCGAGCGCTACGGCATCGTGGACGAGCCCGGTCTCGTAGGCCACTTCCTCGATCTCCTGGGGGCTGACCCGATACCCCGATGTCTTGATCATGTCGTCGCGCCGGCCGACGAAGTACAGGAAGCCCTCCTCGTCGCGGACGACGACGTCGCCGGACCAGACCGCCAGCTCAGGTGTACACAGCTCGATTGCACGGTTCGGTGCCGGCCGGAACCGCTCGGCCGTCCGCTGCGCGTCGTTCCAATAGCCCAAGGCGACGAGCGGACCTCGGTGTACCAGCTCACCCGGCTCGCCCGGGCCACACAGGCCGCCGTCCTCCCGGACCACGAGGATCTCGGCGTTCGGGATGGCCTGGCCGATCGAATCCGGCCGCCGGTCGACCTCCCGCGGGTCGAGGTAGGTGGAGCGGAACGCTTCTGTGAGGCCGTACATCAGGTACGGCGCCGCAGTCGGGAAGATCGCTCGCAGTCGTTGCAGGGTGACGCGCGGGAGGCGCCCTCCGGTGTTCGCGAAGTAGCGCATCCCGGCTACGGCCTCGACTGGCCACGTCTGGGCCGCGAGCTGGATCCACAGCGGCGGTACACCGACCATCCCGCTGATGCGGTGCTCCGCGCACAGCCGGACGACATCTCCCGGCAGCAGGTAGTCGGCGAGCACCACGTTGGCACCAACGGAAAAGCCGGTCGTCAATTGGCTCAGTCCGGCGTCGAAGCTCAGCGGGAGAACTGCCAGGATGCGATCTTCTGCCGTGTTGTTCAGGTAGGTGCTGACACTCTCCGCGCCGACGACCAGGTTGCGGTGCGACAGCACGACGCCCTTCGGGGCCCCGGTGCTGCCTGACGTGTAGAGGATCGCGGCCACATCCGTGTCGACACCACCCGTCGGAGGACACACCGCCTGGGTTGCGCGCTCGGCGACCTCCGACCAGCAATGCACGCGGTAAGGGGCTTCCTTGTCCTCACCAGGCGAGTCGCCCACCACGAGGACGTGGGAGAGTGACTTGCAGGCGGCGAGCTCGGCGCGCAGGGCCCGCAGCCGATCCGGGGACGTCACCAGTACCCGCACGGCGCAGTCATCGAGAATGTGCCTCACCTGCCTGGGCCGCAGCACGGGATTCACCGGGATGAACACGCCACCGGCCCGCGAGCAGGCGAGCAGCGCCACGACGGTCTCGATCCTCTTGTCCAGGAAGACCGCGACGCGCTCACCACCATCGAGCCCGAGATCGTGCAGGCCGGCGGCCGCTCGCTCCGTCCGCTCCAACAGATCCGCGTAGGAGATCGTGCTCCTTCGCGTGGTCAGGGCGGGCGTGTCGGGGGCGCGTCGGGCGGACCTGGCAACGAGGTCCGGCAACCGCATGATCATCTCGGAAGGTTCCCTTCTGTTCGGTTCGCCTGGCCGCGGGCGAGGCTCAGCCCCCTCCCGCGCCGGCTCGGCCCGGAGGACAGGGCCGGGATCGCCCGGGTGCCGGACACCGGAAGTCGGCAACACCTCGGTGCGCATCCGACCGGCCGGCGCGCAGTGCCGACGTGGTCATCCGACGTCGATCTCGACGGTCGGCGAGCAGTCGGCCAGGTGAACCGGGTCCGCCATCCCGACCAGGACTTCGCGCGGTCCGGTGAAGGGCTCCCTGCTGTGCGCGCTGCGGATGTTGTCGACGAGCATCAGATCGCCCGCCTGCCAGGGCTCCCGCATGGTGTTGGCCTCGTACACCTCGTTGAGCAGCTGCACGACGTCCTCGCCTATCGGGTCGCCGCCGCCGAAGCGGGTGGTGAACGGCAGCCCGTCGGTGCCGTAGGTGTCGACCAGGAACTCGCGCACCTCGGGGTCGAGCGTCCACTCGTTGAGGAAGGCGATCTGGTTGAACCAGCAGCGCCGGCCGGTGACCGGGTGCCGCACCACCGCGCTGCGGCGCTGCCAGGTGCGCAGCCCGCCGTCGGGCTGCCACTCGAACTCGATGGCATTGGCGCGGCAGTAGCTCTCGACCGCGCCGCGGTCCTCGGTGCCGAGCGCCTCGGCGAGCGACGCGCCGATCTCCTCGTTGTAGTTGCGGACGAGCATCCAGCCCTCCCGCTCGAGCCGTTCGACGAGGTCACCGGGCAGCGCGTCGAGCACGGCGGTCGAGTCCGCCACCCCGGTCGCCCCGCCCTCGGCGGGCGCGGACAGGCACGCGAACAGCATCAGGCCGGGAAACTCGAGGCGGTAGCTCAGTTCGTGGTGCATGCACATCGGCTGGTTCGGTGGCCACTTCGACGAGGAGTACACGCCGTCGGCGTAGGTCTGCCGCTCCGCGAACGCCTCTCTCTCGGTCATCAGGCCCGCGGTGGCCAGCCCGCGGAACACCTCGGTGACCTCGGCCGCATCGCGCAGCCCGAGGCCGCGGACCAGGACCGCACCGTGCTCGGCGACGACGGCGCGCAAGGCGTCGCGGTGCCCGGCCGCCCAGTTCGGTCCGTCGCCGGTGGTCCCGGCTCGCAGCATCGGCACCCTGCCGGGCTGCAGATCCACGTCCAGCAGCAATGATGACGAGGACGACATCTCGATCTCCCTTCAGTTCCGACCGGAGGACGACTTCAGCTGTCCGGGCGTGGTGGCTCGGCAATGTCCTTTAAGGACACCGCGCGACTACGGCGGTGCCGTTGTCCTCGCTGGTCTTTCGGACCTGCGGATCGCCCGGTTGCTCGTGCATCTCGGTGGCGGGGTTTCCGCCCCACCGTGTGTTCGGTGGCATTTCCTCGCCCTTCATGAGGAAGGAGCCGGTGGCGAGCACGGCGCCGTCGCCGGTCGTCACGCCATAGTGGACGAAGGCGCCGACCTCGAGGGTGCAGTCGGCACCGATCGTGGTGCGGTCCGACTTGAATCCGCCGTCCTCCTGCGAGTGGGTTTGGACGATGGTGTCCGCGTTGAGGGTGCAGTCGTCACCGATTGTGGTGAACGTCCGCTCGGGCACGCGGAGGCCGTCGTCGAAGACCCGGCGGCCGACCCGCATGCCCAGCAACCGCCAGATCACGTTCTTGAACGGGGTGCCGTTGAAGGCGAGGACATAGGTGAGGGAACTGACTTTCCAGAAACGTTCGTGCCGCCAGAAGGCGCGGTCGTAGATCGAGCAGCCCTGCGGCACCAAGGCCTGCAGCGGCCGGAACAGCCGGTCGATCACGACGTTGTAGGCGACCGTGAAAACGATGATCACCGCGGTGGCCAGTGCGACCGCGAGTGCGAGCGAACCCACGAAGTGCAGGAGGTTGACCGCGGCCAGGTAGACCACGACGACGGACACGAAGAAGGTCCAGCGCACCAGCAGGAACAGCGCCATGCTGATGGTGTTGTAGACGGTCTTGGCCCTGAGGCCGCGGCGCAGCTCGTCTGCGCTGCTCACGTCGAGATCCCTGTCGCGCTTGACCGATCGTGGGATCTCGAAGCTGGGCGAGCCGAGCAGGCCCACGCCTTTCCGCACCTGTCCGTCGAGGGGCACCATGACCTTCGTCGCGAGGAGGCAGTTGTCGCCCGCCTTGCTCTGCGGGGGGTAGGCGATCATGTTTCCCAGGAAGTTGTCCGGCCCGATCGACGCCTGGGACAGGCGGAAGGAGGTGCTCGAGAAATCGGCGTTGATGATGGAAAGCCCGTCCGCGACCATCGTTCCGCTGCCGGCCGCGCTGAGGAACGGGGTGTCGTGCTTCACCATTTCGCCGAAGTTCGAACCGGTTTGCCGCACCCCGCGGAGGCGGTAGCCCAGCCAACGCAGGTAGTAGATGATGTAGGAAGTTCCGCCGAAGAGAGTCGTGTAGAACCTGATGTTGGTCGTGCGGGTGATCGCGCGTTGAACCCAGTAGTGGAATCCGTACAGCGGATAGACCTTGTCCGGCTTGATGAACAGGTTCAGCACGCGCGGAACCGTTCCCACCAGCACGAGGCCGACGAGCATGGCGCCGAAGAAGAGCACGGCGGAGACGACCAGCGCGTCCCGGAAGAACGTCCAGGTCGTGAGCGACACCGGTGCCGAGTCCAGCAGCGGGCCGAACTCCGGGACCCGCGGGATCGCGAAGTCCGCGATGCCGAACGTCAGCGGCAGGCCCAGCAGGAGCAGGTTCGCCAGCTGCACGGCCGAGAAGACCACCCGTCGTCCTGCGCCCACGTCGCGTGTTGTGACCGTCATCTGGGTCGTCTTCACGGCCCGCTGCGCGGGTGAGCCGATCCAGCGCTCCCCGGTGGGTATTGCCTGACCCACGTGCAGAGCGGACGAGTGCCCGAGCTGGGCCCCGTCACCCATCGAGGTCCGGATGTCGAGCACCGTCGCCTCGCCGACGAGCGCGTCCTTGCCGATGCTCACTGCACCCGTCTGGATGACGCCGTCGTGAGCTCGGTAGCCGTTGAAGAACGAGTCTTTCCGGATCACCGCGCCGTCGCCGATGCTGAGCAGGTCGGTGCACGCGGGCAGGTTCCTGGAGAAGATGACGGCACCGCGCCCGATCTTCGCGCCCAGCGCTCTCAGGTAGAGCGCGTAGAGGGGCGAACCGACGAACAACATCATCGGGTTCCGCTGGATCAGCGTTTTGACGAGCCAAAAGCGGACGTACGCCAGGCTCCAGACGCGGATCTCCTGAGGCTTCCACCGGCCGATGAGCACCCACTTGACGAGGATCGGGACGGTGCACAGGCCGAAGAACATCGCACCGCCGAACGCGACGGAACGCAGGTAGACGTCGACCAGGTTCGGGCTGGCCGAGACCCAGTAGAAGCCCGTCACCCAGAGGGCCGCGGTGAGGGCGGGATACCCGAGAAGGAACAGGAGTTGCAGCGCCCCGCAGAGGACGAACTTGCCCTTGCGGGCGGGCCTCGGTGGGTCAAGGGAAACTGCCGGAGTTGCCGGCTGCGAGGCAGGTGCGGGTTCGGTGCCGGTTGTCGTGGTGAGGGCCGCTGCGAGGGACCGAATTGTCGGGTGCTGGTAGATGTCCGGCATCGATACCG